>NZ_JAPCIK010000003.1:0-117736 GCF_025910115.1 Pseudomonas sp. RG1
CCCCGTCCGCGCCCCAACGGGGATAAATCCCCTCGCCACAGGATAAATCCCCTCTCCACAAAGGCTCTTCGCCACAGAGATTGTGATCAGGCCATCGAACCGTAACGCTTCATCGCTTCAATCGCCAAACCGCTACCAATGCTGCCGAAGATGTTGCCTTCGACATGCCGGGCGTTCGGCAGCATTGCCGAGACGCTGTTGCGCAGGGCCGGGATGCCGCTCGAACCACCAGTGAAGAACACCGTGTCGACCTGATCGACCGCCACGCCAGCGTCATTCAACAACTGCGTAACGCTGCCACGCACACGCTCCAGCAAGGCCTCGATCGCCGATTCGAACAACGCGCGGCTCAGCTCGACGCTCAGCCCGGCTTCGATGCGGTCCAGCGGCACGTGGCGGCTGTCGGCGTGGGTCAGCTGGATCTTGGTTTCTTCCACTTCCATCGCCAGCCAGTGCCCGGCGCGCTGTTCGATCAGCTTGAACAGGCGATCGATGCCGCCGGTGTCTTCGATGTCGTAACGCATGCTGCCCAGCGCCAGCGTGGATTTCTGCGAGTACACCGAGTTGATCGTGTGCCAGGTCGCCAGGTTCATGTGGTGGCTGGTCGGCATGTAGGCGCCGCTCTTCATGCGGCTGCCGTAGCCGAACAGCGGCATCAGGCCTTGCAGGCTCAGCTGTTTGTCGAAGTCGGTCCCGCCGATGTGCACGCCGCCGGTGGCGAGGATGTCATCGTGACGGTTGTCGAGACCACGACGCTCGGGCGACAGGCGCACCAGCGAGAAGTCAGAGGTACCACCGCCGATGTCGACGATCAGTACCAGCTCTTCTTTCTCGATGGTCGACTCGTAGTCGAACGCTGCCGCGATCGGCTCGTACTGGAACGACACATCTTTGAAACCGATTTTGCGCGCCACTTCGACCAGGGTGTCTTCGGCTTCCTGGTCAGCCAGCGGATCGTCATCGACGAAGAACACCGGACGACCCAGCACCACTTGCTCGAATTCCCGACCGGCGGCGGTTTCGGCGCGGCTCTTGAGCTGGCCGATGAACAGCCCGAGCAGGTCCTTGAACGGCATCGCCGTGCCGAGGACGCTGGTGTCGTGCTTGATCAGCTTGGAGCCGAGCAGGCTTTTCAACGAGCGCATCAGCCGACCTTCGTAGCCTTCCAGATACTCGTGCAGGGCCAGGCGACCGTAGACCGGGCGACGTTCCTCGATGTTGAAGAAGACCACCGACGGCAGGGTGATCTTGTCGTCTTCCAGCGCGATCATGGTGTCCATGCCGGGGCGCAGCCAGCCGACGGTGGAGTTGGACGTGCCGAAGTCGATGCCGCAGGCACGGGCTGGAGAGGCGTCTTTCATGTCTTTCGGATTCCGGTCAAAAAAACGGCCGCGCAGTGTATGCCAGTGCGCGGCAGATTCGAAGGCCGGTCATCCGCTATTTCGCGCCAACCCAGTTGAAAAGCGCCGCTTCGCCCCAAACTTGCTGGCATGGGCCGGCAGACACACCGGCGGTCGCAAGAACCGTCGTCCACTGCCGATAAACTTCTGCGGCGCCACCCGGTCACAAACTTGAGATCGGTCAACCCGGCATGTGCCAATCGGCGCATGCTGGTCTCGGCGCGAAATCGATAACGGATGGTGATCCTTCCATGGACTTCAAAGACTATTACAAGATACTCGGCGTGGAGCCGACAGCTGACGACAAGGCCATCAAGGCGGCCTATCGCAAGCTGGCGCGCAAATACCACCCCGATGTCAGCAAGGAAAAAGACGCCGAGGCCAAGTTCAAGGACGCCTCGGAAGCCTATGAAGCGCTGAAAAGTGCCGACAAACGCGCCGAATACGACGAACTGCGCCGTTATGGCCAGCACGGTCAGCCGTTCCAGGGCCCGCCGGGCTGGCAGAGCCGTGGCGGCTTCGGCGGTGGCGGTGGCGACACGGGCGACTTCTCGGACTTCTTCAGTTCGATCTTCGGCAATCGCGGCCCCGGTTTCGGTGGCGCCGAGAGCCGCCAATCACGCGGACGCCGAGGGCAAGACGTGGAAATGGAACTGCCGGTCTTCCTCGAAGAAACCCTGTCGAACGAATCGAAGAAAGTCACTTTTCAGGTGCCGCAATACAACGCGCACGGCCAGCATGTCAGCAACACCAGCAAGAGCCTGAACGTGAAGATTCCGGCCGGCGTTACCGACGGCGAGCGGATTCGCCTGAAGGGCCAGGGCGCACCGGGCATCGGTGGCGGGGCGAATGGCGATCTGTACCTGACTATCCGGTTTGCGCCGCACCCGAAATTCGATGTCGAAGGCGAAAACCTGATCATCACCTTGCCCTTGGCTCCATGGGAGTTGGCATTGGGCACTGAAGTGGCCGTGCCGACCCTGACCGGCAAGATCAACCTCAAGGTGCCGGCCGGCAGCCAGAACGGCCAGCGCATGCGCGCCAAGGGCCACGGCCTGCTGAACAAGGCCGGCGAACGCGGTTATCTGTTCGTGCAGCTCAAGGCCGTGATGCCGAAAGCCTCCGACGAGGAGGTCAAGGCGCTGTGGCAGGAACTGGCGAAGAAAGCCGCCTTCAATCCGCGAGAGAACTTCTGAACCCGACGACGGAGTAGCCCATCATGAGCAGCCCCCTGATCGTTCAACTGGACCTGGCAGAATTCTGTGAGGCGGCCGATTTGTCGGACGTCTACGTGATCGAAATCGTCGAACACGGCATCCTCGAACCTCAGGGCGCGCAGCCCCGGGAATGGCGTTTCACCGACTACGAATTGGCCTTGGCCAAGCGCGCGGCGAAGCTGCGCCGTGATCTGGAACTGGAGTGGGAAGGCGTCGCGCTGGCGCTGGATCTGCTGGATGAGGTGAAGCAGTTGCGCGCCGAGAACCGCATGTTGCGTCAGCGGTTGGGGCGGCTGGTGGTCGAATAAGTTGTTTGAGGCGATGAGGTCTGTTTCGGGCTCATCGCGAGTCGGCCCGCTTGTGCCGGGTTAGTGTTTGCGAGTGTTTCACCCGGTATGAACCGGCTGGATGGTCTGATAGTTTTCCGGGCACATGTTGGCAATGGATGCCGACGGTCGTAGCGCCAGCCAGGCCGGCCAGCGCTGCGCAATCTTTGCAAGGAAGCCTGTCAATGCCAGTCAGACCCAAGCCGCCCAAGCCGGGCGCAGTCGATATCACCACCCCTGGACGCACATCCCGGGATTCCGCCACGCACGGTATCGAGTCGCCGCACCTGACCCCCGGTCCGTTCATTCGCAAGACCCCGCCCGATACCAGCGAACCCGGCAGTAGCACGCAGCAAATGGAAATTGCAGCCATGCCGCACAGCGTGCAAATCCATCCGACGCCGTCTACCTCGGGTTCCGTCCCAACGGTCGTAGCCTCCGCGCTGGAGCGTTACCTGATTGCCTCGACAGCCCCTCTACCGCAAGCGGACGTTGATGGGTTTCGCCTATTCAAGGGGCGCCAATACGCGGACTTGCAGGGCGGTGGTACGGTGCTGATCGGCGTCGATGCCGAGACCGGTCTGCATCGGGCCCGGTTGTCCAGCGAGCTGCAGCCTTCCGGTCCAGTGCTTGCCTACGATCCGTTGAACAAGCACTGGTACTCGCTGGAGGATTTCAGCGCATCGCCGGACGCCGCCGTTGTACCGGGTAAAAGCCGCAGGGCGGCGCGGCAGAGTGATGAAGACTATGAGTCAGCCCTTGAAGAGCTGCCCGACGATGTCGATGCGGCAGATGAACATTTCTATCTGGCGTCCGAGTCGATGCCCGTCAAACCTTTCACTGCTGACGAGTTGAGTGCAATGCGCAGCGAAACGCGCTTTTCGTTTCTCAGCAATCGGCCTGGGGTCTACGACCGAGCCAATAACGGCAAATATCCATTCCGGGACATCGCCGGCACGCCTATCCGCATAAAGAAGCTCCAGACCCTCGTGCGTTTCGAAGACGGCGGCCGATACACCTCCGAGCAGATCAAACCGTACATCAAGTTTGGCGCCTACGAGCATGTCGCGCGGCTGTATGAAGAAAAGCTGCAATGGCGACTGTTCACCGAGGCCGACATGCGTGCGCCCGGTGAGCGGGCCCTGGTCGGCCAGTCCATGGTGGTTGCCAACCGGCGCATCAGCCGAGGCGAGGTGGTCGGCGTCTATGCTGGCGCCATCATGCCAGGACGTCTTGTGCCGCTCCCCCAGCAGTCATACACCATGAAGGTCGGCGTGCGTTACCAGCCAGGACCTGGATATCTGATCCCCGTCCAGTTGGCGATGGTCGGTGACACGATCATCTCCAGGATCAATACGCATTTCTGGTACAACGCAACGGGCAAACCGGTTCGCCAGGCCACGGATGGTTATAACGTCGAATTCGTGCCATTCGATGTTGAAGCGCAACAGTTGATAGGCAAGGAACTGGTCACCCGCGACTTCATTCTCAACGCCATCTTCGCTACCGAAGATATTCCGGCAGGAACCGAGTTACGCATCAATTACAACTACAGCGACGCGGACATCGCGAAGTTGTTTCCGTGATCGCCTGAGCGATAGCTGCTGAATACGAACCAGCGAGTCCGTATTCAGCGCGCCCCCTGATCAAAAGAGAAAATAGCGCTGCGCCATCGGCAGCGTTTCCGCCGGTTCGCACCACAGCAACACACCGTCAGCCTTGACCTGATAGGTCTGCGGATCGACATCGATGTTCGGCAGATAGTCATTGTGGATCAGGTCGGTTTTCTGCACGTCGCGGCAGCCCTTCACCACAGCGATCTGCTTCTTCAGCCCCAGAGCCTCCGGCAACCCGGCCTCCTGCGCCGCCTGGCTGATAAAGGTCAGGCTGGTGGCGTGCAGCGAGCCACCGTAGCTGGCGAACATCGGGCGGTAATGCACCGGTTGCGGTGTTGGAATCGAGGCGTTGGCATCGCCCATCAGGCTCGCGGCAATCGCGCCACCCTTGAGAATCAGCGTCGGCTTCACACCAAAGAACGCCGGGCGCCACAGCACCAGATCGGCCCACTTGCCGACTTCGATCGAGCCGACTTCATGGCTGATGCCGTGGGTAATCGCCGGGTTGATCGTGTACTTGGCGATGTAACGCTTGGCGCGGAAGTTGTCGTTGCCCTCACCGTCCTGGGGCAGTGGGCCGCGCTGTTTTTTCATCTTGTCGGCGGTCTGCCAGGTGCGCGTGATGACTTCACCGACGCGGCCCATGGCCTGACTGTCGGAGCTGATCATCGAGAACGCGCCGAGGTCGTGGAGGATGTCTTCAGCGGCAATGGTTTCGCGGCGGATACGGCTTTCGGCGAAGGCGACGTCTTCGGCGATGCTCGGGTCGAGGTGGTGGCAGACCATGAGCATGTCGAGGTGTTCGTCGATGGTGTTGCGGGTGAACGGCCGGGTCGGGTTGGTCGAACTCGGCAGCACGTTGGGGAAACCGCAGGCCTTGATGATGTCCGGCGCGTGGCCGCCACCGGCACCTTCGGTGTGATAGGTGTGGATGGTGCGGCCCTTGAATGCGCCGAGGGTGGTTTCGACGAAGCCGGATTCGTTGAGGGTGTCGGTGTGGATCGCTACCTGCACGTCGTACTGGTCGGCGACGTTGAGGCAGTTGTCGATGCTCGCCGGGGTGGTGCCCCAGTCTTCGTGCAGCTTGAGGCCGATGGCGCCGGCCTTGACCTGTTCGATCAACGGCTCCGGCAGGCTGGCGTTGCCTTTGCCGGTGAGGCCGATGTTCATCGGGAAGGCATCGGCGGCCTGGAGCATGCGCGCCAGATGCCACGGGCCGGAGGTGCAGGTGGTGGCGTTGGTGCCGGTAGCGGGACCGGTGCCGCCGCCGATCATGGTGGTGACGCCGCTCATCAACGCTTCTTCGATCTGCTGCGGGCAGATGAAGTGGATATGCGTGTCGATGCCGCCAGCGGTGAGGATCATGCCTTCGCCGGCAATCACTTCGGTGCCGGCGCCGATGGCGATGGTCACGTTGGGCTGCACGTCAGGGTTGCCGGCCTTGCCGATCGCGGCGATGCGCCCGTCCTTGAGGCCGACGTCGGCCTTGACGATGCCCCAGTGGTCGATGATCAGCGCGTTGGTGATCAGCGTGTCGACCACTTCGGCGGCGAGCAACTGACTCTGGCCCTGGCCGTCGCGGATGACTTTGCCGCCACCGAACTTCACTTCCTCGCCGTAGGTGGTGAAGTCCTTTTCGACTTCGATCCACAGCTCGGTATCGGCCAGGCGCACCTTGTCGCCGACGGTGGGGCCGAACATGTCGGCGTAGGCTTGTCTGGAGATTTTCATGGGCATGCCTTGAGATTCAATTGGGTCTGAAATCGCTCGCATTACTCGCTTTCGCGAGCAGGCTCGCTCCCACATTTGATCGCGTTCTCATGTGGGAGCGAGCCTGCTCGCGAAGGGGCCAGAGCGGGCACCGTGTTGTTTAGAGATCACCCATGATGCGGCCGGCAAAGCCGAACACCCGGCGATGCCCGGCGTAATCGACCAGCTCGACTTCACGGCTTTGCCCCGGCTCGAAGCGCACCGCCGTGCCCGCCGGAATATTCAGGCGCATGCCGCGACTGGCGGCGCGATCGAAGGTCAGCGCGTCGTTGGTTTCAAAAAAGTGGAAATGCGAGCCGACCTGAATCGGCCGGTCGCCGCTGTTGGCGACTTTCAGGCTCACGGTGCGGCGGCCGACGTTGAGTTCGATGTCGCCGGGCTGAATCTGATATTGGCCAGGAATCATCGCTGGGCTCCTTGCAGGACTTTGTAATAGAGGGCGGTGGGGCGATAGGTGCCGTTGGGATCGCAGGCGTAATCGGGAATTTCGCCGGCGCGCACGTAGCCCAGCGCCTTGTAGAAATCTTCTGCCGGCGAGCCGGCCTCGGTGTCGAGATAGAGCATGCCGCGCTTGTGCTTGGGCGCTTCGAGTTCCAGCGCCTGCATCAGTTGCTGACCGAGACCGCGCCGGCGCGCGTGTTCGCGCACCAGCAGTTTCTGCACTTCGGCGCGGTTCAGACCATTGGCCTTCTGGCACAGGCCCAGTTGCACGCTGGCCAGCACCTGCTCGTCCTTCACCACCACCCAGAGCAGCGTGCTGCCCTTGTTGATGTTGTCCTGCACCTCATCGAAATACGCGCGCGCCTGCGCGGCATCGAGGTCGGCCATGAAGCCGACGCTGGCGCCGTAACCGACGGCGTCGAGCAGCAGATCGATCAGGCCCTGGCGATAGTGGGCAAAGCTCTCAGCGTTGACGCGGCGCAACTGGGCGGCGTTCATCGACATCACTCCTTGTGGGCACCCGGCGGCTGTGCGCCGGGATTGAGGGTCAACTGCATGAAGGTCAGATCGAGCCAGCGGCCGAACTTGGTGCCCACTTGCGGCATCTGCCCGGTGATGCTGAAACCGGCACGCTCGTGCAGGCGGATCGAGGCAGCGTTGCCGCTTTCGATAGCGGCGACCATGACGTGTTTGCCGCAAGTGCGGGCGCGTTCGATCAGCGCGGTCATCAGTTGTGGGCCGAGGCCGTTGCCGCGTTGATCGCTGCGCACGTACACCGAGTGCTCGACGGTGTGGCGGAAACCGTCGAACGGCCGCCAGTCGCCGAACGAGGCGTAACCCAGCACTGCGTTTTCATGGTCGACGATCACCAGAATCGGATACGCCTGCAACTGACGCGCGTCGAACCATGCCTGGCGATTGCCGAGGTCGACCGCTTGTTCGTTCCAGATCGCCGTGGTGTTGAGCACGGCGTCGTTGTAGATGTCGCGGATCGCCGGCAGGTCGGCCCGGCTCGCATCGCGAATGCTGTAAGTCATGGCGCGGCCTCAGACGATCGGCTGGTGAACGGTGACCAGTTTGGTGCCGTCGGGGAACGTCGCCTCGACCTGGATCTCCGGGATCATTTCCGGGATGCCTTCCATCACTTGTTCGCGGCTGAGCAGGGTGGTGCCGTAATGCATCAGCTCGGCCACGGTCTGGCCGTCGCGGGCGCCTTCGAGCAGCGCGGCGGAGATGTAGGCCATGGCTTCCGGGTAGTTGAGTTTCACGCCACGGGCCAGCCGCCGCTCGGCGACGAGGCCGGCGGTGAAGATCAGCAGCTTGTCTTTTTCGCGTGGGGTCAGGTCCATGGTTCGGGTTCCATCAGGGCAGATTCGGGTGGCTCTCGAGAAGTGTGGGGTGCCAGTTGGAGCAGCCCCTCACCCTAGCCCTCTCCCGAGGGAGAGGGGACTGATCTTGGTTGTTTTCAATGGCCAATTCAGTCAGCAATATTCGTTCAGGCAGATAAATTCATTTCAGACGATTCGGTCAGGCTCCCTCTCCCTCCGGGAGAGGGCGGGGGGTGAGGGTCGGGGTTTCAGGTGCTCCATATTCTTGGCGCGATAGCTTCGCGGCCCAGCAGCACAGGCCTTAGCAGTCGCCATAAATCAATCAGCCAGGCGCGAGCGAGCAACGCCTCACTGGCCAGACACCGCGCCACCAGCAACCCCGGCAGTTGGGTCAAATCCCCGCGTACCTCATGCCCCAGCGAGCGGCAGCGCTCCAGCAACTCGGCCTCAATCTCACCGGTCACCAGCATCGTTGCGAACACCGGATTGCCATCCAGGCCGATCGGCGAGTCGAGTAAACCGTCCGCACCGACAATGCGCTGCCGTTCGTGCCAGAGCAACTGACCATCGCGGCGGATATCCAGGTGCGCCTGAAAATGCCCGAGGTCAAAACGCTCGCCGCTGGCCGGACGACCGAGCGCCACCACGTCCCAGTAGAACAGCCGCGCATCGCCTTCAAGCTCGATCGTTGTGGCCAACTCGGCCTGCGCGGCGCTGTAGACGATGGTTTCCTGCGGCAGCCATTCAAGCGTAGCGCCGGCGGCGACTTGCAAGTCGAGCTGCTGATACGCCGGTCCACCGGCGCGATACCACTTGGCGGCGCCGGGGCTGGTGATTTGCGCCCAGGCGTTGTGTTCGACGCGCGCGCTGATATCGAGCCGATCACCACCGGCAATGCCGCCCGGTGGGTGGACGATGATGTGCTGGCAGACCTCGGGGCCTTCGGCGTACAGATGCTTTTGCACCCGCAGCGGGCCGAGGTGACGACGCATGACCGGGCGCGTGCAATCGCCGAAGCGCGCGTAAGCCAGTTCCAGCTCGGCATGCCAGCTCGGGGTAAACAGGGCAGGTGCAACAATCGAATTCATGGTTTTGTGATTATCGTTAGGAAGCTACAGATTAGACCGGCGCGTTAGATCGTGACCAGCCCGCGTACACCTTCGGCCTCCATATTTTCACCGCGACCCTGCTGGACGATCTCGCCCCGCGACATCACCAGGTATTGATCGGCCAGTTCGGCGGCGAAATCGTAGAACTGCTCGACCAGCAGAATCGCCATGTCACCGCGCGCCGCGAGCTGCTTGATCACCGCGCCGATTTCCTTGATCACCGACGGTTGAATGCCTTCGGTCGGCTCATCAAGAATCAGCAGGCGCGGGCGGCTGGCCAATGCGCGGCCGATCGCCAGTTGCTGTTGCTGACCACCGGACAGATCACCGCCACGGCGCTGCTTCATTTGTAGCAGCACCGGGAACAGTTCGTAGATGAAACCTGGAACTTCTTTGGCTTCTGAGCCTGGAAACCGCGACAGGCCCATCAGCAGATTTTCTTCTACCGTCAGGCGCCCGAAGATCTCACGGCCCTGCGGCACGTAGGCGATACCGGCATGCACACGCTGATGCGGTTTGAACGTGGTGATCGGTTTGCCTTCCCAGTTCACCGCACCTTCCTTGGCCGGCAGCAGGCCCATCAGGCATTTGAGCAGGGTGGTCTTGCCCACGCCGTTACGGCCGAGCAGGCAGGTGACTTCGCCGACTTTCACGTCAAAGCTCAGGCCGCGCAGGATGTGGCTACCGCCGTAGTACTGATGCAGCTTGTCGACTTGCAGCATGTCCAAATTCTCCCCCGGTGATCGTTCCCACGCTCTGCGTGGGAACGCATCCCGTGACGCTCCGCGTCACATAACGGCGGACGCAGAGCGTCCATGGCGGCATTCCCACGCAGAGCGTGGGAACGATCTAGGTCTTCAGCGGCCGAGGTAGACCTCGATCACCCGCTCGTTTTCCTGCACCTGTTCCAGCGAGCCCTCGGCCAGCACGCTGCCCTGATGCAGCACCGTGACGTGGTCGGCAATCGAGCCGACAAAGCCCATGTCGTGCTCGACCACCATCAGTGAATGCTTGCCGGCCAGCGATTTGAACAGCTCGGCGGTGAACTCGGTTTCGGCGTCGGTCATGCCCGCCACCGGTTCGTCGAGCAGGAGCAGTTGTGGGTCCTGCATCAGCAACATGCCGATCTCGAGAAACTGCTTCTGGCCGTGGGACAGTAGGCCGGCCTGGCGATTGACCGAAGTGGTCAGGCGAATCGTCTCGAGCACTTCGCTGATGCGATCCTTCTGCTCGCCACTCAAGCGCGCACGCAAACTGGCCCACACCGACTTGTCGGTCTTCTGCGCCAGCTCCAGGTTTTCAAACACGCTCAGGGCTTCGAATACCGTCGGTTTCTGGAATTTGCGGCCGATGCCGGACTGGGCAATCTGCACTTCGCTCATCTGCGTCAGGTCGAGGGTTTCACCGAACCAGGCCTTGCCGTGGCTGGGCCGGGTCTTGCCGGTGATCACGTCCATCAGCGTGGTCTTGCCCGCGCCGTTGGGGCCGATGATGCAGCGCAGTTCGCCGACGCCGATGTACAGGTTGAGATTGTTCAGCGCACGGAAGCCGTCGAAGCTGACGCTGATGTCTTCCAGGGTCAGGATGGTGCCGTGGCGCGTATCGAGGCCGGGGCCGACGCGCTGGCCGAGGCCGATCGAGTCGCGGCTGGTGCCTTCGTCCTTGTTCGGTTCCACGGGGAAAAACGCCGGCTCCAGCATGAATTCAGCACTCGCTGTGACTCTCATTGTTCACCTCGTTTCTTCAGCAGACCGATCACGCCCTTGGGCAGGTACAACGTCACGACGATGAACAGCGCGCCGAGGAAGAACAGCCAGTATTCCGGGAAGGCCACGGTGAACCAGCTCTTCATGCCGTTGACCACGCCGGCGCCGAGCAGCGGCCCGATCAGCGTGCCGCGCCCGCCAAGGGCGACCCACACCGCCGCTTCGATCGAATTGGTCGGCGACATTTCGCTGGGGTTGATGATGCCGACTTGCGGGACATAAAGCGCTCCGGCGAGACCGCACAGCACCGCACTCAGCACCCAGACGAACAGCTTGAAACCGCGCGGATCATAACCGCAGAACATCAAACGGTTTTCCGCATCACGCAACGCCGTCAGCACCCGACCGAACTTGCTTTGCGCCAGGCGCCAGCCGATGAACAGGCTCGCCACCAGCAGCAACACCGTGGCCAGAAACAGCACCGCGCGGGTGCCCGGTTCGGTAATGCCGAAGCCGAGGATCGTGCGGAAATTGGTGAAGCCGTTGTTGCCACCGAAACCGGTCTCGTTGCGGAAAAACAGGAGCATGCCGGCGAAGGTCAGGGCCTGGGTCATGATCGAGAAATACACGCCCTTGATCCGCGAACGGAAGGCGAAAAAGCCGAACACCAGCGCCAGCAGACCCGGCGCCAGCACCACCAGACACATGGCCCAGATAAAGCTGCTGGTGCCGGTCCAGTACCACGGCAATTCGCTCCACGACAGGAAAGTCATGAACGCTGGCAAGCCATCGCCGGCCGCCTGCCGCATCAGGTACATGCCCATCGCGTACCCGCCGAGGGCGAAGAACAGGCCGTGGCCCAGCGACAGCAGGCCGGCATAGCCCCAGACCAGATCCAGCGCCAGGGCGACGATGGCGTAGCAGAGGATTTTGCCGACCAGGGTCAGCGTGTAGGCCGAGACGTGCAGGGCATTGTCTGGCGCGAGCAGTGACAGCAACGGCAGAACGATCAGCAGCGCGAGAATCACCCCGCCGACCGCGAGCGTGACTTTTGGCCCGGCCTTTTGTGTGGCCGTGACTAACAGAGGCTGGTTCATCAGTCGATCACCCGTCCTTTCAGTGCGAAGAGGCCTTGCGGACGTTTCTGAATGAACAGAATGATCAGCGCGAGGATCAGGATCTTGCCGAGCACCGCACCGATCTGCGGTTCGAGAATCTTGTTGGCGATGCCCAGGCCAAATGCGGCGAGCACGCTGCCGGCCAGTTGGCCGACGCCGCCGAGCACCACCACCAGGAACGAGTCGATGATGTAGCTCTGGCCAAGGTCGGGACCGACGTTGCCGATCTGGCTCAGCGCCACGCCGCCCAATCCGGCGATGCCCGAGCCGAGGCCGAAGGCGAGCATGTCCACGCGCCCGGTCGGCACGCCGCAGCAGGCGGCCATGTTGCGGTTCTGGGTGACGGCGCGCACGTTGAGGCCGAGGCGGGTCTTGTTCAGCAGCAGCCAGGTCAGCACCACCACGAACAATGCGAAAGCGATGATGACGATGCGGTTGTACGGCAGCACCAGATTGGGCAGTACTTGGATGCCGCCGGACAGCCACGCCGGGTTGGCCACTTCAACGTTCTGCGCACCGAACAACAAACGCACAAGCTGGATCAGCATCAGGCTGATGCCCCAGGTCGCGAGCAGGGTTTCCAGTGGTCGACCGTAAAGGTGGCGGATGACCGTGCGCTCCAGCGCCATGCCAATGGCGGCGGTGACGAAAAACGCCACCGGCAGCGCGATCAGCGGATAGAACTCGATGGCCTGCGGCGCGTAACGCTGGAACATCAACTGCACGACATAGGTCGAGTAGGCGCCGAGCATGAGCATCTCGCCGTGAGCCATGTTGATCACCCCGAGCAGGCCGAAGGTGATCGCCAGACCGAGGGCGGCGAGCAGCAGAATCGAGCCCAGCGACATGCCGCTGAAGGCCTGGCCGAGCACTTCGCCGATCAGCAATTTGCGCTTGACCTGAGCGAGGCTGGTTTCAGCGGCGGTGCGCACGCCGGCATCGCTTTCCACGCCCGGTTCGAGCAGACCTTCAAGGCGCGTGCGTGCCAGCGGGTCGCCGGTTTCACCGAGCAACCGCACCGCTGCAAGGCGCACCGCCGGGTCGCTGTCGACCAGTTGCAGATTGGCCAGCGCCAGGCTCAGGGCCGCGTGGACGCTTGGGTCTTTTTCCCCGGCGAGCTGCCGGTCGAGAAATTTCAGCTGCGCGGGTTTCGCGCTTTTCTGCAATTGCTGCGCGGCGCCCAGACGGATCTTGCTGTCAGCGGCGAGCAATTGATGGCTGGCCATCGCGGTGTCGATCAGACCCCGCAGGCGATTGTTCAGGCGCAGGGTTTTCGCTTGGCCGTCGATCGTCAGCTCGCCTTGCTGCAGGGCGTTGAGCAATTCGATACGGGCCGGATCGGGCTGCGCGGCCCAGGCTTCCAGCAGTTTGGCCTGTTGCATCGGATTGGCCGCGACGAAGTCTCCGGCATCGCCAGCGTGGGCCAGGAGTGGCAGCAACAGTGCGATGGCGAGAAGTACGCGGTGTATGGCAGTGGGCATTAGTGGTGTCCTGTTCAACCGCCCCCTCACCCTAACCCTCTCCCGGAGGGAGAGGGGACTGACCGAGGTGTCTGGACGATGTGCTGCGACTTGCGAACTTGAGTCGAACTCAGGGTTTGAAGAGCATGAAGATCGGCTCCCTTTCCCCCTCTCCCTGAGGGAGAGGGCTGGGGTGAGGGGGAAGTCTCATGCTCGCCTCAAAAACTGAATTCGCCTCAGTTGCTCTTCACCGCATAATCCGGCTTCTTGTCGTTGCCCTGAATGTACGGGCTCCATGGTTGCGCGCGGATCGGGCCTTCGGTCTGCCACACGACGTTGAACTGACCGTCGCTCTGGATTTCGCCGATCATCACGGGCTTGTGCAGGTGGTGATTGGTCTTGTCCATGGTCAACGTGTAACCGGACGGCGCAGCAAAGGTCTGCCCGGCCAGTGCTTCGCGCACTTTGTCGACGTCAGTGGATTTGGCTTTCTCGACCGCCTGCGCCCACATGTGGATGCCGACGTAGGTGGCTTCCATCGGGTCGTTGGTCACGGCTTTATCGGCGCCCGGCAGATTGTGTTTCTTCGCGTAGGCTTTCCAGTCCGCGACGAATTTCTTGTTCGCAGGATTCTCCACCGACTCGAAGTAGTTCCACGCCGCGAGGTTGCCCACCAGCGGTTTGGTGTCGATGCCGCGCAGTTCTTCTTCACCGACCGAGAACGCCACCACCGGTACATCGGTAGCCTTCAGGCCCTGGTTGGCCAGCTCTTTGTAGAACGGCACGTTGGAGTCGCCGTTGACGGTGGAAATGACGGCAGTCTTGCCACCGGCGGAGAATTTTTTGATGTTGGCAACGATGGTCTGGTAATCGCTGTGACCGAACGGCGTGTAGACCTCTTCGATGTCCTTGTCGGCCACGCCTTTGGAGTGCAGGAACGCGCGCAGGATCTTGTTGGTGGTGCGCGGGTAGACGTAGTCGGTGCCGAGCAGGAAGTAGCGCTTGGCGCTGCCGCCTTCTTCGCTCATCAGGTATTCAACGGCGGGGATCGCTTGCTGGTTCGGCGCGGCGCCGGTGTAGAAGACGTTCGGCGACATCTCTTCGCCTTCGTATTGCACCGGGTAGAACAGCAGGCCATTGAGCTCTTCGAACACCGGCAATACCGATTTACGCGATACCGAGGTCCAGCAGCCGAACACCACCGCGACCTTGTCCTGGGTCAGCAGCTGTCGGCCCTTTTCGGCGAACAACGGCCAGTTGGAAGCGGGATCGACCACCACCGGCTCGAGCATCTTGCCGTTCACGCCGCCCTTGGCGTTGATCTCGTCGATGGTCATCAGCGCCATGTCCTTGAGCGACGTTTCGGAGATCGCCATGGTCCCGGACAACGAATGCAGAATCCCGACCTTGATGGTCTCGGCGGCCTGGACAGTCCAGGTCATGCCCATCGCGGCAATGGATGCCGTGAGTGTGAAAGCCTTGATCAAACTGCGACGCTTCATTGTGCGATCTCCATGAACATTCGATTTTTTCTGGTTGGCAGATGCGGACGACTGAAGGTGTGTTTTGCAAAGGCTGTGCCCGGTCGCGTTCAGGCAAGAAAATGTCGTGCCAGAGCGCTTGCGCGCTGAGGGCGTGCACCAGGAGGGGACGGTAGTCGGGCGGTGGTGCGTCGAGTTGCGCCAGATTGGGGCGCGAACTGTCGCGCAGATGCGGATACAGAAACGATAAACATGTACCACAGCAGGTGAAAACCGACGGCCCACACTCACGCGCTCATCCCGATTCTCAGCGCAGGTTTTTATGAGTCATGTCTCAGGCCGATCCGGTCGTTCCGCAAGTTCTTCAGCAACGTTCAAGCTGCCGCCACTGAGCCCGGCATTTCTGACTGAAGAGGACGCCGCCTATTGGGTGCACACGCGGATTCCACTGAACCCGGACAAAGAGTACGGCAGCGTGATCCTGCTGCGTCCGGACGGGAAATTGCTCGCCACTTCACCCATCGCCGGGCAAGCCACGGGTTTTGACTTCGGCACAATTGTGCAGACCGATGTCCTTGGCGGCATGCTTCATCCGCTGGGCTACCGGTGCGTCGCCAGCGTTCACAGCCATCCGCCGATCCATGCCGAGTTCCGCAATGGCAATCGGCGTCAGGATGAAACGCTGCTCCGGCTGTTCATGAGTTTCTATTCAGGCGGCGATTTCATTGGCGATGTGTCGGCGCGGGATTTTTTCCGCAGCGCTTACCTTTCAGGCCCGGATGGCAGCTTGCTCAAATACGTCTCGAGCGGCTCGCCCGAGGAGCGCGACTACTTTCTCTGGCAACAGTCCGGCGGGCCGTCGGGCCATCCGGCGGGGGCCTATGACGTGATGGCGGTGATCAACAAACTGGCGACCGTGGGTGAACTCAAAGTCACTGTTTCGAATGCCGACTGGGGCTACTCGGTGGGGCGCGTACCTGCGGACTGGAAGGCCGGCGCGTCGTTTTCAAAGGGTGTGGTCACCGAACTGCCGCTGATGACCCGTGTCTGCGTCAATGCCGAACGCGCCGTGCTGGCCGCGTTGAAATCCAGAGGCGCGCACGCAGCGGGTCTGCTGTTGAAGAAGTTGACTGGCGAGGAGTATGTCGCCACCCATGCGCGGCCGGCCGGGCTCGCCGCTTGGGATCCTGAGCGAATATTTCCGGTTGATGCCCAAGGGCAATTGCAGCTGCCCAAGGGGTATTTGCTGGAGGGCTTTTACTTCGCCTCGCGACCCGACCCTGCACAGTTTCCACCTGGCCAGCCGTGGCTCTACGAGAACCTCTTCACGCCCCGGGAGATCGCCTGGGCTATCGAAGCGAATGCCCGCAGCCAACATCTGGCGCAAGCGGGGCGTGCGTTGTCGCTGTACATGCGGGCGCAGGATCATGCGATGTTGAAGTACCGCTTCAGCGGCGATTCGATCGAAGCGGCACTGAGCGTTACGCAGTCGGACGGCACGGTCAGTGACAATGGTGTGCAGGCAAGGCTGTTGGCCGGCACACTGGATACCCGCGCATTTGTTTCGATGCTGGTACTGGCCGGGACCCTGGAGGTCGTGCGCGGCAGTGCGTTGTGGGCGCATCTGGGGCCGGTGGGTCTGCAATGGCAGCCCTTCGCCAATTTCCCCTGGCCGCGATTGAGCCGGGCTTTTCTGGCGGCCGATGATGCGGTTCGCCATGCCCATGAGCTCGTGGGCATTCGCCGTGATCAGCAGCACGCGGGGTATGTTTTTCAGCGTAGCGACAAGCGTTTCGTGGTGACCGAACCCTTGCCCGGGGATATCGAGACGCTCAGCCAGGGGCGGCTTTATCCTCTGGACAATCACGGTCGGCCGGTGTTTCCAGACGACCACACCATGCATGCGCGTTATGTCGCTCACGTTGCGCTTTCGCAACTTGACCCGGTGCATATCCGGTATCTGCGCTGGACCCGTGCCGAGGCTCTGCTGGACGTGCAGATGCTCAACGTTGACGAGCTGCGGCAGACCCTGGTCGACGGGATCGCTCTGTATTGCTCTGGTGCCGGTGACAGCCTGATCAGGTTCCAGCCCTACACCACCATCGTCGCCAGGGAGCTGGCCAGACGCCTCGGCACTGGCAAGCACCCGGGCGAGCTAGCCAGTGCGCTGCGCAACGGCACTGAACGGCCACAAGCCTTTGTGCGTGAACAGGCGCAGGCCGGCGTCTTGTTCAACCTGATCGATCACGCACTGTGGGGCTATCGCGGGCAAATCGGCGCTGACTGGAGCCTGCCAGTAGCGTCAGTGGCTGAACCAGGCGAGTCTGAGCCGCCGCTGCCGACGTTACCGAAACCGTCATTGCCAGATCTTTCTTTGCAGCCATATCCGCCAACGCAAGTGCCTGCGCCTGGCGCTACAACAATGCCGTGGAAGCGTCCTGCGAGGATTTTCTTTGGTGCGGTGTTTTCCTCGGCGGACGATGCAGCACTGAGTCAATCCAGTACTGACGTGCATTTGCACGACGAGAAGAAAACCTGGTTCGGCTTCATTCTCAAGCACGTGGGGCGGGAGGAATACATCGCCAGCGAGCTGATACCCGTCAGCGATAGCGGCACCAATCTGTTTCGTCAGGAGTCGGTGTTCAGTTCCAGCAGGACGGCTCCCTGGTATCAGTACCCGGATGGCTTCGACCTGCATGCCGTGTATTACATGCACCAGCGAATCGGGGAAACCTTGCGCCATCCCCAGGACTGGCTCGCGCATTACTTCGTCACGCCAGAGACGCTGACCGTTGCCATGTATCTCTCCGAGCGGCGCCCGGTCGTCGCCACTGGCCGCCACAGAACTTTGTATATCGCCACTGGTGATGGTGCTCTGCTCAGGTATGTGTTCAACAGCTCCAGCAAGTTGTTCTACGACGACAGCTCGCAGACGACGCTGCAAACGCTCAAGGACGATCTCGCTGCGCAAAGGCTGTTGCCATCCGACTTCGTGCACACCGTGGTCGACAGTGGTCAACTTGACGTGCTGCGTACGAGTCTGTGCTGGGACCGGCCGGGTTTGGTCAAGAAAACCTGGCAGCCTTACGCAAATCTGCAGCGACGCGCCCTGGGGCCGGTTTTTCACAGTGCCGACGATGCGGCGGTGCATGCCCGATCGCTGTTGCCGCAGAGCACCGACAAGCTCTATGGCGGTGTCATTCTGAAACGCTCCGACGGCCTCTACGTCTCTACCTCGCCGATTGAAGTGACACGCGAAAATTTCGACAGTAGCGAGATCATCGCCGACGAGACTCGCGCTGCCGGACTGTTTCCAGAAAATTGCCGGATCGTTGCGCGTTACCGCTCCAGAGTCCCGAGGGAGCTGTCGGTAGCGTTTTCGGCCATCGACAAACAGATCTACTTGAACATGCTGTCGGTCGATACCTTGTACTCGGCATTCACGCGCAAGCCTGTGGTCTGGGATGAATACCTGTTTGCGCCGGACGGTGCGACGATTCGCTATCAGCCTGGGTTGTGGGAGCGTCTGCGCGCCGATCTGTCGATTGCCCTGACGGCAAGCAATAGCCTGCCCGCATCATTGGATGGCGAGACCATCAAGCAGCGCCTTTACAGCGGTGAATTGAAACCGATCGACTGGATCGACTCGCTCGCCAGAACAGGTTATTTGCAGGTCGTCACCGGCAGTGACCTGTGGGGCCTGCCCCGGCAAGTATCGCGCTGGGTGCCGTTCTCCGCCGATCTGCAGATCGTGACGGATTACAGCAAAGCCGCTACTGCGGCGGTGTGCAGCCCGTTATTTCTTCAGGCAGATGCGGCCGCTCGATATGTCCATGAGCTGGCGGTGAGCCGCGATATGCAGACTTTCGGTGTCATCCTGCGCTCGGCCGGCGGTGTGTTTCTTGCCAGTCTGCCGCTGACTGCACAACGGTCGGCGCTGGCGCTGGACCGGATTTTCGAGCACGGGCGACTGCCATCAGGCTTTCTGCTGGATTCGATTTATCTGCGCGCCGTCCTGCCGCCGCTTGGCGCACGATCCACGGATATCCGGCACGTGCTGACCATGCCCAGCGAAGTCCAGCAGGCGTGTCGACGGGCCAGTACGCCACAGGGTTACAAGCCGATCTACTTCTCCTGCGCCGACGGAGCGCTGCTGAGGCTGCAACTGCACGCGTTCGAGCCCGGCACATTCTTCGACCGGTTCGGGCAAGTGGAATTGCGCCCCAACGCTTTTGTGTCAATGGAGCAGGCGGCGATTGATGAACGCAACAACAGCAAGGGCACTTTCAGCCTTGTCGAATACGTAAATCGAATGGCGCGAGCCGGTGACCTGCATGTCATTGAAACCAGCGCCTGCTGGTCTCGCCGTGGTCGGGTCGAGGAGGGCTGGCAACCGGGTCTGGCCGAGATATCTCGTGAGCGCCACTGGCAAAATCATCCGGTTCCGGCGCTGGGACCGATCTTCCAGCATCCCGACGATGCTGCCCGCTATGCCCAGCAACGGACCGACAATGAAATACTCGCTCGGACCGGCTATGAGGGCGCGGTTCTCGGGGAAGACTCCGGCCAGCGCTTTGTCCCGCTGGAGCCTGTTGCGTGGTTCGCCAACGAGGAAAATCTTCGTCTGCGTCTTTTCCGTACTGCCGAGGACCCTGCGACCGACTGGCGCCGACCGGCACCGCGCTTCCCTGACGGTTATGCCGTCGTGGCCAGTCATCAATTCAGCCTGTCGGGCAATACCTTGCTGGTCGCTGACAACGAACAGATCCGCAGTAATTTCGCCGAACCCGCGCTGGTGTATGCACACACCCACGAGTTGAAAAACCAAGGTTTCGATATTCGTGGGTATTACTACTCCACGCCCGGCCATGAGTTGCTCAAATACACGCCAGTGTACTCAGACGCCGAACGGGATCTGCTGCTGACCCGTTCGGTCGTTTATGAAAACGGGCGATGGGTTAGCCGCCTCACGCCTGGGCAATTTGTCTCCCGACTCCTGCAATTGGGCGAATTTCAGGTGTTGGTGGCAGGTGCGTATTGGCGCCATACCGGGCACCTGGGCAGTGGTTGGCGAACCCGTCGGCAACAGCCGGCGGCCGAAGGTGCCGTGCGAATCAGAGATGAGTTGTAATTCGAATGGCGAGTCGAGCGCGGGCCACTGAGCCCGCGCCACACTGTCAGCGCGGTAGATCGACGGTGCGCCGGGCGACTCGTGGCAAGACGAACCGGTCAAGCAACCACACGAACAGCAGCGAAGCCCCCACCAACGGAAACACCACCGCCAGCACCAGCATGATCGCCACGCCGGTTTTCCATGTCGGCAGGTCATGGCGCAGCGGCGGCACACCGAACTTACCTTCAGGCCGACGCTTCCACCAGATCACCACGCCGCTGACGGCGCTGAGCAGAATCATCAGGCAGATCAGCAGCACGACGATCTGGTTGAAGGTGCCGAACATCTTGCCTTCGTGCAGCATCACGCCGATTTCGGTAGCGCGAGCAACGGTGCCGTAGTGCTCGAAACGCACATCGGCGAGAACCTTGCCGGTGTACTGATCGATATGCAGGGTGGCGTCGTTGCGCGGGTCATCGGCGAATACGGCAATGGTGAACACGCCGGTGGCGGTGGTCGGCAGGGTGATGCTGTAGCCGGGCTCGACCTTGCGCTCACTGGCGATGTGCTGCACATCCTGCAGGCTGACTTCGGGTGCTGCGGGACCGGCATGGGCATTGCCGTGATTCATGTGTTCGGCGTGGTCGCCGGACATCGGCATCGGTGTGTTCTCCATGGCCCATGGCACGGTCTGGCGGGTCGCGCTGTTGAGGCTGCGTGCCTCGATGTCGGAGGTCGGCACGTTGTCCCACATGGCGGCTGGAAACACGTTCCACACCTGCGCGTATTGCTTGCCCCAGAAACCGGTCCAGGTCATGCCGCTGAGCAACATCACCAGCAGCAATGTCGCGCCCCAGAACCCGGTGACCGCATGCAGATCGCGCCACAACACTCGACCGCGGCTGTTCAAACGCGGCCATAGAATGCCCGCCGCCTGACCACGCGGCCACCACAGGAACAGCCCCGAGACCACCAGCACCACGCCCCAGCCAGCGGCCATTTCGATCAGCCGATCGCCGACCGTGCCGATCATCAATTCGCCGTGGATCGCACGGGCGATGGCTTGCAGATTCTGCTTGGCATCCTGCTCGCCGAGGATGTCACCGTGGTACGGATCGACGAACACGTTGAGTTCGTGACCTGCATTTTTCACCACGAATTGCGCGCTGCGTTCGGCATTCACCGGCGGCAGGTACTGAGTGACTTGGCCTTGCGGATAGGCAGCTTTCACCCGTTGCAGCAAGTCATCGGCCGGCACCGTGTGGTGCCCGACCGGTACGTCGAGCAGGCTGCTGTACATCAGCGAATCGAGCTGCGGTTTGAACAGATAAATGATCCCGGTCAGGGCCAGCATCACCATGAACGGCGCGACGAACAGCCCGGCATAGAAATGCCAGCGCCAGGCCAGGTAGTAGAAATTGGGTTGAGGCTTTTGCATCACGTGTGCTCCGCTTGGCTTGGTTCTTTTCGTTGTCTGTTACCAGTGGGAGCGAGCCTGCTCGCGAAGCGGTTGTTCAGTCGATATCAATGCCGACCGTGGCGTCGTCTTCGCGAGCAGGCTCGCTCCCACATGGGTAGGTGTTGGTGTCAGAAACTCATATCCACTTTGGTCCAGAGCGTGCGCCCCGGTTCATTAATTGCCTGTGGGTCATTGGCCGGGTAACCGAACCCGGCGTTGCCAGCCAGGTTCAGGTGCTCGGCGAAGGCTTTGCCGAACAGGTTGTCGACGCCGCTGCTGACCTTCCAGTGCTGGTTGATGCGGTACGCGCCGTTGAGCGAGAACACGCCGAAGCCCGAGCTCTGGGCGTAATCCTTGCCGACCACGTTGCCCTTGTTCGCGTCGATGCGGTGCTGCGCGGCGACCACTCGCCAGAGTGCGCCGGCGCTCCACTTGGCCTCGCTGTAGGTCAGGCCGAAGCGCGCATCCAGCGGCGGCATCTGCGGTAATGCCGAACCGTCGCTGCTGTTCTTGCCCCAGGCATAGGCCAGGGTCGCATCGGCTTTCCAGTTGTCGGTGAGGTTGTAGGCAGCTCCCAGTTCGCCACCCATAATCCGCGCGTCGATGTTCTCGGCGCGCGAGGTGCTCATGCCCATCATTCCCGGCGTGTAGTCGAACAGGATGTAATCGCGTACCACACCGATGTAACCCGAGGCCCAGGCTTCGAGGTCGGCGCTCCTGTAGTTCACGCCAAAGTCGAACTGCGTGGTCTTTTCCGGTTTGATCGAGTCGAACGCATTGACCGATCCTGCCGGGCCGGACTTGGGCGAAAACAACTCCCAGTAATCCGGGAAGCGTTGCGCGTGGCCGAGGCCTGCATAGAGCGTGGTCGGGCTGTCGACGAAATCATGCTCGTAACGGATGAAGCCGCTGGGCAGGGTGTCGGCGCGGGTGTCGTCGGCGGTCGGGTTGGGGCGGGACATCATCCCCGAGCCGGTGGTCTGCCGGTAATCCTTCGCCGAAGCACGGTCGACACGGGCGCCAGTGATCAAGCGATCACGCTCGGCGGCGTACCAGGTCATTTCGCTGAACACGCCGTAGTTATGGAAATCGGCGTCCTTGCTGTACGGCAGGTCCTTGTAGGTATCGATGCCCATTGAGCTGCGCTGGCGGTGCTCGTTGGTCTGTGCGTCGAGGCCGGTGATCAGCTGAACATCAGCCCAGCGCCAGGTTGCCTTGAGCCGCGCGCCGAGGGTGCGTCGGTCGACGTTGGACGCCATGGGCCCTGCCATCATCCCGGTGCCGGACGGGGTGCGCAGGGTGTAGTTATCCATCACATGGTCGGCGTAGTTGTAGTAGACCTGCGCCTCGAGTTTTTCCAGCACCTCGCTGATGTTGGATTTCTCGAAACGCAGGCCGAGGCTTTCGCGCAGGAATTGCGAACCGTCCATGCCGCGCCCGGCATACCGCGCCTCGCCGTCGCCCTTGCCGGCGGTGAGTTCGATCAAGGTGTCGGCATCCGGCGTCCAGCCTAGTGCGACATCGCCGTTCCACTTGTCGTAACGCGAGGCGACGATGTCGTTGTTGCCATCGCGGTAATCGTCGGAATGCGCGGTGTTGCCGATGACTCGCACGTAGCCCAACGGACCGCCGGCAGCCGCGTCGACAACCTTGTCGAAACGCCCATGCGAGCCGGCCAGGATGCTGGCGTTGACGCGAGTGCCGAGTTCGCCGAAGTTCTCCGGCTCACGGTCGAACAGCACCGTACCGGCCGATGCGCCCGGCCCCCACAGGACCGTCTGCGGGCCTTTGATCACCGTGAGCTTGTCGTAGGTTTCCGGCGAGATGTACGAGGTCGGCGCGTCCATCCGGCCAGGGCAAGCGCCGAGCATCATGCTGCCGTTGGTGAGGATATTCAGGCGCGAACCGAACATGCCGCGCAGCACTGGATCGCCGTTGGTGCCGCCATTGCGCACCAGAGCGAAGCCGGGAATGGTCTTCAGGTAATCGCCGCCGTCACTGGCCGGCACCGGTTGGCGCGGATCCTTGGGGTTGGTGACGATCGTCAGTGGTGAGCTCGGGGCGATGGCAGTGATCACCGTCGGACTCAGTTCACTTTCGTGGCCGGTGTGATCATCAGCCAGCGCCAGCGGTGTCAGCAGTACGCCGCAAAGGACGGCAATCGCGTGCCTGCAACGAATCCGCGATTCATTCAGGGCAAAGTGCGCGCGGGCAGATTCCGCGCAGGGGACAGCAGTAAACCTGGACATGACAATTTCCATCGAACAGTCGTAAACACCACGGCCGGCAGCCTGGAGCTGTCTTCTCAACCGTGTGCAATCAGAGATGCGTGTTTACGTGGCGATGGGCGGGGCGCGGGTGCGGGCGCCGGGGAAGAAGGGTTGGCGGGCATGGCCCAGACGCGGGGAGGGTGGGGTGAAGGTGTTGGGGGGCGGGATGTTGAAAGCGACGAAATCGCCGCCGCCGGTGAGCGCCGGGCAATTGAACAGCAAGCTGCAATAGCCGCATTTTTCCCACAGCACGTGATGCGAAGATTGCGGCGGGCAATGCTCGGCCGCAGGCTGGGCTGCATGGCCGCTGTGATCCATGCCGGGCATGTCCATCGACATGTCCATGCTCATTGGCATCGACGTCGAGGCGTGCTGATCCATCGGCATCGACTGAGAAATCAGTGGACCGATGAAAATCATCAGCATGGCGAACAGGGCGATCCAGCTGCCACGCGTCAGCGCTTGAGTCTGACGGTGATGCGGGACGGGCCTGGCGCGCAACGGACGCATGGGCGAAGTCAGCCGGGTCGGTTACTGAGCATGGACGTGGCCCTGAGCGGATTCCGGCGCGTTCTTCTGCACGGCGACTTCAACGCTGACGTCACCGGCCTTTTCGAAATGCAGGGTCATCGGGAAACGCTTGCCGTCGCTGAGCAGGCTGCGATCGCTCGGGTTGAGCAGCATCACGTGGTAAGCCATCGGCGCGAAGGTCACGGTGCCGCCGGCGGGGATTTCCACGCTTGGCACTTGCTGCATCTTCATCAGATCGCCCTGCATCACGTGCTCGTGCAACTGCGCTTGTGCAGCGATGGGCGAGTTGACGCTGAGCAGGCGATCGGCGCTTTTGCCGGTGTTGTGAATGATGAAGTAGGCGGCGACGGTCGGCGCATTCGGCGGCAGTTCCTGCGACCACGGATGGGCGATTTCCAGCGCACCCGCCTTGTATTCATGGGCATGGGCGAAGCACGCCGGCAACAACAGCGCAGCGAGGACGAAGAGTTTCTTCAACATGGCAGTTCTCCAGAACGATTTGAAACGCGGAATTATGGCGCGAACAAATCAGACCAGAGGGGAAGCACGGGGATTGAGACTCGGCCATTGCTGGCGCGGCGTCGGGGCTTGCAGGGAGGCGGGCGCAACGCTGCGGTTGCTTTCAAATTGCGCGAAATACAGCTGCGGCGAATGCCCCGGCAGCGCGAGCAATGGCGCCCCACCTGAGCAACACCAGCAGTGCTGCATGTTCGAATGGCTGTCGTTCTGCGGGGCCTTCTGATCCGTGGCACCGATGTCGATCGCCACCATCTTCATGCCGCTGCCGGTGCAGAAACTGCTCCAGAGTATCTGTTCGCCCGATGAACTGGCCGCCTGCGCCATCGCCCCGCTCAGCGGCATGGCGAGCATGTTGAACAGCACTGCAAGGCAGGCGATCCAGGCAAATGCTAACCGGCGTCGGTTCATGGGACAGGTCCGTTGGGTGGGCGATCAGGCGCGGCCCATTTAGCCTGATCAGGGCCGATAAGTAAAAAAGCGTCGTGCGGTTTGGTGTCGCAGTGCTTGCTGCAAAAGTTGTAACAGTCTGCGCCCCGTTTCGATTTCGCCGCCGTGAATGAGTGTAGCGGCTTCGACTCGCAATGCCTGGGCGAAATCCGCATCGGTCTCTATTCGTGCTCGTATGGTCTGCATAACGTCTCGACCTGCTGCTCGGTTAAGTTGCCCATCTCCCGAGTCTTCCAGTTCACAGCCCTTGATGTATTGGCCCAGATCCGCTGGGGGGTTTCAGGTAGTCCCGAACGTCTTCGCGAGCAGGCTCGCTCCCACAAAGGGCCGTGCCGATTCAGTGGGAAAGGGCAGCGAGGACTTCAGCGACTGATCCAAACTCCCGATCAACCCCCGGCAACCCCGGGCGCTTCAACACCAGCACCGGCACTCCCCGCTTACGCGCCACCTCCAGCTTCGGCTCAGTCGCGCTGCTGCCGCTGTTCTTGCTGATCAGCACATCGATCTGCCTGCGCTCGAACAGCGCTCGCTCGTCTTCCAGCAGAAACGGCCCACGGGCGCCGATCACTTCGCAGCGTGGGTTGCCGGGATAGATGTCGAGGGCGCGCAGGGTCCAGAACTGGTGGGCGGGGATTTCGTCGAGGTGTTGCAGCGGTTCACGGCCGAGGGTGAACAGCGGGCGGTGGAACGGTTGCAGCGCTGTGATCAGTTCGGCCCAGTCACTGACCTCGCGCCAGTCATCGCCTGCTTGCGGCTGCCAGGCGGGGCGGCGCAAGGCCCAGCAGGGAATGCCGGCAAGCTGTGCCGCGCGGGCGGCGTTGGCGCTGATTTGTGCGGCGTACGGGTGCGTGGCGTCGAGCAGCAGATCGACACCTTCATCGGCGATGAACTGCGCCAGACCCTCCGCGCCGCCATAGCCGCCGACCCGAACCTGGCAGCGCAAATCGCTCGGCACCCGGCCAACGCCGGCGAGGCTGTAGATATGTTGTGGGCCGAGCGTGCGGGCAATCGCCAGCGCTTCAGTCACACCGCCGAGCAGCAGGATCCGTTTCATGCAAAACCCCCGGCGTGGCCGACAATCCCGCCCTGACGATCAATGGCAAACACCTCGACCTGGACCTGCGCCGGCACTACGCTGCGAGCGAAATTCAGCGCATGGCGACAAACCTCATCCCCCAAAGCAATGCCCGCCGTGCTGGCCATGGCCAAGGCTTGTTGGCTGGTATTGGCTTCGCGAATGCCTTGCTGCAACGCCGGGTCCGCGCCAATCGCCGCCGCCCATTCGGCCAGCTGCGGCAAATCGATGCTCGAATGCCGCGAATGCAGATCCATATGCCCGGCGGCGAGTTTGCTGATCTTGCCGAAGCCGCCGCACAGGCTGAGTTTATCCACAGGTACTTTGCGCAGATGCTTGAGCACCGCACCGACGAAATCACCCATCTCGATCAGGGCGATTTCCGGCAGGTCATAGACCCGGCGCATGGTGTCTTCGCTGGCGTTGCCGGTGCACGCAGCGATGTGCAGATAGCCGTTGGTTTTCGCCACGTCGATGCCCTGATGGATCGAGGCGATGTAAGCGGCGCAGGAAAACGGTCGGACGATGCCGCTGGTGCCGAGAATCGACAGGCCGCCAAGAATGCCCAGCCGTGGATTCATGGTTTTCAGCGCCAGTTCTGCGCCGCCCTCGACATTGACCGTGACTTCGAAGCCGCCGCCGTAGCCGGTTTCGGCGGCGAGCAAGGTCAGATGATCGCTGATCATTTTGCGTGGCACCGGATTGATCGCCGGCTCGCCGACGGCCAATACCAGACCTGGTCGGGTCACCGTGCCGACGCCGACACCGGCGTTGAAGCGAATTCCCGGTTCGGCTGACAGGCGCACCTGTGAGTAAAGCAGGGCGCCGTGGGTGACATCAGGGTCATCGCCGGCATCCTTGATCGTACCGGCTTCGGCGCCGTCTTCGCTCAGTCGGCAGAACTCCAGGCGCATCTGCACCTGTTTGCCCTTGGGCAAAGTGATGTGCACCGCGTCGGCAGCGATGCCGGTGAGCAACAGGCGCGCAGCGGCGAGGCTGGTGGCGGTGGCGCAGCTGCCGGTGGTGAGACCGCTGCGCAGGGGCGCGGGTTGTTCGGCGGTTTCGTCACGCATCGAGGGGTTTGACCAGTTCCAGCAGGGTGATCGGCAATGCCTGACGCCAGGTGTCGAACTCGCCGAGCGGCTGCGCCTGGGCGACATGGATGCGCGTCAGCTCACCGCCGTATTGTTCGCGCCAATGCATCAGGGTGACTTCGCTTTGCAGGGTCACGGCGTTCGCCACCAGACGGCCGCCGGGCTTGAGCCGGTCCCAGCAGATTTCGAATACACCCTCACGGGTGACGCCGCCGCCGATAAAAACAGCGTCCGGCCGTTCGAGGTTATCCAGTGCTTGCGGCGCCTTGCCACGAATCAGTTGCAGGCCGGGTACGCCCAGCGCATCGCGGTTGTGTTCGATCAATTGCTGACGGCCCTCGTCGGCCTCGACCGCCATGGCACGACAGCTCGGGTGCGCACGCATCCACTCGATGCCGATCGAGCCGCTGCCGGCGCCGACATCCCAGAGCAGTTCGCCGGGTTTCGGCGCCAGGCGGGCGAGGGTGATGGCGCGCACGTCGCGCTTGGTCAACTGGCCATCGTGACGGAACGCCGAATCGGGCAAACCGGCGAGGCGCGACAGGCCGGCAACACCGGAGTCGGCCAGGCACTCGACAGCGACGACATTGAGGTCGGCGACCGCCAGGTCGTCCCATTCACTGGCGCGGCGGTCGATACGCCGCTCGGCGTCACCGCCCAGATGCTCCAGAACTGTCATGTGACTTGGGCCGAAACCACGTTCGCACAGCAATTGCGCAACGGCGGCCGGGCTGCTGCCGTCATTGCTCAGCAACAACAGACGCACGCCGCTGAACAGATGCGCATTGAGCGCCGCCAGCGGACGCGCCACCAGCGACACAACCGTCACCTCCTGCAACGGCCAGCCCAGGCGCGCCGCCGCCAATGCGCAGGACGAAGGCGCGGGAATGATCGACATCTCGTTGCTCGGCACCTGCCGCGCCAGACTGGCACCGACGCCGTAGAACATCGGATCACCGCTGGCCAGCACGCAGACCGGCTCGCCACGCGACTCGAGCACCGGCGCGAGGGAAAACGGACTCGGCCACAATTGCCGCTCGCCGCCGATGCACGGCGGCAGCAGATCCAGCTGACGCTGGCCGCCGACGATCCGCGAAGCGCCCATCAGAGCACGCCGGGCATTCTTGCCCAGGCCCTTGAAGCCGTCTTCACCAATACCCACAACGGTCAGCCAATCGCCCATTTCATACTCCAGATCCTGCGTCCAGCGAAGCGGGCGACATGATAACGCGACAATCGATAACTGGCTGCTGTCCTTTTTTCAGGAACGCCGACATTGAATGTTTACATTGTTTTTTGTGGTTTTTCGAGTTCTTCGCAAGTATTGAATCGGCGTTCCGCTGAAAGTACTTGTGAATATCTGGAAGGTACTTTTTTAGTAAGTTGAATAATCGAATGGATAATTGAAATGAGCGATGTTTTGAACAGTATCTCGGCACTGCCCAACCAAGGCAGTGCGACGGTGATGGGTAATAATCTGTTGTCCTTCTTTTCCGGGTTGACGCCGGAAGACAAACGATTCGTCAAAGACAGTATGCGCTGGGCAGAATACAGAGCCGATTTGCGTCATAACAGAAACAGTGAGCCAGCTGCTTGGTTCGAATATTATTCTGGGGTGCTTTGGTCTGTCGGCTGGAGCCTGGAGCAGGCTCCGGTAATCCATGTTGACAAGAACTTTACCGGCAATGCGCTGGACGTCTGGGCGCGATCCTTGTCGCAACAACTAAGTCGGGAGAAAGTCGGGCTAATGAAGGAAGCGTTCCATATGCTTGAGACACATTCAGATGCAATAGATGTATTTAGAGGTGGCGCTCGGGAATGGAGCGATTTTCGTTTTTCCCCTGCTCAGTACAATTTCAATAGGGAATTGGAAATTGTCATCAGTAATGTTCGCTTGCTTGACGCGAAGTGGCCCTCTACCTATTTGTTCTGGACTATTCAGCATACGGGTTCGGAGCTTGATATCCGCTCCAGGCGCTTTTTGATCAGGTCTGCCGCGATAAATGAAAATCGGCTTCAGTTGGCTGCTGCAGTGCTTGATATGCGCACGCGTGAAATTGAGTTGGCTCGGGGCGCTTGATGTTAGTTGTACAGCTTTGTTTGATGGTTTGTATGACGGTCTGAAATTAAATGCATGGATTTTCGATTTGATTAACTCCGGTGCTGTGGCTAGTTTGTTCTCCACACCAAGTCGGTGTTTTAACCATGAAAGGAATCCATTTATGACTGAGCTGAATAAAGATGTAATGTCCGCTGTTGAGCGGTTTAGTTTGATTGCACAAACCAATGACTTTATCGCTGCGCAGCCAGTGCTGCGTTCTCGTTCGGGAAGTGTTGGCAGTAGCTTGCCGATTGATAAAGATGAACTGAATGCTGCAATCATGGGCTCGGGTATTGCAGGCTTTGATGCAAGCATGTCCAAGCGCAGCAAACGAATCGTTAAAAACACCTACATGTATGCCGATCTGGTTGCCTTGCTCAAATATCCGGCGTCCAACCAGAAAGAACAGCGCTATAACGAGTTTATGCGATTGATGAAACTGGCTGGCTGGTTTGCTTTCAGCCAGCCTTATAATCGATATACCGCTACTTCGCAAAAGCTGACCATGGACAATGTTGTCCTGTCTGTTCTGCATACCGCTGTTGGTGCTGCGGTAGGGCAGGGCCAGGCAGCCCTTAAAGTATTGTCCTCTGTGGCAGATGCGACCATGGATGCACTGAAAAATGAACCACAGGCCCTGACGCTGTTCGAGAACAACTCGAAGAAAGCCGAAGGTGGCAACTTTTGCATGAGTGCGGCTTCGCAGGATGATGAGGGTGGTATCACCCTGGCAATCGCTGCTGTGCAATATCTGGCTTCGGCTCAACCTACCAAAGTACTGTTTGTAGAATGGGCAACATCTGCTGTGGAGATTTATAACGCCGGCGCCACGATGTATATGGATGAGGAAGACTATACAATGGTAGAACCATTGATTGTCAAGGCTCTGACTGAGCAACGTGAGAAAGCGCTCAGCTACGAATTTGGCCAATCGGTCTGAAAGTGATTAATGCCAGAGGCGCAAGCCTCTGGTTTTTTTGTGGGAGATGCAAATGTTCGCGATTTCGAAGGTTTTCGTATGCGCAGGGGCATTAGTGCTGGTAAATAAAGAGCTGTCGGCATCTGACATTGACGATAGTCTCGATGCGCTGCTTTATTCACAAACGGTCGCCTCGCATAAAGTTCCCGATGCTGTTGAATGCGATGCATGGAATGACGCCAATAAAACGGCTTTGAAAGTCACCGGTGCTTTGTTTTTCGACGATCCGGTTATCAGCGCGCCTGTCACAACGCCCGATACTTTTACTTTGCTGGAGTTGACTCAAGAACTCTTGCAAGGATGGTCGCCGGCAGTTTTGAACCAACAGGTAATTGCCAATCTGACCTCGCAACTGGAGAGCAACGGTGCGGCCCTTGAGTTGCTTCAGCGAAATATTCTGCAAGAGGACAAGTCGATTCGCTTCATGCTTGGCAGCGTATCTGCGGAATCGACGATTACGATGGTCGTCATTTCGTTTGCCGTCAAAGAGCCTGTTCCGGGCAATGTGCTTGAGCGACGCTTCAATGCTGAGCAGATAGTGGGCAACCTTGCTGTTGATTGCTACAAGGCTCTTATAGATGCCGATGATTACTGTTTCTCGAGAGCCAGGATTATTGCGTTATTGGGTGAGCGGCGCGAAAAGCAGATTATCGCCCTGACCTGAGAGCGCGGCAGAGGCAACAACTGAAGCCTGCCTGCCCCACCGGTCGAGACAGAGGGCAGACTTTTCATACCGGTGGGCAAAGCAGGCATAATACTGCGCCTTCGCCCGCGAAGCGCTTCTGCCACACAACCGGTCAGCCCCTTGAACGAACGCCCGATGTCCACCGCCTTACGCCCCTCGGCCTGCCCGGGGTTGCTGCGTATCGTCCAGGCACTGGACGGCGGTATCTGCCGGATCAAGCTTGATGGCGGTTCGATCAGCGCGGATCAGGCCGATGCGGTGGCCGCTGCCGCCGAAGCGTTTTCGAGCGGTGCGATCGAAGCGACCAATCGCGGCAACCTGCAGATTCGCGGCATCGGTGCGCAATCGGCGGCGCTGATCGAGCGCTTGCTGGCCGCTGGCCTCGGGCCAAAGAACGCTGCCGGCGACGATGTGCGCAATCTGATGCTCAGCCCGGCCGCCGGCATCGATCGGCAGATGCTGATCGACACGCGCTCGCTCGCAGGGCAAATCCTCGACACCTTGCAAAGCCATCCGCCCTTCCATGAGTTGAGCGCCAAGTTCGCCGTGCAGCTCGATGGCGGCGAAGCGCTGGCGATGCTCGAACATCCGCACGATCTGTGGCTGTCGGCATTCGAGCGTGACGGCGAAGTCCTCTGGGCATTCGGTCTGGCCGGTTGCCCGACCGATCGCCCTCTTGGCGCTGTGACTCAGGACAACGCTCACGCGCTGGTGGTCGCCGCGCTGGAACTGTTCCTCGACCTGGCCCGGCCAGAGCAAACACGGATGCGCCATCTGCTCGATGAGTTGCCCAGGCTCGCGTTTCTGAAATCGTTGCGCGAGCGCGTATCGCTCAAGGCAATCAGCAATTGGCAGCGCCCGGCGTCGGCAGACGCGCTGCACATCGGCGCTCATCAGCAGAACACGCAAGGCCGCTGCTACGTCGTCGCGGTGCCGCCACTGGGCCGTCTCGATCCGGCGATGCTGCGTGGCGCGGCGCAACTGGCCCGACAGTCTGGCGATGGCAGTCTGCGCTTCACGCCGTGGCAGAGCCTGCTGCTGCCGAACGTGAAAGCCACGGATACCGACAACGTGCTTGAGCAGTTGCGGGCGTTGGGTCTGTTGACGACCGAGGCCGAACCACTGGCTCGCCTGATCGCCTGCACCGGCGCCGATGGCTGCGGCAAAGGCCTTGCCGACACCAAACAGGATGCCCGGCAACTGGCACCTCTGCTGCCCGCAGGGCTCGGCGTGCACCTGTCGGGTTGCTCGCGCTCCTGCGCCGCCGCCCATTGCGCGTCAGCCACGCTGCTGGCCGTCGCCCCCGGTCATTACGACCTCTATTTTCGCGATGCAGCGCAGCCCGGATTCGGCACGCTGCACGCCTGCAATCTTACTATTGAAGCGGCCGCGACCCTGCTCGACGCCCGCTCCCGGAGCCCCCTTGATGCTTGATTACATCCGCGACGGTCAGGAGATCTATCGCAACTCCTTCGCGATCATTCGCCGCGAGGCCAATCTGGCGCGCATTCCCGCCGATCTGGAGAAACTGGCGGTGCGGGTGATCCACGCCTGCGGCATGGTCGAGGCCGTCGACGGTCTGCAATTCTCCGAGGGCGCGGGCAAGGCCGGGCGCGATGCTCTGGCGGCCGGTGCGCCGATTCTCTGCGACGCGCGGATGGTCTCCGAAGGCGTGACCCGCGCGCGTCTGCCGGCCAATAACCAAGTGATCTGCACTTTGCGCGACGACAGCGTGCCTGAGCTTGCCCGTGAGCTGGGCAACACCCGCTCGGCCGCCGCGCTGGAACTGTGGCGCCCGCACCTTGAAGGCAGTGTGGTGGTGATCGGCAACGCACCGACCGCGCTGTTCTACTTGTTGGAAATGCTCGACGCCGGCGCGCCAAAACCGGCACTGATCCTTGGCTTCCCGGTCGGCTTCGTCGGTGCTGCCGAATCGAAAGCGGCGCTGGCCGCCGACAGTCGCGGCGTGCCGTTCGTGATCATGCAAGGCCGGCTGGGCGGCAGTGCCATGGCCGCCGCCGCCGTCAATGCCCTCGCCACGGAGATCGAATGATGCAGGCCAAAGGACGTCTGATCGGCCTCGGTGTCGGCCCCGGTGATCCGGAACTGATCACCGTCAAAGCCTTGCGCCTGCTGCGCGAATCGCCGGTGGTCGCGTATTTCGTGGCCAAGGGCAAGAAGGGCAATGCGTTCGGCATCATCGAGGCGCATCTGGTCGAGGCGCAGAATCTGCTGCCGCTGGTCTATCCGGTGACCACCGAGGCGTTGCCGGCGCCGCTGTCGTATGAGCAGGTCATCAGCGATTTCTACGACGAAGCCGCTGTGGCGGTCGCCGGACACCTGGATGCCGGCCGCGATGTGGCGGTGATTTGCGAAGGCGATCCGTTTTTCTATGGCTCCTACATGTACCTGCACGACCGCCTCGCCAGCCGTTATGAGGCCGAAGTCGTGCCCGGCGTGTGCTCGATGCTCGGCGGCGCTTCGGTGCTCGGCGCGCCGCTGGTGTATCGCAATCAGAGCCTGTCGGTGCTTTCCGGCGTGCTGCCCCACGAGGAGCTGAAGCGGCGTCTGGCCGATGCCGATGCGGCGGTGATCATGAAACTGGGGCGCAACTTTCCCAAGGTGCGTCAGGTGCTGGAAGAACTCGGCCTGGCAGAGCGTGCGTTGTATGTCGAGCGCGCGACCATGGCCAACCAGAAGATCGTACCGATGGATCAGGTCGAGCCGATGTCCTCGCCGTACTTCTCGCTGATCATCGTCCCGGGCGAACGGTGGCAAGGTTGATGAGCCAAGCGACTCCCGCCATCGTCATTCTCGGCCAGGGCAGCCTCGCCACGGCGCGGCGCATTCAGCAGGTCTATCCGGCGGCGAAAGTCCATGGCCTTGCCGGACGGGTTGAAGGCGCCGACAGCCGCTATGAGGAATTCGGCGCGACCCTGCGCGCGTTGTATCAACAGGACACGCCGATCATTGCCCTTTGCGCGGCCGGCATTGTCATTCGCACACTGGCGCCGCTGTTGCTGGAGAAAGGCGCCGAACCCGCTGTGCTGGCGGTGGCCGAAGACGGCAGCGCGGTGGTGCCGTTGCTGGGTGGACTCGGTGGGGTCAATGTCATGGCCCGGGAGATCGCGGCGGCGTTGCAAGTGGCGCCGGCGATCACCACCAGCGGCGAATTGCGCTTTGGCACCTGCCTGCTCAATCCGCCGAGCGGCTATGCACTGGCGGATCTGGAGTCGGGCAAACGCTTCGTTTCCGACCTGCTCGCCGGGCACAGCGTGCGCATCGAAGGCGCGGCGCCATGGCTGGATCAGGCGCAGTTGCCGCAGGATCCGCAGGCGCAGCGGTCGATTCATGTGAGCAGTGCGCAGCGGGTGGCCAGCGCCGATGAATTGCTGATCTACCCGCGCAGTGTGGCGGTGGCAGTGAGCGCTGAGGTGGCGGATCTGCCGAACGCCATTCGCACTGCGTTGCAACAGGCCAGCGTCGCCGTGCCGGCACTGGCGTGTCTGGTGGCAGCAGACGCTGAAATGGCCGCATCGACTTTGCGCGAAGCTGCGCTCGAGTTGGGCGTGCCGCTGCGCTTCGTCGCGGCGCAAAACGATCTTCAGACGTTGGCCCGGGTTGCAGTGCCTGCGGCGAAGGTGATCAGCGCAGAACATCTGGCGATCGCGATTGCCGAGCAACCGCTGGACGTCGCGCAGATCGGCCGCCCGCGTGGTCGCCTCGCGGTCATTGGCCTTGGCCCCGGCGCCGCCGAACTGATGGTGCCAGCGGTGAAAGCCGAACTGGCCCGCGCCACCGATGTGCTGGGTTACGAAACCTACGTACGGATGGCCGGCCCGTTCCGCGATGATCAGGTGCAGCACTGCACCGACAATCGCGAAGAAATGCAGCGTGCCCGCCATGCCTTCAGGCTCGCCGCCGAAGGCCGCTCGGTGATCGTGGTTTCCTCGGGCGACCCGGGCGTGTTCGCCATGGCCGCTGCGGTGCTCGAAGCCCTGCACGAATCTAACGATCCGGCCTGGCACAGCGTTGATCTGGAAATCCTCCCGGGCGTTTCCGCCTCGCTGGCCACTGCGGCTCAGGCCGGTGCGCCGCTGGGCCACGACTTCTGTGTGATGTCGCTGTCGGACAACCTCAAGCCGTGGTCGATCATCGAGAAACGTCTGGATCTGGCCGCCGAAGCGGATCTGGCCCTGGCGTTCTACAACCCGATTTCCCGGGCGCGCCCGTGGCAGTTGGGCCGGGCGCTGGAGATTGTTGCGCAGCACCGCTTGCCTGAAACACCGGTGGTGCTCGGTCGGGACATCGGCCGGCCGGGGCAGACGCTGCGCACCACGACCCTGGGCGCATTGACACCGGAACAGGTGGACATGCGCACCATGGTGTTGATCGGCTCTTCGACCACCTGCACCTTCGCCCGTGCCGGGGGCGGTGAATGGGTGTACACGCCGCGTTGGTATGGTGAAAAACCGCTGTCCTGAAAAACCCTCCGCTCATGCAATTCTCAGCGACGGGAAAGTTTGAGCGGTTGTAAGTCCGATTGAAGTTTCAATTGTTTTCCACCAGCAATAAACAATGGCCATGTCCCACAGGGCAGGGCCATTTTTTATGCCCGACGGTCGCGCCGGTCCGCTAATTATTTCGCTGCCGTTACAGCGTAGTGCTCCGGTGTTATCAGATATTGCCGGTGACAAGCTTTGTATTCCTTGTTGTTTGTGTGGCGCGTATTCGCCCACTAGGGTGCTGTGTTCACAGCACTAGTCGAGTGTCGTTCAAATCAATCTACCGCTCTGCAGCGGCGCGAAAGTGTGCGCGGTCAATGAGCCATTTAATAAACAAGGAGTGTGTAATGGCTTTGAAAAACGATTATTCGTTCGGGCGAGCGTTCGTATCTGCGCAAGAGTATTCGGTGATCTCCAGGGCGTTACGGGAGTTCTCTGCCTCGGCGCAGTACCAAGCGCTGAACGACTGTTACCAGCAAGCCAGTCAAACGACCGATCCGGTGTCGTTGTTGACCCTGGCGAGCCTGTTTCAAGAGCAACTTGCAGCGCTGCTCAAACGCAAGAAGACCCCTGTCCCGGTGGCTGTCGATGACATTGCGCGCGGGCTGCAACATTATCTGTCACGGCTTTCGACGACCGTGGAAATGTTGTCGGGGCTGACCGGGCCGGTTCCGAAGGTTATCCATTTCGTTTGGGTTGGCGGCAGCGAAGTCGGGGTCAATCAGCGCGATTACATGAATATCTGGCGCCGGGTGATGGCGGCGGAGGGTTACCGCTTCAACCTTTGGTACGACAGCGATGCGTTGCTGGCTTTCGAGATGAACCGGGTCATTCTCGACAGTGCCAGGGCTGATGCGATGGCGTCCGGTGGCGCTGCACTCAAGCATGCCGGGCAACTGGCGACGATGATTGAAGACCGCGCACGGGTGTTGAAACAGCAGATGTTCGACTACCTCAGCCAGCCGAAGTGGAAGGGGCGAGCCGATCAAGCGCGCATCGATCTGATGGTGCGTGCTTATGGCAAGGACCGCGCGACGCTGCAGGCTTTTCGTCAGCGCTGCCTGGACAGCCATCTGGCGATGGTTGGCGCGGATCTGCAATTACGCGATGTATCTCACGCCTTTGCCGATGACTTGCTGGCGGACGTCTACCGTCGCGAAGTGTCGATGCGTGGCAATTTCGCTGCGGCGAGCGATGTAGTGCGCTTGCAGGCGGAACTTCGTGAAGGCGGGCGTTATACCGACATGGATTATCTGCCGCCACTGCTCGACAAGTTGGGCGGTGTCGATATCAGCGATTACAGCCAGACGCAGAAAATCGGTGTTCTGCAACTTCTATTGAACAATAACCCGCAGTTGATGCCTGGACGCGATCCACAGCATTACCCCGACAGAACCGACAGTCTTCCACAACAACATAAACAACTTCTCGAGGATTTTGCTCGCAGCAAACCCGACGTGCTTGAACTGTTCGTGCCGCCACAAACCGTGGAGGCCGGCGAGAACGGCTTTCGCATGGGGCTGCAAATCGACGAAGAAATGAATGCACATTTCATCGCCCAGCCGGGCAGCGGCATGACGATGTCGATCATGCAAGTGATTCGGCTTAATTACGACGTGCTTACTGAAGTTGAAAGACGCATGGCCAACTCGGGATCCGGGTGGGCCGACAGTGAAACCCTGACCACGGTCGCTGCGGCAGTCATTGAAGAGATGTTGGTCAGGTCGAACTTCACCAACTGGAATGAAGCTTATGCCTACCAATTGCTCAAAGCGGTTGTCACCTATTACCAGGACGGCATTCGTAATGACGCGGGGGGGACGGTAACGCTCACCGGCCCGGGCGCGGCCCTCGCCGGATTACATGAATACATCGAAGCCAATTGCGATCCGTTTTTCACTCGTCAGGTGTTGGCGCAACAGCGTTTGCGCGAGGGCTATAACGTCAATACCGAAGAGGAAACCATTTCCGGCTGGATCGTCAGGGGCACGGAAAAAGACTGGCTGGAGATGGAACACGCCCGGTGGGCCGAGGGCAAGCTCAAATCCCGTTATGCCGGACGCTTGTCCGACCTGCTCAGTGATCGAAGCCTGACCTTTGAGCGCGGCTGGCCCGTTGTCGAAGGCAAACCGGTGCTGTTGACCGCGGTGCTGCAACGTTTGATGGATGATCTCGGCGAGCCGTTCATTCGAGCGATGCGAGACAAGCTGAGCGGGGAGGTTACCTTCGATCAAGCCGTGGTGATTGACTTCGACACCCGCCAACAGGTGCTGGCGCAAGGACCTGTCGCTGTGCCGACTTCCCGTGGTGCGGATTCCATCAGCCATCTCAACGAACTGTTCAGCCGCATCGCCCACGGAACGCTGCCGCTGGAGCAACTGAGCCCGTCGATGCGAGTCGTGCTCGGCGGCATTTTCGGCGCGACGAGCGTGGACGATGGCGGGTTCGCCGATACCTGGCAACAGGTGCGCGACCTGGCCATCGCCACCGACCGCGACGGCACTTTCGCGCGCTACGATGCGATTGAAAAAGCCGTGCGCCAGCGCCGCTCGGCGGCGTTCGAGAACGGGCTGGAACGCGACCTGCCGACGGCCACATCGACGACCCGCGAACTCAAGGTGCAAGCCATGTCCGAGCCGCTGACGCTGCGCCAGTGGGGCGAGCGTATCGGCCAGATCAAGGGCAGCGCCCGGCAGGAGTTTCGCACGCAGATCTTGCAGCGCAGCGGCCAGGTGCGTGACGTCTTTTTCAAGGCTGGCGCGGTGTCGGTCAAGCAGTTGCCGCAGGATCTGTTGCAGCACAACGCAGGCGACCCGGGGCGTCGCTGTTATCCGCTGGTGCTGCTGATGGGCGCCGCCGTTGCAGCTGGCGAGCCGGCGGAGCGGGCGTTGGTCGGGCATGTCGCCAGCGCCAGCGCGAGTCCCGACGAACTTGGCTCGCGGGCGTTGCGCAGTGCGCTGGACGAACTGCGCGCCTTGCCCACCGGCGAGGTCGGCAGCGCTCGCGGCGTGCAGCGCATGGACAGCATCATCGCCGCGCTGGACGCCACTGCGGCACCTGCGGTGCTGCTGCTCGACACCGGCGACCACGCCCTGCTGCTGGCCAAAGTGCGAACCGGTGAGCACGCGGCCTATCGCTTCTACGACCCCAACTTTGCTCTCTATGGGTTTGCCGATGGTGCGCAGTTGCAGCGTGGCGTAGAGCATTATCTGAGCGCAGACGATAACGCGCTGGCGAAGCTTTATGGTCTGGGCGATGCGGCCAATGCGCCATTCAACGTGATCGAACTGGACACCTCGACGATCGCCGAACGCAGGCTGTCATCGGATCTGCGCGTAGTCAGTTTTCTGCACAACGTTGCACTGGCCGATCCGCAGGGAGCGTCGATCTGGCACAAGCAAGCGTTGGCCCGCACCCGATCTCTGGGCGAAAACGCTCGACTGGGCGCCAGTCTCGCGCAACTGGATGCACGCTACTGGGCCAGCGAGTTCGAGCAGGCGACCGAGCGCTTGCGCCTTGAGCACAAGGTGGCGCGTGATTACGTGCCGTTGTTCGATACCCTCGGCAACAAAGCCGACGGCGGCCACAGCATTACCCTGATCGATCCGCGCAATGCGCAAAACCCCCTGACGGTGATCACCCGCGATTCGCGCTTTCAGAAAATCAGGCAATACGTCGAACGACTCGTGCAGGGCGGTGCGGCCAGGCCCGGGCAGACGGCTGACCACGACGGTGGGAGCCGGCTGAGTTTTGCCTTTGCGATCCAGACGCTGATCAGTGAAATGCGCCAGCGCGATTACCGCGCTGGCGATACCGTGCCGGCGTTGACCGTTGCTCTGCAGATCCAGGTGTACGTCAGTTATGCACAGCTGGGCTTTGGTGTCGCCAGCGATGCTGTGCAGATCGTCCAACTGGTGCGTCAGGTAGCAGCGGCCGAGCGGGCGTTGCAGCAGGGCTCATTCGCCGCACGCCTGGCAGGACAGGCCACGACGGGCGTTGGTGTGGCATTTTCCGTGGCCAATATCGGCTTCGACATCTACAACCTGACGCAGGCAGAGAATCATGAGCAGCGAGCGCGGTTCTCCACGTCCCTGGCGTTCAACACGGCGGCGCTGGGTCTGGATCTTGTCGCCCTGGCAGCGGGCGGAACGGTGGGCGCGTTCGCCGCAGCGCTGGCTGTGCCGCTACTGGGCGTGGGTATCGGGGTGACCGCCATTGCCAGCAATCTCGGGCAGATCATGGACAAGGCTGCGGCCATTGGCGAGCACCTCTCGCAGATTCACGACGCTTATCAGCAATCTTACGAACGCGCTGGTGCGGTCTTGCAGTTCCCCGCGCTGGCCGTGATCACCGAGGTGGATCTGCACAGCAGAAGGGTGGCGTTCGAGGGGCAGAAGTTTTACCCCTGGAAAGGCAGTGCGCTGGAGCTGCCGCAGTACGACGATGATCCAGCCAGGCGACATGCCGCGATCAACATCCCCAGAGCCTTTCAACGGCCTGCTGTCGGCAGCGTCTGGGGGACCTTGCCCGAGACGCTGGTGCTGCCCTGTTCACCCGTCTGTTACTACGGCTACGAATATCAGCTCGGCAGCGCCGGGGCCGTGCCTTTTTCCACGACCCGCTATCCGCGGTTGCATGACCGTCTGGCACATCAGCTGGAATATGACGCGCTCGGTAACCGGGTGTTCTACCTGTTCAGTACGCCGTTTGCGCCGCACATACTCTACAAGCTGCATCCGGTCTTCATGGTCACGACGATCAAGGTGCAGTTGAGCGCTGAGGTCAGCCAACTGGTGGTTCCGGACCTGCCACCAGAGTGGCGCGAGAAGATTGCCTACCGGATCACCGCACCGCAGGGGCAATACCGGATTCGATTGGTGCCAGGCCTGCTGGCGGTGAATTTCGAACAAGCGCAGGGCTGGGAACGGGTGACATGGACGGTGCAAGCGTCCTGGGCCCGGGTGGAACAGGTCAGCTTTCGGGAAGAGCCACGGGACAGCATCGACAGCGCACCTGACATGCTGGTCGATGGCGTGGTGTTGAATCGTTTCGACGGTGTCATCGAGCTCGCCGAGGGGCTGTTCCGGATCGACTGGACAGGCCTCAGCCTGCATCTGATCGGTGTTGTTCTCGACTACGAAAACGAAGCTGCGGATCAGCTGCGCAGCGCCGACATGACAGCCAGCGGCATCCCGGCGCCGGTTCTGCGCTATCTGCGCGCTCAGGTCACCAGCGGGCAACTGACCGCAGCGTATTTGCCGTTACGTAACTTCAGAGTGCCGTTCAATTCGCCAGGCCAGCCAGTGGTGACCACCGGCTATTACGACACCGCGCGGGATCGGGTGCTGTTCGCACGTAACCTGCCGCAGGAGGTCAACGAGGGCGTGGTTCTGGCAGGCGTCAGCGCGGGCCATGCGTGGTTTTATCATCCCGATCATCCATCGCTGTGGCGGGTCGATGTGCTGACCGGCACCGTCCAGCATCGCTACCGTCTGAAAAATCCGCGTATGGGATCGACGATCATTGGCTGCCAACAACAAGCCGATGGTGCGCTGCGGATTGCGCAGAGGCTGACGGCAGAAGCGTTGCATGGCACTACCACCATCGAGTATCGGATTACCGCTCAGAAGGTGGAGCTGACGGCTTGCAAGATCACTTTTGCGGCAGAGGATTATCGGTTCGAACCGCGCGAAGCGCTTCGACAAATCGATGCCCCGTTCAGGCGCGAATCGCCAGATACGGCCGCCAGCAGCAGCGGCTGGTCTTATGCTCCGTTCATTGTCGTGGAAGGCTATGCCGGGTTGCGTCGGCGCGACCGGGCCTGGCTGAACAAGGCGACGGGCAAGTGCATTCAGGCCGGGCAGGACCGGTCCTGGCCCGAGGACTTGTTGATGCTGGTGCCGTCCAGCGCGGAAAACAACGCGGTGCTGTTCTATAGCCCGCAGGAGCGGACGATCAGCCGCGGCATCGAACCCCGTGCCGGTCATTGGCAGAATGTGGTGATCGAACACGATGTGGTGGAGGTCACTCAGACCAATCAGCGTTTCATCGCCACCAAGGACGACGGCCGACTGTTCGAAATCGATATCGTCGACGTGCCGGCAGCGGCAGCGATCGACGACGCGATTGTGTTTCAGTACGGGGTACCTTCCCTTGCCCACAGAAGCGATGAGGCGTGGCTCGATCAGGCCGATAAGCCGTCGATCCTGCGGTTCGCCGGTGTCGGGCCGCGTTGGCTGCAGCGACATCCCGATGGGTTGAGCGCATTGCCCGCGCTGGCCACGAAAGCGCCGTTGCTGCCGTTGCCGATCTTCGGTTTACGTGATATGGCAGGTCAGGCGTTCCTTGCGGCATGGTGTGTCGATGGCAGAATCGCTGTGGCCGATATCGGTCAGGGCAAGGAGCTGGCGCTGCTCGGTCTGACCCCGGATAACAGCGCGGTCTGGTTGCTTGAAATCAGCACCGGACAACTTTATCGCCAGCCGCTGATGGCGATCGAAGCACTGCGGGGAGTGTTTGCCGAGGACCATCGCTTGCTGAAATCGGAGGCGCTCGGCAGGCCTGAAAAGGTCTGGACGTCATGGACTTTTGCTGAGGTGCGACGCCAGGGTGAAGGGCTGGTCGCGCAGACCCTCGACGGGGTGCATCTGCAATTGCTGGATAACCAGCCGGCAATGATCGTTGGCGTGGAAAATCGCTGGTCTCATGTGCCGGGTCAGAGTGATGAACAGTTACGTGCGCGCCTGCGAGCGTTGTTGCACGGACATGCCCACGCGTCTGTCATACAAGTGGCAAGTGCAACCGGACGCTACCTGTATTACCTGCCGCAACTTGACCGGCTGTTCGATCTGGCCGGGCGCAGCGACGGGCAGTGGTCGGCATTTCTCGGTACGCGCGGGTCGAAGCAGCCGATGCTGTTCGACCCGGTCGACCAGTTGATTTTCAGCGCCGGCCCGAACGACGGCGTCTGGCTGCCCGGCAGTTATGCCCAGCGCGACGCCGAAGTCCTGGCGCTCGAGGTGGGTGATGACATGACAGAGATCGAGCCATTGCTGCCCGAAGGCGTCGCCAGGCTGCTGCTGGCTTACGGTTCGCAGACCTCGGGTTATCGGCTGTCGCAAGCGTCCTTCCAGCGCCTGGACTGCATCGTGGTCGATGGACGACAGGCTACAGATGCTGAAACGGCAGAACCTTGCCTGCTGGATCTGGATCTGGACGAGTGCGGGCATTGGTGGATGTCACGGGTCGATGACGATGTGGTGCTGACCGATCCGGACTCCGGACACAGTCTGATCGTGCGTAATTTCGACGGACAACGCCCACTGCTACTGATGCTGCCCATCGCCGGGCGGCCACATACCTTGACGCTGGCTCAAGGGCTGCAAGCCTTCGCCACTGCGCGCGGTGTCGAGGCAACGGTCAGCCTGACAGCGGTGATCGCAGCGCTGCGCTGAGGCCGCCATGCACAACAAAACGCCGCGAACGGTGACCGTACGCGGCGTTTGTTGTGGCGGTTGCACTGCGACAATGCTCAAGGCACCAGATAACCCTTCACACCGGTAAAGATGATTTGCGCTGCCAGCGCGCAAACGAACAATCCCATCAAGCGGCTGACAATCTGCAAGCCCTGATCGCCGAGAATCCGCTCGATGCGATTGGACAGGTACAGCACCACACCGACAGTGAAACTGGCGAGCGCAATACTCATGATTGCGGTGAGCTTGTCGTCCCAGTGCGGCTGGCTGACGCCCATCACCAGCAAGGCGCCGATCGTGCCGGGGCCGACCGTCAGCGGAATGGTCAGCGGCACGATGGTCACGTCCTGCTGCACATTGTCGGCCTGCACCGCCGGTTTGCCCTGAGCCATGCCCAGCGCGGAAATGAACAACACGCTGCCGGCACCGATGCGAAAGGCGTCCACGGTGATGCCGAAGACATCGAAAATCACCCGCCCGAACAAATACAGCAGCACACTGGAAATCAGTGTGGCGAGGGCGACCTTCCACGCCAGACGCCGCTGTTCCTTGCGCGAATAGCCACGGGTCAGGCTGATAAAGCAGGACAACACGAAGAACGGGCTGTAGAGCACCAGCATCTTCAGATAAACGCTGAACAACACATGGAGCATGATGCAAGCTCACTGGCGATGGAGTCGGGGGGAGTCTATCAGGCACCGGACAATCTGTCGGTTTACGACGGCTGGGTCGTGGCCCGGTTCTGCTGATCGCGTTCGGCGACCCAATGCTCGATCAGTTCACGCAGTTGCGACAGCTCGACCGGTTTGGACATGTGCCCGTCCATGCCGGCCTGGCGGGCGCGTTCTTTATGTTCGGCGAGAATGTGCGCGGTGAGGGCGACGATCGGTGTGCGGATGCGCTGATTGCTGACTTCCCAGGCGCGCAGTTGCTGCGTCGCGGAGAAACCATCGAGGATCGGCATTTCGCAGTCCATCAGCACCAGGTCGTAACGCTGGGCCTTCATCGCTTGCAGCGCTTCTTCGCCATTGCTCGCGGTGTCCGGTTGCAGATTGAGCTTGCCGAGCATGCCGCGAATCACTTTGGTCGAAATGGTGTTGTCTTCGGCGACGAGGATGCGGAAGTCGCTCGGCACCTTGGCCGCTGTGGCCGCCGTAACGACCTGCGGCTGGAACACCACCTGGCCCTTGTTGCGTTGATTGAGTTCGTCCGCCAGCGTGGTCTTGAGCGTATAACCGGCCACCGGTTTGGCCAGAATCCGTTTGATCCCGGAATTGCGCGCAATGATCTTGCTCGGCGCGTTGCTGATGCCGGTGAGCATGATCAGCAGAATGTCGTGGTTCAAGCTCGGGTCTTCCTTGATCTTCGCGGCCAGTTGCATGCCGGTCATGCCGGGCATGTTCTGGTCGAGCAGAACCACGTCGAAGTAATCGCGCAGGTGCGCCTTGGTGCGCAGCAGCGCCAGCGCTTCCTTGCCCGACGGCACGGCGCTGACATTCAGGCCCCAGGCGCTGCATTGCTGTACCAGCACTTTGCGACAGGTGTCGTTATCGTCGACTACCAGCACCCGTGCGCCTTGCAGCGGACTGTCCAGATCGGAGGTCGGATGTTCGAGGCGATCCGGGTCCAGTGGCAAGGTCAGCCACAAAGTGCTGCCCTGGGTGGCGCCGCTCTTGATGCCGAACTCGCCTTGCATCAGACGAATCAGTTGGCGCGCAATCACCAGGCCAAGATTGCCACCGAGGCGATTGGCCGAGAGGAAGTGCTTGCTGTGCAATTCGGCGTGCAGAAGCGCCTCGCGCTCTTCCGGCTCCATCGGCACGCCGCTGTCCTGCACGGCAATGCGCAGGCGCGGTTTGCTGCTGCGCTCGTCCAGTGCAACGACGATCAGCACTTCGCCTTCTTCGGTTTTCTTCAGGGCGTTTTCCAGCAGGCTCAGCAAGGTCTGGCGCAGGCGCGTCGGATCGCCGCTGATCACCCGTGGCACTTGCGGCTGGATGAAACTGATCAGCTCGACGTTCTGTTGCTCGGCCTTGGCCCGGTAGATGCTCAGGCAATCGTCGATCAGCGCGTTGAGGTCGAACTGCACGTCATCGAGTTCGATCTGCCCGGATTCGAGCTTGGAGATGTCGAGGATCTCGTTGATCAGCGTCAGCAGTTCGTTGCCGGCGCTGTGGATGGTCTGCACATAATCGCGTTGCTTGACCGACAGCGGCGTGCCCAGCAGCAGCTCGGTCATGCCCAGTACACCGTTCATCGGTGTGCGGATTTCGTGGCTGATCTTGGCGAGGAATTCGGCTTTGGCGTTGATTTCGGCGTTGCTTGCCGCGAGGTCGCGGCTGATGCTGAAACGGCTTTCGGTGATGCTGCGCTGTCGCTCGCCCAAGGCAATGCTCATCAGCAGGCCACTGATGCAGATGAACACCATCAGCGTCATGATCAGGCCTTGCGGCGTAACCAGTGTCAGCCCCAGCAGCGCCGGCAGGATAACCAGGGTGCCAATGTTGAACACGACCATGGCGGCGACGAACAGACGCGCCGGGCGATAGCCTTTTTGCCAGTGATAGAAGCCCACCAGCAACATGCTCAGGCCGGCCAGTGCGACCAGTGCGTAGGTGATGATGTTCAGCGGCAAGGTGTTGACGAACAGCAGCAACAGGCTGCACGTGACGATCAACAGAATGTCGCCCCACAGCAGTTTGTTCAGCGCGTGCTGGCCCAGTGGCGCAAAGAAGCGCAGGGCGAACATCAACCCGGCTGGAGCCGTCAGCAGCAATGCCAGATAAGCGCCCGGCGTCTGAATGGCTTGCCAGTTCGGCAGCCACGGACCGGCGAGGTTGAGCAACAGGAACAGACTCAGCCCCAGCAGGCCCTCACAGATCGCCAGCCACAGACTGCTGCGCGAGCGCGAGTAGGCGTAGCGCACCAGGTTGTGCAGCAGGAGCATGGCGAGGCAGCCGAACAGCAGGCCGAAAATCAGCGTCTGCTTCTGATCGGCGGCGCCTTCGATTGCCGCTTGCAGGGTGATGTGCGGGCGCAGCTGATGGCCGGAAACCATGCGTACGTAGACGTCCAGCGGCTTGTCAGCCTGGGGCAGCGGCAGCATGAAATCGCTGCTCGGCAATGGATGTTCGGCCTGGGGCCGTTCGTTGCCGGTATTGCGTTGCTCGATCAGCCGGTCGCCGTCGAGCACGTAGAGATTGAGTTGGGACAGGTCGGGGGCAAAGATGCGCAGCACTTGTTCGTGCTTGCCCGGCGCCAGTTTGAAGCGCAGCCACAGGGCGCCGTCGGGTTCGGCCGCGGTCAGGCGGTCAAGCTCGATGGGGCTGAATTGATTGGTGTAGCGAGCGGAGCGGATGTCGCTCAGTTGCAGGATGCCCTGATCGTCAAGCAATACCGACCAGCCACTGCCTTGCGCGGCCTGGGCCGGGAGCGTGCAGAGCAAGGTCATCAGCGTGACGGTGAAGCTTATGGCAATCCTGAGCCAGCGCACGGCGAAATCCCTTCGTAGGTTGATGCCAGAATATAACGATGCGCGACGACCGAACAGCCCGGCGAGGAATGGCATCCCGCGCCGGGCCTGATGGATCGCTTACTCCTGGGTTTCGCCGCGTTCACGGGCAATGGCGCGGTAGCCGATGTCCTTGCGGTAGAAGCAGCCTTCCCAGTCGATGGCAGCGGCAAGTTTGTAGGCCTGCTGCTGAGCTTCACCGACGGTGGCGCCCATGGCAGTGGCACACAGTACACGACCACCGGCAGTAACGACCTGACCGTCTTTCAGTGCGGTGCCGGCGTGGAAGACTTTGCCTTCCAGACCTGCCGCCGCGTCCAGACCGTTGATCGCTGCGCCTTTGGCGTAGTCGCCCGGGTAGCCGCCAGCAGCCAGAACGATGCCAACGCTCGGACGCGGATCCCACTGTGCTTCGATCTTGTCCAGCGCTTGCGCCAATGCGGCTTCAACCAGCAGCACAAGGCTCGATTGCAGACGCAGCATCACCGGTTGGGTTTCCGGATCGCCGAAGCGGCAGTTGAACTCGATGACTTTCGGGTTACCGGCCTTGTCGATCATCAGACCGGCATAGAGGAAACCAGTGTAGACGTTGCCTTCGTCGGCCATGCCGCGCACGGTCGGCCAGATCACCTGGTCCATCACGCGCTGATGCACCTCGGCGGTGACCACCGGGGCAGGGGAGTAGGCGCCCATGCCACCGGTGTTCGGGCCGCTGTCGCCGTCGCCGACGCGTTTGTGGTCCTGGCTGGTGGCCATCGGCAGCACGTTCTTGCCGTCGACCATGACGATGAACGAGGCTTCTTCGCCGTCAAGGAACTCTTCGATCACCACGCGCGAACCGGCGTCGCCAAACGAGTTGCCGGCGAGCATGTCACGCACGGCGTCTTCGGCTTCGGCCAGGGTCATGGCGACGATTACGCCTTTGCCGGCAGCCAGGCCATCGGCCTTGATCACGATCGGCGCGCCTTTCTCACGCAGATAAGCTAGGGCTGGCTCGATCTCGGTGAAGTTCTGGTAATCGGCGGTCGGGATCTTGTGGCGCGCGAGGAAATCCTTGGTGAAGGCTTTCGAGCCTTCCAGTTGCGCAGCACCGGCGGTCGGACCGAAGCAGTCCAGGCCACGGGAGCGGAACAGATCGACCACGCCAGCCACCAGCGGCACTTCCGGGCCGACGATGGTCAGGGAAACGTTTTTCTCGGCGAAGTCAGCCAATTGCTCCAGCGCCAGCACGTCGATGGCGACGTTCTCGCACTTGGCTTCAATGGCAGTGCCAGCGTTGCCCGGTGCAACGAAAACCTTCTGCACACGCGGATCCTGAGCCACTTTCCAGGCCAGAGCATGTTCACGGCCACCGCTGCCAATGATCAAAACATTCATTTCAAAAACCTCGGATGACGCTAATTCTGTGGGGGCTGATCGTTCCCACGCTCCGCGTGGGAATGCCTCTACGGACGCTCCGCGTCCGAGGGACGCGGAGCGTCCCGGGCTGCGTGCCCACGCGGAGCGTGGGTACGATCAAGCAAAATAATCAGTGACGGAAGTGGCGCATGCCGGTGAATACCATTGCGATGCCAGCTTCATCAGCAGCAGCAATCACCTCGTTGTCACGCATCGAACCGCCCGGCTGGATCACCGCAGTGATGCCGACCTTGGCCGCATTGTCCAGACCGTCGCGGAACGGGAAAAACGCGTCGGACGCCATGACCGAACCGGCCACCTGCAAACCGGCGTGCTCAGCCTTGATCGCAGCGATACGCGCCGAGTTGACGCGGCTCATCTGGCCGGCGCCGACACCGATGGTCTGGCGATTCTTGGCGTAGACAATGGCGTTGGATTTGACGTACTTGGCGACTTTCCAGGCGAAGATCAGGTCGTGGATTTCCTGTTCGGTCGGCGCGCGCTTGGTCACCACTTTCAGGTCATCGGCGCTGATCATGCCGATATCGCGGCTCTGCACCAGCAGGCCACCGTTGACGCGTTTGTAGTCCCAGGCAGCGGCGCGGTCAGCCGACCACTCGCCGCAGGCCAGCAGGCGTACGTTGGCTTTCGCGGCAACGATGGCGCGGGCTTCTTCGCTGACCGATGGGGCGATGATCACTTCAACGAACTGGCGCTCGACGATCGCTTTGGCGGTCTCGGCATCCAGTTCACGGTTGAAGGCGATGATGCCGCCGAACGCCGACTCGGTGTCGGTGGCGTAGGCCAGTTCGTAAGCCTGACGAATGCCGCCCTCAGCGTCCGGGCTGACCGCCACGCCGCACGGGTTGGCGTGCTTGACGATCACGCAGGCTGGCTTGACGAAACTCTTCACGCATTCCAGCGCAGCGTCGGTGTCGGCGACGTTGTTGTACGACAGTTCCTTGCCTTGCAGCTGGGTCGCGGTGGCGATGCCGACTTCGGCAGGCTTGGCTTCCACGTAGAACGCCGCGCTCTGGTGCGGGTTCTCGCCGTAGCGCATTTCCTGAGCCTTGATGAACTGGCTGTTGAAGGTGCGCGGGAATTCGCTGCGACCTTCAGTGCTCAAGGTTTCAGCGGCCTGGTTCACGGTGCCCATGTAGTTGGCGATCATGCCGTCGTAGGCGGCGGTGTGTTCGAAGGCCTTGAGCATCAGGTCGAAACGCTGAGCGTAGGTCAGGCCGCCGGCCTTGAGGTTTTCCAGAACGCTGGCGTAATCGCTGGCATTTACCACGATGGCTACGTCTTTGTGGTTTTTCGCTGCGGAACGGACCATGGTCGGCCCGCCGATGTCGATGTTCTCGATGGCGGTCGGCAGGTCGCAGCCTGGCTTGTTGATGGTCGCTTCGAACGGGTACAGGTTGACCGCTACCAGATCGATCGGCTTGATGCCGTGCTCGTTCATGATCGCATCGTCAGTACCGCGACGACCGAGGATGCCGCCGTGGATTTTCGGGTGCAGGGTTTTCACCCGACCGTCCATCATCTCGGCGAAACCGGTGTAATCCGCGACTTCCACTGCGGCAACGCCGTTGTCACGCAGCAGCTTGAACGTTCCGCCGGTGGAGAGGATCTCGACGCCCAGAGCTTCGAGCTCCTTGGCGAATTCGAGGATCCCGGTCTTGTCGGAAACGCTGATCAAGGCGCGGCGGATCGGCAGGCGGGTAGTCTGGTCGGTCATCTCAATTTCCATCAAAAGCAAAGGAAGTCAGCAAAAAAGGCGACCGTTTTTTACGCGGGCGCCTTTCTGGTTTGATTGAATGCTTACAGCAGATCGTACTGCTTGAGTTTCTTGCGCAGCGTGCCGCGGTTCAGTCCCAGCAGCTCACTGGCCTTGGTCTGGTTGCCCTTGACGTAGTTCATCACGCTTTCGAGCAGGGGCGCCTCGACTTCGGACAGCACCAGGTTGTACACATCCGTGACGGACGCGCCCTCAAGGTGGGCGAAATAATTGTGCAGCGCCTTCTCGACACTCCCGCGAAGGGTCTGGCCTTCTTCGCTCGGCGTGTTGAGGTGCTGTTTCAAATTCACGTTGTCGCTCACGGGTGTTGTTCCACTCACTAAAGTCTCGGTCATCATCGTCATGCGGCCACCCCTTCTTCGTCCCCTGTCAGGCTCTTGTAACGCTCGGCGAAGAACTCCCGAACGTCGGCGCATTGTGTTTCCGTACCATCCAAACGATTGAAACGGGCGCGAAACTCCCTGGCGCCCGGCAAGGTTGCGAGATACCAGCCCACATGCTTGCGGGCAATGCGCACGCCCATCACGTCGCCATAGAAGGCGTGAAGGGCAGCCAGATGCTCCAGCAGGATGCGTTCCACTTCGCTCAGTTCCGGCGCGGGCAATTTCTCGCCGGTGCGCAGGAAGTGATCGATCTCGCGAAAAATCCATGGCCGCCCTTGAGCGGCACGGCCTATCAGCAGGCCATCGGCACCGGTCGCATCAAGCACGTATCGGGCCTTTTCCGGCGAATCGATATCGCCATTGGCAAACACCGGGATCGACACCGCCTGCTTGATCGCGGCAATCGTGTCGTACTCGGCTTCCCCTGTGTACAGATCGGCGCGCGTACGGCCATGTACGGCCAGCGCTGTGATCCCGGCCTGTTCGGCGATCTTCGCCACGTTCAGACCGTTCTTGTTTTCGCGATCCCAGCCGGTGCGGATCTTCAGGGTGACCGGCACATCAACCGCGGCCACTACGGCCTGCAGGATCTCGGTCACCAGTGCTTCGTCTTTCAGCAACGCGGAGCCGGCGGCCTTGTTGCAGACCTTCTTTGCCGGGCAACCCATGTTGATATCGATAATCTGTGCGCCCAGCTCGACGTTGGCCCGTGCCGCATCGGCCAGCATCTGCGCGTCGCCACCGGCGATCTGCACCGAGCGCGGCTCGGGATCGCCTTCGTGGATCATGCGCATGCGTGACTTGCGGGTATTCCACAGGCTCATGTCGCTGGTGACCATTTCCGAGACTACAAGCCCTGCGCCCAGACGCTTGCACAGCTGACGAAAGGGCTGGTCGGTGACGCCCGCCATCGGGGCGAGAATCAAACCGTTCTGCAGTGTATATGGGCCGATGCGTACCGCCGACATAGGACTTCCCTGAAGTGGGGCCGGATCATGAGAGTTCGAAAAAGGGTGGGCATGATACCCGCTCTCGATGACTGGTTAAAGGCTGAATTGAACAAAATCTGAACAGTTATTCTGTTATCGTCAACGGTTTGGTCGGCTGCGATCAGTCAGAAAAATGCCGTCAATCGGGAAACGCTGAAGCGGTTCATTCCGGTGAGTGGAAGTTCAGGCTGTAATTCACCGCTTTCGGCCCCGGATCGAGAATATCCAGGGCGATGTGGATCGGCGTCTGCGGCGGCATTTCCGCGAGGCCCTCGAGATCGCCGCTCAGGTACTCGCCGGGTTTGAAGCGACGACTGGCGATCAGATGACCGTTGAGGTCGGCAAAACGCAGTTCGAGCAAGGGGAACGGTTGGGAAAACGTCGCCCGGTTGTAAATGATCGCATCGACCACCAGTGCCCCGCTGAACTCGGGATGGCTGCGCACCACCAGGTTGCTGCTCTTGATTTTGCCGATATCGACCTTGGACGGCACGGTGCAGCCAATCTGCGGGCAGATCTGCTGGAACCACGGTCGGTATTGATCCTGCCGCGCCAGTTCCTCGAAGTGATAGGCAACGTACTGAGCGGCAAGGCCGGCGGCGGCCAGCAGCACCAGCACCAGCCAGAGCAGGCGCCGGCCCCAGGGCGAACGGCGTTGCTGCCAGTCCAGTTGCAGCGGGTCGTCGGTCAGATCCTGCAGGACCTCGGCGCGCACGCCGGGCTCGGCCCGTTCGCGTTTTTTGCGCGGCGAAGTGATCAATGGCAGATCGTCGTCATCGCTGTCGTCGCTGGCCGAGAAGCGTTCGCGGCGGGCGGCCGGGTCAATCGGATCGTGCAGGCGCAGTTGCGGGATCGGCGGCTCGTCATCCAGATCCACCGGTTCCAGTGATAACGAGGGTTCGGTGCGCTCGGGTTCGAGGGTTTCGATGCCGTCGATATCCGGCTCGAGATCCGGCGCTGCGCTGCGCTCATCGGCAGGCTCGCTGAACAGGCTGTCGGGCCATGTGCCTTCGTCCGGTTCCGGGCTGTCGCGCCGGGCGCTCAAGGATTCTTCGCGGGTACGGCCGAATTCGGCGGCCGGCTGGATTTCGCGCTGTTCGAGACGGGCGAGTTCTTCGTCCAGATCGAGGCTGTCCAGATCCAGTTCCGACGCGCTCCATTGCTTCTGGCTGATGGCGCGCGGCGCGGGGATCTGTTCGACGACCGCAGAATCGCTGACAGGCGCGGGCGTTTCAGGCAGCGCTGGTGCGAGCGGCGTCACCGTGTCCTTGCCAGAATGTTGCTCGAGCAGCTGCTTGGCGGCATTGAACACTTGCAGGCAGGAGCCGCAACGAACCACGCCGCGCGCCACGCTCAACTGAGCATGGTTGACGCGGAAACTGGTCTGGCAATGCGGGCATTGGGTGACGAAACTGTCGGTCATGCGGCGATCCGGTTCAGGCAAGCGGTCATTTTAGCGCCGACGCCCGGTGATGCGCACCCAGCCGTCGCGATTGGCGATCGGGTCGAGCTCGAAGTCCTGCGCATAAGCTGCCGCTACTTCTTCGCCCTGCTCGGCGAGAATGCCCGACAGCGCCAGGCGCCCACCGCTCTTGACCAGGCTGGACAGCTGCGGTGCCAGCGACACCAGCGGGCCGGCGAGAATATTGGCCACCAGCACGTCGGCCGGAACCGGCGGCAGATCCTCGGGCAGGTACAGCGGGAACAGCTCATCGGCAATGTTGTTGCGCCCGGCGTTGTCGCGCGAGGCTTCCAGCGCCTGCACGTCGATGTCGGTGCCCACAGCTTCCTTGGCGCCGAGCAGCAGGGCGGCAATCGCCAGAATCCCCGAGCCACAGCCGAAGTCGAGCACGTGGCAGTCTTTCAGATCCTGGCCGTCGAGCCATTCCAGGCACAGTGCGGTGGTCGGGTGGGTGCCGGTGCCAAACGCCAGGCCCGGGTCCAGCAGCAGATTGACCGCGTCAGGCTCGGGTGCGGCGTGCCAGCTCGGCACGATCCACAGGCGCTGGCCGAAACGCATCGGCTCGAAACCGTCCATCCAGCTGCGTTCCCAGTCCTGATCTTCGATGACTTCGCTGTGGTGCTCGGGCAACGGGCTGCCGGTCAGCAATTCCAGATGGGCCAGCACCGGTTCCGGTTCGGTACCGCCTTCGAACAGCGCCAGCAAGTGGGTGTGCGACCACAGCGGCGTGGTGTTGAGTTCCGGTTCGAAGATCGGCTGGTCTTCGGCGTCCATGAAAGTCACCGACACGGCGCCGACTTCGAGGAATGCGTCCTCGTAGGTTTCGGCTTGTTCCGGGGTGATGGCGAGACGGACTTGCAGCCAAGGCATGGCGGGCACCTTTGAAAATCTGTGGGGCAGCCCGAAGCTGCAAAAGCGCGCAGTTTACGCCAGGTCGCCGGCAAAGTGGACACACCGCTTGGCTGTTACACATTCGCGGCCGCGATATACATATGTATGGCCTGAGCACTTTTGTCGGCAAATAGAGTGAGCGCTCATCTCTACGCAACAAAAGGCTGGACGACATGGCGGATCAACAAGGGACTGTAGAAGAAAAACCACCGATAGCCGCTGCGTCTACGGGGTCGGTGCAGGAAATCCTCCTGCGCATCACGCGCTGGCAGGTGATGATCGACAAGCGCTTGAACAGCCAGATGACGTTGCTCGAGGCGCTGGAGCATTTCGCATTGACTGAACTGCGCAGGCATTACCCGGACGGTCATTTCGCCCCGGGCTTTGTGGTTGCCCTGCTTGACGCCATTCTGCAAAAGCTTATCGACGGCCGGCCAGTCATGTTCCTGGCGCTCCAGGACGCTCCATTTCGCTGGCCTGGGGGCGCCGATCCCGGTTTGCCGTCCAGCCGTCATGAGCATGTGATCCGGACGGTGGATAGCGTTTCGTTGCACTTCCTCGACCAGTACAAGAAATACCTGCGAGAACATTGGGCGACAAAAGGGCGCGAGACGTTGTTCGATCGCCTGATCAAACGCAAGCTGCGGCGCTATATCAAGGACATCGAGTTGCTGTTGCGCCGTGACCACCTGGCTGGTCTGACACTGGATCAATTGCGCAGCAAAATCGACCGGGTTCAGGCCCGCGGCACGCGTCGGTATCGATTGACTGCCCTGGCAACCGGTGCAGAGAAAAAGATTCTCGAGGCGCATTCCTTCGCGCAACTGCCGTCATGGATGAAGGCGCTGAAGGAGCCGGATCGCGCCTTGTTGCGTGACTATCAGGAGCAGACCTCACTGGCCCAGGCAGCACTCGATGACCTGCTGCTGGGCTACGGCTCGTTGCGCGACTTTGCCCGCCAGCAGGCCATCGAATACATTCAGCTCAAGCTCGACATGACGGTTGAACCGGACCGGATCGACGTGATGCTCAGATGGCGCTCGGCAGTCGGTGAGCCGACCCACAATCGCAGCCTCAGTGATCTGCTGGCATGCGGGCCGATCGGGCAGGACTTCGCAGCGGTCCTGGAGATCAGCAGTCCTGCGCCCTTGCGCAACCAGTCACTGAAGCCGACATTCGTTGCCGAGATGCTGGCGGAACAGGATTATCCGGCGGACTACCTGCGAGCCCTCGCCGAGCAGTACCAGCGCACGGAAGTGCAAAAGGCCCTTGTCGACTGGTTTGCCGTACGGCTCAGGCAGAGCGCATTCGTCGCGCGCTGCGCAGCTCATCTGTCGGACTTCGACCATGAGCGTCTGGAGCAGATGTGGTCTGGGCAAACCACAAAGAAACCGTTGCAAGTGGCCGCATTGACACTGCCCAACGGCATGCATTGCGCCGATCTTCTGGTGTTCTACCAGGCAGAGACTGAGCAAACGGTGAATAACCTTGTGCTGTACGCGCCCAACAAGCCGGACGGTCAGGAGTGGGTCCGGTTGCCTTCGATCGCGGCGTTGACCGGCGAAGTATGGAGCTGGACGCAGAGCGAATCCGGTCGCGAGTATCTGTTGCAGCAGCTTTCGCCGGCTGCACATCACCCTGCACGGGATTATCTGTTGGCCGCTGCGGCCAGCCCCGCTCTCTGGGGCATGCAGAGTGACCTTCGCCGAGCGCCCCTGCCGTTCACCGAATGCGTCGAAGCCGCTGCAAAAATGGGCCTGGCAAACAACCTGCAGCGGGTCGAGCAGGACAACTCGCTGCGCTGGTACACGACGCTCGGGCTCGAGGCTCGCCGGCGCATCAGCAGCCTCAATCAGGAACTGATCGTTCATCAGCAGGTGTTCAACGAGCTGCTGGGCGGTTTCGAGGTGTTTGTCGATTTCGCCAGGCGCACGGTAGCCGCAGCGATCACGCCCTATATGCGCAGCAAGAACGTGCTGGAACCGGTCGATCCGGCCACCGTGTTGATCGATTACAACCCTGGCGTCGCCGACCGCAGGAAGCAGCAGGTGGCCACGCTGCTCGACCTGGCCATTCATGGCTACGATGACAACTCCGGCATCGAACATCCGAAAAAAGGCGTGCGATCGTCGGTCGGCCAGGATCTGAGCCAGGTGCGCAGCGCCGATCTGGCGCTGTATCTGCGCCGGGCGTGGCTGGGTGAAAAATATGCCAGCGAGATCCGTGGCAAATATCTCGACCCGCGTGATGCTGCCTACGAACCGCGTCGCTTTGCCTACCGCAACGTGCTGCTGTCAAAGATGGACCGGGATTTACGCGTGGCCAGAAGTCAGGCGCGATTGAGCGACGCGGTGTATTCAGCGTTGGTCCGTCAGGTCTCTCTGTTGAGCCAGGTGCCAGCGCCGGATACGCATTTTCCGGGCGCCAGCATGGTTGAAAGTGACGGCGTGTTCAGGTTCACCGTGCGCCATCACGTCGTGCTCGGGGTTTATGTCCTGACCTCGTACGATCCCGAGCCGTCCTGGTGGCTGTACACGCCTGATGCGCCCGACGGCATTGTGGTGCGTGCGTATCAGTCACTGTTCGGCGACATCGCCGGCGCTTTGCATGACTACTTGATGGCGCGTACGCCGGTTGCCGCGCGCAGCATCGTGTCGCGCACCCTGTATGCGATTGCGGCAAAAAAACAACGCGTCGATACGCTGTACGAAGCGCAGCGCCTGATTGACGCGCGCAGCGAGTTCAACGCGTACATCGAGCGCGCGGTCACGGATGTGCAGGACATCACCACCAGCCGCGCGCAAATTATCGAACGCCAAGTGGTCAAGGGGCTGATGTTTGCAGCTGCACCGTTTTGCATGGTGTTCCCTCCGTTTGCCTTGCTGCTCGATGTCGTGTTCATCGCCGTCAGCGCCGGTCAGGCGGTCGCTGCGCATCTGGAGGGTGACGTCGATGGCGCGCTCGGCCACTGGCTGGAGGCGTCGTGGGGCGCGTTGTTCGCTATGGTCGGCGCCGGCAGTGCGATCAAGTACCTGGGCGGTGCGGCCAGAAGTCTGAAGCACACCATGCGGCCGGTCTCGTTATTGTCAGAGCGTCTGAACGCCGTGGCTCCGCTGCGCAGGGAAGCACTGCCAGCGATCCGGGAAGTACGCTTCCATGCCAGGCAGGCCGTCAGCAAGGCGCCCGAGCGTTTGCAAAAGGTGACCGAAGAAGGCGTCTTTTTCGGCACATGGCGCAGTCCGCCCAGCGCTGCGCAGCCGCAACCGGCCTATTACATTCGCAACAAGGGCAAGTATTTCCTGGTCAGGGAAAATCCGCATTTTGGTGGGCTGAGCCTGGTCGATGCCCGTCGCCCGACCGCCATCTATCAGCAACCGATTCGGCTTGCTCCGGGGGGCAAGTGGACACACGCCAGGGTCGGGCTCACGGGTGGCAACGTGCGCAACCTTGGGCGCGTGAGCGATTTGAATGATGCTTTTCCTGGAGGTGTCAAGCCCGTGCTGAACCGCGGCGCGCTGCAGGGCGAAGCGGTGGTGGCGCATTTTCGTCCCGGATCGCCAGATAACTATCTGTTTTCGTTGAATGCGCAGAGTTGCGTCATCGCCTCGCTGTATAACCCGACGACAAGGGTGGGGGCGGTCATTCATTTTGATCACAATATTCGCCCGTTGATCGAGCGAAGTGTCACGCAGGTGCTGGAGCGTCTGGGGGGAACACCGCAGAACATTCGCGCTACGCTGGTGGGCGGCGACTGGCTGTCGGCGGGTGCTGACATCGGCGGTCCGGTCAGGCGCGTGTTGCGCGAACAGGGCCTGCAGCCGACCTGGGATTACTGGTCGTACTCGTCGTGCCTGGGCAACAGCTATGGCGTGGTGCTGAATCTGAACAATGGAGTCTCGAGAGTGTTCAAGCATTCCTCTGGTCAGATTGGCAGGCTGTACGACCCGCTTATCGCCAGATCGAGCTATGCCAAGGATGGGCTCTCGGTACGTGCCCGACACTTTACGAGACGGTTCACCCGCAGGCCGTTACATGAAAACGCCGCAGGAGCGGTGGTCGATGATGCTGGCCTGCGGGCATCTGCCACAATGATCGAGCAGCAGGCGTTCTCCACGGTAATGCTCTGATGGGTTTGTTGCAGGCATAAAAAAACCCGATCCGCAGGGATCGGGTTTTTCATGCCGCTTCAGCCTTACGACTGTTTGGCCAGCTTGTGCTCGAGGTAGTGAATGTTCACACCGCCCTTGCAGAAGCCTTCGTCACGAACCAGGTCACGGTGCAGCGGGATGTTGGTCTTGATCCCGTCGACCACGATTTCGTCCAGGGCATTGCGCATGCGTGCCATGGCTTCGTCGCGGGTTGCGCCGTAAGTGATCAGCTTGCCGATCAGCGAGTCGTAGTTCGGTGGCACGGCATAACCGCTGTACAGGTGCGAATCGACGCGAACGCCGTTGCCGCCTGGGGCGTGGAAATGCTTGACCGTGCCCGGGCTCGGCATGAAGGTCTTCGGATCTTCAGCGTTGATCCGGCACTCCAGCGAGTGACCGCGGATGACCACGTCATCCTGAGTGAACGACAGCTTGTTGCCAGCGGCGATGCTGAGCATCTCCTTGACGATGTCGATACCGGTGACCATCTCCGAAACCGGGTGCTCCACCTGAACACGGGTGTTCATTTCGATGAAGTAGAAACGGCCGTTCTCGTAGAGGAACTCGAAAGTACCGGCGCCACGGTAGCCGATGTCGATGCATGCCTTGACGCAGCGAGCCAATACTTCCTGGCGCGCCTTCTCGTCGATGCCCGGTGCTGGCGCTTCTTCGAGAACCTTCTGGTGCCGACGCTGCAGCGAGCAGTCGCGGTCGCCCAGGTGAATGGCGTGGCCCTGGCCGTCGGACAGTACCTGCACTTCGACGTGGCGCGGGTTGGTGAGGAATTTTTCCAGATAGACCATCGGGTTGCCGAACGCCGCGCCTGCTTCGGAGCGGGTCAGTTTCGCCGAGGCGATCAGGTCTTCTTCCTTGTGCACCACGCGCATGCCGCGACCACCACCGCCACCGGCGGCCTTGATGATCACCGGGTAGCCGACTTCACGACCGATGCGCAGCGCCGTTTCTTCGTCTTCCGGCAGCGGGCCGTCAGAACCTGGAACGGTCGGTACGCCTGCTTCGATCATCGCGTGCTTGGCCGATACCTTGTCGCCCATCAGGCGAATGGTGTCGGCTTTCGGGCCGATGAAGGCGAAGCCGGAGTTCTCGACCTGCTCGGCAAAATCGGCGTTTTCCGCGAGGAAACCGTAGCCTGGGTGAATGGCGGTAGCGCCGGTCACTTCAGCGGCAGCGATGATGGCCGGAATGTGCAGGTAAGACTGAGCGGCGGACGCCGGGCCGATGCAGACGGATTCGTCTGCCAGACCCAGGTGCATCAGCTCTTTGTCGGCCTTGGAGTAAACGGCGACGGTCTTGATGCCCATCTCTTTGCAGGCACGCAGAATCCGCAGGGCGATCTCACCGCGGTTAGCGATCAGAACTTTTTCCAACTTCGCAGTCATCAAAGGCTCTCCGCGGTTCAAACGATGGTGAACAGCGGTTGGTCGTACTCAACCGGCTGGCCGTCTTCGACGAGGATGGATTCGATCACACCGCTGGTTTCAGCTTCGATGTGGTTCATCATCTTCATGGCTTCGACGATGCACAGGGTGTCGCCTTTCTTCACGGTCTGGCCGACTTCAACGAAGGCTGGCGAGGTTGGCGAAGATTTGCGGTAGAAGGTGCCGACCATCGGCGAACGGGCAACGGTGCCGTTCAGCGCGGGTGCAGCAGCGGCAGCCGGAGCAGCGGCAGCGACTGGCGCGGCAGCAGGGGCAGCGGCCGGAGCCTGCATCGGGGCTGGCGCGTAGTACTGCTGTGCCGGGGTCTTGCTGTGACGGCTGATGCGTACGGACTCTTCGCCTTCCTTGATCTCGAGCTCGTCGATGCCGGACTCTTCCAGCAATTCGATCAGTTTCTTAACTTTACGGATATCCATGAATCATCAACTCCCAAGGGTCGGTCAGGGGCGTATAGCTTGGTGTTCAAGCTGCTCTAGTGCGGCCTCCAGGGCCAGTCGGTAACCGCTGGCGCCAAGGCCGCAGATCACTCCTACCGCTACATCGGAGAAGTAGGAGTGATGGCGGAAAGGTTCGCGCTTGTGCACGTTGGACAAATGCACTTCGATGAATGGGATGCTCACTCCCAGCAGCGCGTCACGTAATGCGACACTTGTGTGCGTAAAAGCCGCCGGATTGATCAGAATGAAGTCCACGCCTTCACCGCGCGCAGCGTGGATGCGATCGATCAATTCGTACTCGGCGTTGCTTTGCAGATGCAGCAGATGATGGCCGGCTTCACGGGCGCGCCGCTCCAGATCCTGATTGATCTGCGCCAGGGTCGTCGACCCGTAGGTCCCCGGTTCCCGGGTGCCGAGCAGGTTCAGGTTGGGGCCGTGCAGCACCAATAGCGTTGCCATCTGCGTTGTCCTTGTTATCAATGAGCAGTCGTCAGAACCCGGCGACTATGCCGCAAAGCCTTTGTGACTGTCCAGTTCCATGCAATAGGCGGCACGATGGGCGATGTTTGCGCGAAATTTGTGACCGAGGATCAGGATCCGGTCACTTGTAATGACAGGGCCGCCGCCTTCGCGAGCAGGCTCGCTCCCACAGGGGTATGCATTCCAATGTGGGAGAGCCTGCTCGCGAAGGTGGTATGTCAGACGCGGAAGGCCTGAACGGCCGTATGCAATTGGCCGCCGAGAATCAACAGGTTCTCGCCCTGTTCGCGCCCTTGGCCGATGCGCAGCAGGTTATCCCCACCCAATTGATGAATGCGCTCGCTGTGATCGCGGATCTCGCTGACCGCGCCACTTTGCTGCGCAGTGACATCGGCGATGCGCACGGCGGTGTCGGCGATGGTCTGGATCGCGCCGACAATTTTGTCCAGTGCACCGTCGGCCGCTTGCGCCTGACTGGCCGTGGCTTCGGCGTGTTCGACCTGCGCGCGCATGCCTTCGACCGATTGCCGCGCGGCGGTCTGCAGGCCGGCGATCAGCGTCTGGATTTCCGCCGTGGCCCCGGCGGTGCGTTGTGCCAGCGAGCGCACTTCCTCGGCGACTACGGCAAAACCACGGCCCATCTCCCCGGCGCGGGCCGCCTCGATCGCGGCGTTCAGGGCGAGCAGATTGGTCTGGTCAGCAATCGAACGAATCACCGTCAGCACGCCGCCAATGGTTGCCGACTCTTCGGCCAGATGTTCGATCATCTGCGCATTGCCTTGAACTTCACCGACCAGCGCATGCAGCCCGGTCAGGCTCTGGCCGATCACCGTCTGGCCATGCTCGACGGCCAGTCCGGCATGACGGCTGGCGTCCGCAGCCTGCCGGGCATCGCCGGCCACTTGCTGAATGGTCGCCTCGAGTTCACCCAGCGAGTCGCGAATCAGCGCGGTATCGCCGGCCTGATGCTCGGCGCCGCTGTGCAGGTCATTGCTCAGTTCCGCAAGGGTGCGGCTGCTGCCCGCGACTTGCTCGGCGTTGCCGCGAATGGTGCCGACCAGATCCACCAGATAGGCGCGCAAGCGATTGAGCGACGCTTCGATGTCGTGCAATTCGCGATTGGTCTTGCCCAGTTGGATGTCGCGACTGAAATCGCCCTCGGCCCAAGTCGACAATGCCGGGGCGAGGTTGGTCAGGGTGCGGGCGAGGCGCCGCTGCAAGGTATCGATGAGCAGGGCGATCAGCAGAATCAGGCCGATCATCACACCTTGCATCATCCGCACTTCGCCCTGGATCTGCCCATGTTGCGCGCGTACCACCGGTTCGAGGCCGGCGATGGCGTGCTGCACGCTGGCGATTTTGTCGTGGGTGGCGGCGCTGAGGTCGGCGCGTTTCTGGATCTGCTCGCGGGTGCGCGCCAGTTCCGCCGGATAGCGGCCAAGCAAGCTGTTCAGTTCGCGTTTGAGGGCGACACCGGCATCTTCGGCGGCGGCTTTATCAGTGTTCTCGATGCCCATCAGCGCGGCGAAATCGTCACTGCTCGATTCGTTGCTGGCGACCACACCGAGCAAGGGCAGGGCATCGATGGCTTCGGCCTGGGCGCGCATGTTGCTCACTTCGCGCTCGACATCGGCAGCCAGTTCACTGCGCCCGCTGCTGACCAGTTTGTCCCGCGCCAGCGACAGTTTGCCCAGATGCTGCGATGCGGCGAGCAGTGGTGCGAGGTAGGCGGCGTTGCCATTGGCGTAGGTGTTGAGCTGGTCGAGGCTGGCGCTGAGTTCGCGTTCGGCCTGCAACAGCAGCGCCTGCGGATCGCCGGCCAGTTTGCCGGCGGCGAGCAGGTCGGTTTTGCTGAATTCATCAAGGCTCGACAGGCTTGGCTGCACGGCGTCGGCCAGCGTCGGGGGCAGCTCACCCAGTTGTTTGTGCACGCTGTCGATGGCCTGGGCGGCGCTGCTCAGGCGCAGCGCGTCACCGCTGGCGAGGTAATCCTCGATGTTGCGCGCCACCTCGTTCTGAAATTGTTGCGACAGCCCGAGGTAACGCTCCATCAACAGATACGGACGTTCGAGGGCTTTTTGCGACCACCACAGCGTGGCGCCAAGGGCCACGCAGACGGCGACCAGCAGCAGAGTGTTGAGATTGGTGAGCAACTTCAGGCGCATGACGGCTACCAATGGCAGAAATGGTAAGCGCCTGAATTTATTGCGGTTCCATTACAAGGTTATGACCGAATCAGTGGATTCTGATGAAAAAGTGGCACTTTGCTTTGACTGTCGCGCGGTCTGCACCCGATTGCGTCCGGCACCTTTGGCGCGGTACAGCGCCTCGTCGGCCTGGCTGGCCATCATCAGGCTGTCGGAGTCATCGCACATTTCCACCACGCCGGCGCTGAAGGTGCACCACAGATCCTGCGGCTGCGCCGGGTAATGAATCTCGGCGAAGCGCTGACGAATCTCGTCGAGGACTTTGTGCGCCGCATCGATATCGGTGTCGGGCATGACGATGGCGAACTCTTCGCCGCCGTAACGACCGATGAAGTCGGTCTTGCGCAAACGCTGTTTGAGAAACAGCGCCAGGCTCTTGATCACACGGTCGCCCATGGGGTGGCCGTGGCTGTCGTTGACCCGTTTGAAGTGATCGATATCGAGCATGGCAAAGCTCAGCGGCTTGTTCTCGCGGCGGGCGCGGAACGAGCAGTCTTCGAGCAATTGCAGGATGTGCGTGTGGTTGTACAGGCCGGTGAGGCTGTCGCGAACCATCCGCGCCTTGAGATTGCGCGCCCGCGCGGCGCGGTTGCGCACGGTGGTGATCAGGTGTCGCGGTTTGATCGGCTTGGTCAGGAAGTCATCGCCGCCCTCGCTCATGGCGTCGAGCTGCTTGTCCAGATCATCCTCGGCCGACAGGTAAATGATCGGCACGCTGACGTAGCGGTCGTTGTGACGGATGACTTTGGCCAGCTCGGTGCCGGTGCAGGCCGGCATGTACATGTCGAGGATGATCAGGTCCGGCTGGAAATCCGCCAGTTCGGCCATTGCCTGAATCGGTTCGATCAGGGTGCGGGTGACAATCCCGGCGCTGTTGAGCAGGCGCTCGGTGTGCAAGGCCTGGGCGCGCGAGTCGTCGATGATCAGCACTTTATAGGGCTCGTACTGAGCGACGCAGGTCAGCACTTCGATTTTTTCCAGCAAGCTCGAGGCTTCGAGCGTGCCGGTGAGGAATTCCTGGCCACCGGCGCGCACGGCGGCGAGGCGGGTCGGAGTGTCGGTTTCGTGCAGGCTGAAGAACAGCAGCGGCAGCGGTTCTTCGAGGCCGACCTGAGCTTCGGCGGCGAGTTTCAGGCCGATGCCGGGGCCACTGAAATCCACGTCCATGACAATCGCCGCGGGCAAGCGCTCGACCATCGACGAGCGAAACGCGGCCACGCTGTCCAGTGCCTGCGCGCTCAAGCCGAAAAACTCCAGTTGCTTGGCCAGTCGTTCAGCGCGGTCGTGATCCTGCAACATTACGTAGATCGGCTTGCGCAGCGGCGGCAGGAACGTCTGGTCGAGCTGATCACCATGGCGCAGGCCGGTGCGCGACAGGCGCTGCATCAAGCGATTCAGATCAGTGATCAGGCCGCTGCTGAGGCGCCCACGGTTGGCATCCACCGCTTGCAGCGACTGGCTGATGTGATGCGCCAACTGAGTGTGTTCCGGCTGTTCGAAACGCTCGGCAAAACGCAGCAGACGCAGATTCGCCTCGCTCAGTTCGGCGAGATCGACGGTGGACCACTCGCTACGTTGCAGGCGCTGCCATATCTCAAGAATCTGACGTGCCTGATGAATTACCCGCTGGGCAAAGTGGTGCTTGAGACGCTCACGGCTGGGGTCTTCTGGCTCGGTCATATCCTGACTACTAGTTAGGGTGCATGCTGAGATCGACTGGTGGCTCTATGCTAGCACCTCTTTTCCCTTAGACGAGTGTCGTACGTCAATAATCTGCTGGACGACACGATTCAGTTTCTGACCGGGTGGTTTTCTCATGCACTTGCAGGTCAGTCAGATGCCCGAAATCCGGACGCTTGCCTTGAAGGGCAGGGCAGAACAGTCGGGAATTTGTACATCGCTGCTCGGGCCGAATCCAGATCAGAGTTCACTGCGTTGCTGGCGTTGCCCTATCAGGGAATCCCTTAGTGTGTCGCGAAGCGTCATCGGGCCGCACCATTTGCGGCTTATCGTTAGCGACGGGTGCCCGGCCTTGGCACGTTGTTGTATGGTTGTGGTCGAACCGTTGAACCCAAGTGATTGAAAGGATATCGCCATGCTGGACTGGAAAAACCGCGCGGGCAGCGCGCCTGAACGTGCCGCCGAGCCCAAGTCGGCCACCCGCAGCTATGTCGGCGGGCTGCTGTTCAGCCGGGCGCTGGCCACAGTGGTCGGTCTGTATTTGCTGGTCACCATCGCGCTGGGCTGGTACTGGAGCCAGGAACCGGAGCTGTTTCCGGTGGCGCAGAACGCCCAGGTCGCTGCCGAGAAAGAAGGCAAGCAAATGGTGGTCGGCTACACCACGGTCGAGACCCTGAAGACCGTTGCCGGCACCTTGCTCAACAAGCCGGGCGGTTACATTTCCAATGACCGTTTCCCGCCGGGTCTGTGGATGGACAACACGCCGAGCTGGGAATATGGCGTGCTGGTGCAGGTGCGTGACCTGACCCGCGCCCTGCGCAAAGACTTCGCCCGTTCGCAATCTCAGTCGGCCGAAGACGCCGATCTGGCCAAGGCCGAACCGCGCTTCAACTTCGACAACAAGAGCTGGGTGCTGCCGTCCAGCGAGTCGGAATACCAGGAAGGCATCAACTCCCTGAGCCGTTATCAGTCGCGCTTGTCGGATCCGAATCAGAAAAACGCGCTGTTCTATGCGCGCGCCGACAACCTCAACAACTGGCTGGGCGATGTCGGTACCCGTCTCGGCTCGTTGTCGCAACGCCTGTCGGCCAGTGTCGGTCGGGTCAAGCTCAATACTGCGCTGAAGACCGAAGTTCCGGCAGTCGGCGAAGTGCCGCAGGTTGATGAAGAAGTCGTGGAAACCCCGTGGATGCAGATCGACAACGTGTTCTACGAAGCGCGCGGTCAGGCCTGGGCGCTGTCGCATCTGCTGCGCGCCATCGAAGTCGACTTCGCCGATGTGCTGGCAAAGAAGAACGCCACCGTCAGCGTGCGCCAGATCATCCGTGAACTGGAGGCTTCGCAGGAGCCGGTGTGGAGCCCGATGATCCTCAATGGCAGCGGTTTCGGCGTATTGGCCAACCACTCGCTGGTCATGGCCAACTACATTTCCCGGGCCAACGCTGCGGTGATCGATTTGCGTCAACTGCTCAATCAGGGCTGATACGTGAGCCAGAGCACAAGAGAGGCGGCCCATCGCGCCGCCTCGGACGCCGAACAGATCGCTTGGGTCGACGAGCAGGACAATTTGCTCGGGGCGCTGGTGCGCTCCGATTTGCGCGAGCGCGGGCTGATCGGCCGTGGCACCTACATCATGCTGTTCAATTCCGCCGGTGAGCTGTGCGTGCACCGACGCACATTGAGCAAGGCGATTTATCCCGGTTACTGGGATGTTGCCGCAGGCGGCATGGTCCAGGCCGACGAAAGTTATGCCGAGTCGGCGGCGCGCGAGCTGGAAGAAGAGTTGGGCGTCAGCGGCGTCGAACTCACCGCTCACGATCACTTCTACTTCGAAGACACCGGCAACCGCCTGTGGTGTTCGGCGTTTTCCGCCGTGTGGGACGGGCCGCTGAAATTGCAGCCGGAAGAAGTCCTCGAAGCGCGATTCATCCCCGTCGAACAGGTCATGCGCGAAATCAGCGAAAAGCCTTATTGCCCGGACTCTCTGGCCGCGCTGAAGCGCTATCTCAAGGCGCAGCAAAGCAACGTCGCAAAGAACACATGAATTGGCGCCGATTGGCACTTAGCAATCGCGATTTTTGCCGTTACACTGCGCGACCTTTTCAAACTGCACCGAATGCTTCCCAAAAAGCGCCGATGCAGTAGCGCTGCCCCTGCCTGAGTGGGGCTTCGCGGTCGCTGACCTTGCCCAAGGTTGCGATCAGTCTTTGTCCTCCCGAGAGGATTGCCGGTGGCCAAGAAAGCCGCATCCTTCGCCGCCCTGGGCGGCCTGGTATTTTCCACCGACGCAGGTCGTCATTGCCCGGAATGCAGCAAGCCGGTGGACGCCTGTATCTGCAAACAAACCGTGATCCCGGCCGGTGACGGCATTGCCCGCGTGCGTCGCGAAAGCAAAGGGCGTGGCGGCAAGACGGTGACCACCATCACCGGCGTGCCGCTGGCCGAAGACGCGCTCAAGGAGCTGGCGACGACGTTGAAGAAACGTTGTGGCACCGGCGGGGCGCTGAAGGACGGCATCATCGAAATCCAGGGCGATCACGTCGAGCTACTCTTGGCAGAGCTGATCAAGCACGGTTTCAAAGCGAAGAAATCCGGCGGCTAGCAGCCTCTGTGAAACCCTCCGGCGGCTTGATCCGGCTTCGAGTGTTCTCGGATCCGGCGTCGTCGCCATGGTTTTCACAGAGCCTGTTCATGACCGGTTTCTAAACTCCACGCAGTCAGTGCGGTCTACCGCCGCACTGACGAACCGTCATTTTCATTCTTTAGACTGCGCCGGCCTGAACGTCAGGCGACGCACTCTGACTTCTTTATAGGGGACTTCGATGTCCGTACGACGCACACGTAAAGACGATGGCAGCCAATGGACAGTTGCGGACAGCCGCAGCGTTTACGGGATTCGCCATTGGGGGGCCGGGTATTTCGCGATCAATGAAGCCGGTCGCGTCGAAGTACGTCCGAACGGCCCGAGCAGCTCGCCTATCGATCTGTTCGAACAAGTCGACCAACTGCGCAAGAGCGGTTTGTCCTTGCCGCTGCTGGTGCGGTTCCCCGACATCCTGCAAGACCGTGTCCGTCAGTTGACCGGTGCTTTCGATTCGAACATCGAGCGCCTGGAATACCAGAGCAAATACACTGCGCTGTACCCGATCAAGGTCAACCAGCAGGAAGCGGTGATCGAGAACATCATCGCCACCCAGAACGTTTCCATCGGTCTGGAAGCCGGCTCCAAGCCTGAGCTGCTGGCCGTGCTGGCGCTGGCGCCGAAGGGCGGCACCATCGTCTGCAACGGTTACAAGGACCGCGAGTTCATCCGGCTGGCGCTGATGGGCCAGAAGCTCGGCCATAACGTGTTCATCGTTATCGAGAAAGAATCCGAAGTCGGCCTGGTGATCGAAGAAGCCGCCTCGCTGAAGGTCAAGCCGCAGGTGGGTCTGCGCGTGCGCCTGTCGTCGCTGGCCTCGTCGAAATGGGCGGACACCGGTGGCGAGAAATCCAAATTCGGTCTGTCGGCGGCACAGCTGCTGTCGGTGGTCGAGCGTTTCCGTGGCGCCGGCCTGGATCAGGGCATCCGCCTGCTGCACTTCCACATGGGTTCGCAGATCGCCAACCTCGCTGACTACCAGCACGGCTTCAAGGAAGCGATCCGTTACTACGGCGAATTGCGCAACCTCGGTCTGCCGGTCGATCACATCGACGTCGGCGGCGGCCTCGGTGTCGACTACGACGGTACCCACTCGCGCAACGCCAGTTCGATCAACTACGACATGGACGACTACGCCGGTGTCGTGGTCGGCATGCTCAAGGAATTCTGCGACGCGCAGAGCCTGCCGCATCCGCACATTTTCTCCGAGAGTGGTCGTTCGCTGACGGCGCACCACGCAATGCTGGTGGTGCAGGTCACCGACGTCGAGAAACACAACGACGAAATCCCGCTGATCGAGAACAAGGAAAGCCTGCCGGAAACCGTGCAGTGGCTGGTCGATCTGCTCGGCCCGACCGACATCGAAATGGTCACCGAAACCTACTGGCGCGCCACCCACTACATGAGCGACGTCGCCGCGCAGTACGCCGACGGCAAGCTGACCCTGGCGGAAAAAGCCCTGGCCGAGCAGTGCTACTTCGCCGTGTGCCGTCGCCTGCACAACTCGCTGAAAGCGCGTCAGCGTTCGCACCGCCAGGTGCTCGACGAACTCAACGACAAGCTGGCCGACAAGTACATCTGCAACTTCTCGGTGTTCCAGAGCCTGCCGGACACCTGGGCGATCGATCAGGTGTTGCCGATCATCCCGCTGCATCGCCTCGACGAAGAGCCGCTGCGCCGTGCGGTGCTGCAGGATCTGACCTGCGACTCCGACGGCAAGATCAACCAGTACGTCGACGAGCAGAGCATCGAAACCAGCCTGCCGGTGCACGCGTTGAATGAAGGCGAAGATTACCTGCTGGGCGTGTTCCTGGTCGGCGCCTATCAGGAAATCCTCGGTGACATGCACAACCTGTTCGGTGACACCGACTCGGTGAACATCTACCAGAACGCCGATGGCAGCGTGTACCACGCCGGTATCGAGACCCACGACACCATCGAAGACATGCTGCGTTATGTGCACTTGTCGCCGGAAGAACTGATGACCCACTACCGCGACAAGTGCGCCAGTGCCCGCATCAGTGCCAGCGAGCGCACGCAGTTCCTCGATGCCTTGCGTCTGGGCCTGACTCGCTCCTCCTATCTGTCTTCCTGAGACCCGATAGCGTTCCGCCCGGGTTGTCCGATTTTTTTCCGCAAGCTGTGGAAAATTCGGACAACCCGGTGGGACATCTCCTGATTTTTTCCCGAAAACCTGTGCTATCACGGTCAGCAAACTCATCTGGTCTGCTTTTCGCGTAGGTCATTTCCTAAGTTGTACTTCGCCTCTCTACTCGGCCATGCCTCTCGGCGAGAATCCCCGGCCGCCCCTCCTGTAGAGATCCGCCCATGTTCGATCCAGTCAACGAGCCGTCGTTTCGTCTCGATGTAGCGGGCCTGTCCGACCCCTTCGAAGTTCTCGCCTTTACCGGAAGGGAAGCGCTCAGCGAACCCTTCGCCTTCGAGATCGATGTGGTGATCGACGATCCGCATCTGGATCTCGCCGGCCTGCTGCACCGTTCCGCGTTCCTGTGTTTCGGCGCGCCCGACCAGGGTGTGCACGGGCAATTGCACAGCCTTGTCCAGCACGAGCACGGCCATGGCTTGCGTTTGTGCCGAGTACGTCTCGGGCCGAGGCTCGACTGCCTCGACCTGCGTTTGAGCCAGCGCATCTTCAGCGGCCGCTGCGTGCCGCAGATCATCGAACAGGTGCTGCGCGAACATGGCATCGTCGGCCTGCAACGACGTTACGAGTTGCACAGCGACTACCCGGCCCGCACCTTCTGCACGCAATACTACGAATCCGATCTGCAACTGCTCCAGCGCCTGTGCGCAGAGGCGCGCATTCACTACTACTTCGAACATCACCGCGACAGGCACTGCCTGGTGTTCGGCGACGATCCGACGCGGATGCCCCATGCAGACGTCGCGCACTATCGGGGCGAGCATGACCAGCATGGCGTCGCTCCAGCCGTCCGCCAATGGCGACTGCGCGAAGACTCGCAGGCCAGCCAGCGAGGCCCCGATGCCGAAGGCCACAGCGATCTGCCGGCCTTGCGCAGTGGTCAGTGGTTGCCGCTGGACGGCCATCCTTTCCTCGAATGCAACCGCCCATGGCTGCTGGCCCGCATCGAGCATCGGGCCGATCAGTCTCTCGAATCGCCCTATTGCAATCGCCTGTTCGCGGCCGCGCGGGTACCCGTCTGTGCGCCCGCGGCTGCGAAGTCCAAGCAGCGCATGCACAGCTTGCAGCGTGCCTGGGTGGTCAGCGTCGATGAGCCGCAGCCGGATCGCGCGCGGCCGGTGGCGGTGCAATTCGACTGGCTCTACCAGGGCGAAGGCGCAGCGCCGAGCCATTGCTGGCTGCCCCTCGCGCCTGACCTGAACGAGCTGCCCTCGGCGGCACTCGCCGATGGCGTGGAGGTGGTGGTGAGTTTCCTCGAAGGCGATCCCGATCAGCCGGTGGTCAGTGGCGTGCTCCAGCCCTCGGTGTTGCCAGAGGCTGCGGTCGAGGACGATGAACCGGTATCGCTCCCAGAACTGCTGGTGAGCGATGGGTTGCAGCAACTGTTGCAGTCTGGCGAGCCGTTGCTGTTGCTGTGCCTGATGCCGGGCGGTGGCAGCTTCAACCACTGCGCCGAGTCCGTATGCAGTTGCCGGCTGCTCACCGCGCTCGATCAGAGCAGCGCACGATGAGCGGCGCGGCGCTTGAGCCCATGGCGCAATGGCTGTTGCTCGATACCCCGGACGCGGCACGCGCCTTGCTGACCTTGCGCCAGGGCTTTGCCGATGTGCAGCGGCACCGGTTGTTCGACGGCACCGAATTTCAGCCGGTCAGTGAGCACGGTCCGGTCCTCGTCGATTTGCGCGAGAGCCCGGCATTGACCGCCCTGTGCCTGCGCGACCCGGACACCTGGCGCGGCCTGTTGCTGAGCTGCGAAATACCGGCGCAGCAGCTGCTCAGCCACTTGCAGCGCATGCTCACCGTCTCGTTCGGTTTGAATCATCGGGCCTTGCTCAGCTATTACAACCGCCAGACCGCCAGTTATTTCTTCGACGCCTGTGACGCCACGCAGCTGAGTCGCTGGCTCGGGCCGGTTCGCCAGTTGCGCTGGTTTGGTGGTACCTGGGCGGACCGCGCCATCGGCAGTCAGGGCTGGCAACAGCTGCGCAATCCCGGTCTGCTCGTCGAACCTTTGGGCATCGAAGAAAGCCTGACCCGGCGCCAGCGCGAACGCCTGCAAACCTGCCTGCTGGAGCAGCACATCTGGCGCTGGTGCCAGTCTCTGAGGGTTGATTACCAGACGATTGCTGTGCATGTGCAACAAGGTCTGGCGCTGGGTTTCAGTGACCGTGCCGTGCTGGATGGCTGGCTGTGGCTGCGCCTGCTCAATCCGCGCGCCGTGCTGGTTGTGCCGCCGGCCGGACTGACCCAACCGGAACGGCTCGACTTTCTGCGTCGGCAGTGGGGCGCGGCGGACTGACTTTTCTGATCAGTGAGCCTTGCCGCTGAACCAGCCATCGCTGCGCTTGAGCCACAAGGCTTGCGCGCCAAGGGTCACGCTGCGCAAGACCATGAACAGCAGAAAAGATATCCACAGGCCGTGATTGCCCAGCGCTTGCAAGAACCAGGCGAATGGCAGGAGCAGCAACACTGTAAGCAGCATGCCGTTGCGCATTTCCCGCGCGCGGGTGGCGCCGATGAACAGGCCGTCGAGCAGGTAACTCCACACCGCAATCAGCGGCAGCACGGCGAGGTAGGGCAGGTAGACGAATGCGGTGTCGCGCACGCTCTGAATGTCGGTCTGCATCTCGATGAACAGGTGCCCGGCGAGCAGAAACAGCACAGCGAATCCGACGCTGGCGATCAGCGACCAGCCGCCGGCCACCACCAGCGATCGACGCAATGCCAGGCGATCCCGCGCGCCGATGGCATGGCCGCACAAGGCTTCAACGGCATGCGCCAGTCCGTCCAGTGCATGGGCTGTCAGCAGCAAGCCGTTGAGCAGCAGCGCGTTGGCCGCTACGGTCGCATCGCCGAGCCGCGCGCCTTGCACGGTGATCAGGAAAAACACCGATTGCAGGGCGAGGCTGCGGATGAAAATGTCACGGTTGACTGCCAGCAGCGGCCGCCAGCTCTGCCAGACTTTCAGCGCCGACCAGATGATCTGCCCCGGATAGGCGCGCAACGCCGTGCGCGTCAGCCACAGGCCGAGCAGGGCGCCGCTCCATTCGGCGATTACCGAAGCGCGCGCCGAGCCGACCACGCCCCAGTCAAGGCCGATGACAAACCACAGATTGAGCACAATGTTGATCAGGTTGGTGCTCAGCAGAATCGCCAGCGGCGCCCGCGCGTTCTGCGTGCCGAGGAACCAGCCGACCAGCGCATACGTCGCCAGCGCTGCGGGCAAGCCAAACAGACGCGTGTGGAAAAACTCCCGGGTCAGCTGATCCAGTTCAGCCGACGGTTGCATGAAGTGCAGGGCAACGCCACTGAGCGGTACGCCAAGAGTGCCGAGCACGACGGCCAGCCCCATCGCCAGCAGCAGGCCCTGCAAGAGAATCTGCCGCAACGCCGCGCCATCGCTGCGCCCGGCAGCCTGCGCGGCAAAACCGGTGGTGCCCATGCGCAGAAAACCCATCGCCCAGGCGAGAAAGGTGTACAGACTGGCGCCGACCGCCACCGCGCCCAATTGATGGGCATGGGGCAAGTGACCGATGACAGTGCTGTCGACCAGCGCCACCAGCGGCACGGAGATATTGGAAAGAATCATCGGCGCGGCGAGCGCCCAGACCTTGCGGTGAGTCGGGCGGTCGCGCCAGTCGGTAATCAGAGAGGACATGCAGGCTCCTTGGGGGAGCGGGGATTGTAGCGAGTCATGCCATTCAATGTGGGAGCGAGCCTGCTCGCGAAGACTGACCGACCGTGAAGATTTCGGCTGTGCCGGCCATTCGCGAGCAGGCTCGCTCCCACAGGGTGGCGGTGGTGTTAATGGATGATCCAGCTCAACAACCACAACCCCAGCAGCAACCAGATGATCCCGGCAATGATCGACGCGTTCATGAACGCCCGGATCGCCGACCACAGCAGCATCAGGCCAACGATCAGCGCGATGATGCTGATGATCGAGGTGTCCATCCCCAGCGTTTGCGCCAGGCCGTCGACAAAGTTGCTGCCGGCATTGCTGAGCATATTGAACAGGCCGCTGAGGCCATCGACGATAAAGCGGATGACCGAACCGAGTGCCTGGCCGAGCCATTCGAAAAAGCTTTCTACACGCATGTGTGCATCCCTGATGAAAGAGCTGAGCCTTGGGCCACGCCGAGGGCGGCCGAGTTCCCTGCATGATAGAAGGTTTGCCCGGATAATGTGTGGGAGCGAGCTTGCTCGCGAAGGCGGCGTGTCAGGCAAATCCGGTCTGGATGATCCACCGCCTTCGCGAGCAGGCTCGCCCCCACAATTGATCATCTGCGCTGCTTGCCTTCAGCCCGCATCCCCCCGAAGCTATGCGTCTTCAGGAGAGCCCGATGAACCTTGTAGAACTGACCGAACGCCTGCACGCCATTCGCGACCGCAATGACTGGCGGCAATTTCACAGCCCGAAAAACCTCGCCATGGCCGCCAGCGTCGAAATGGCCGAGCTGGTGGAAATCTTCCAGTGGCTGACGGAAGACCAGTCACGCCAGTTACCGGCGGACAAACTCGCGCATGCCGGGCAGGAAGTCGGCGATATCGTTCTGTATCTGTTGCTGCTGTGCAGCGAACTGGGTCTGGACATGAATGAAGTGGTGCGCGCCAAGCTCGCCGACAGCGAACGGCGGTTCAGCTGATGAGCGACCGTCATTTCGATCAGTTGGCCACGCGCTTCGCCGAAAAAATATATGGCGGTGCCAAAGGCGCGATTCGCCTCGCCGTGTTGCAGGCCGATCTGAGCGAGGCCTTGCCGGAACGTCCGCTGCGCGTGCTGGATATCGGCGGGGGCCTGGGGCATATGTCGCTGTGGCTGGCCGAGCGCGGCCATGACGTCACCTTCACCGAGCCGGCCGAACCGATGCTCGAGGGTGCGCGCCAGCGTTTTGCCGAAGCCGGACACACCGCTACGTTCATTCAGGCGCCGTGGCAGGAACTGCCCGGTCAGCTCACCGAGCCCTACGATCTGGTGATCTGCCACGCCGTGCTGGAATGGCTCTCCGAGCCCCACGCCATCCTGCCGGTGTTGCATCAATTGACCAAGCCTGGTGGCTGGCTGTCGCTGGCGTTCTACAACCGTGATGCGCTGATTTATCGCAATCTGCTCAAGGGCCATTTCAAGAAAATGCGCAAGAACGTCATGGCCGGCGAGAAGCAGAGCCTGACTCCGCAGCAGCCTCTCGACCCACGGGAATTGGCAACGCAACTCGCCGGTATGTGGCAGGTCGAAAGTCAGAGCGGCGTACGGGTATTTCACGATTACATGCCGGTGGAATTCCAGGCCCGCGCCGAACTGGCGGATTTGCTGGAAATGGAACTCGCGCACCGTCGTCACCCAGGCTTCGCCGGGCTTGGGCGTTACTTGCACTGGATCTGCCGGCCGATCTGAGCGGAGCGCGACATGAAAGCTCGATGCGGGTTATTGCTGATAAGTCTGGGGTTGGCCGCTTGCCAAGGCAGCAACCCCTACGTGGCCCAGTCACGGCCGTTGCCGCCGGCACCGCCGCAAGCCGCCACCACCTTCGACCGTAGCGCCTACCCGGCGCCGCCGCGTGATTACGGGCGCTACCGCAACTGGGCCTGGCGCGACGGGCAGTTGCCGCCGGGCACGGCGTGGGCCGATTCGGCGCAAGTGGCCGAGGCGGTCAGCAACGCCCTCGACCAACGCGGCTTGCGGCCGATGCGCGACAACCGCCCGGCCGACCTGCTGGTCAGCGCCGACCTGCGTCTGGAAACCCGTTTGCGTCAGGTGCGCGATGATTACGGCTACTACGGCGGATACGGCGGCTATGATCGTTATGGTCGCGGTTACGGCATGTACAACAGCGTGCCGATCGTGCGCACCTATCAGGAGCAGGTCGTGGTGGTGCGGGTCGATCTGTTCGATGCCGGCAATGGTCAGCCAGTGTGGAGCGCCAGCGCCGAGACCGGCACCCAGGGCAATCAGATCGAACGCGCCGATGCGATCCGCGAGGCTGTGGAAAAAGCCATGGCGGCGTATCCTCCCAGCTGACGTCGTGTCAGCAGGTTCATGCCTTCACCCGGAGAAAAATCATGTTCCGCCGTCTCGCTCTACTCGCTGTTGCCGCGCTGCTCAGTGCCTGCGCCGCCAATCAGGTCAATCACGATTTCGACGCCAGCCGCGACTTTGCCGCTTATCGCAGCTGGAGCTGGAAAGACCCGGCCCTGCAATACCGCCCCGATGATCCGCGCATCAAAAGCGACCTCACCGAACAGCGCATCCGCCAGGCGGTGTCCGATCAACTCGATCAGCGCGGTTTGCGTCCGGCTGCCGGCGGTGGCAAAGGTGATCTGAGCGTGCAGACCTACCTGATCGTCGAGGACCGGCAGCAGCAGGTGACGACCAATTACGGCGGCGGTTGGGGCGGCCCGTGGAACGGCTACTGGGGCGCACCGATGTACAACGAAACGCGCAACATCACCTACAAGGTCGCGACCATTCAGATCGACCTGCTCGACGGCAAGGACGGCAAACTGGTCTGGCGTGGCAGCGATGAGCAAATGCTCAGCAACCGCCCGAATCCGGCTGACCGCAGCAATGCCATTCGCGAGACCGTCACACGGATCCTGGCCAACTATCCACCGCGTTGAACCGCTCTGAACCGTCCCTGTGGGAGCGAGCCTGCTCGCGAAGACGGTGTGTCATGCAGCATTGAATCCTCTGGCACGACGCTTTCGCGAGCAGGCTCGCTCCCACAGTGGCGTTGGTGACAGGAATGGCGTGACGCCAGCACTCTCGACCGACCGCGTCTACACTCTTTTTCATTAACGGAGGTAGCGCTCGGCACTGCGCCGGCAAAGGAGTGCGCCATGTCGCCAGGATCGCAAGGCAACGGCCCGGCCCGGCAACGCGGGGCGATCGGCTTGATGGCGGCTGCCACCCTGAGTCTGGCGCTGGTGATGATGTTGCTGGTGGTCGATAGCGGTCGCCTGTACATGGAACAGCGCAAACTACAGCGGGTGGTGGATACCGCCGCCCTCGAAGCGGTCAGTCGCGGCGGCAATTGCCTGCCCGGGCTGACCGCCGCCAGTTATGCCGGGCAAAGTGCGCTGCGCAATGGTTACGTGGTCGATGCCGCCAATACGCTCGTCACCACTTGCGGCACACTGGCCACCGCTGCCAGCGGTTTGCGCAGTTTCACTGTCGATGCCACGCAATCAAGCGCAGTCAAAGTCGCTGCCAGTCGTACGGTCACCAGCAGTTTTGCTGGTGGTGTGCAGGCGCTGTTCAGCGCCACGCCGGTCAGCCTCAATACCACGCTCAATGCTTCGGCAGTTGCCGCGAAACCGCAGCCGACCGTCGCCCAACTGAATATTCGCAGCACCCTCGCCAGCATCGACACGGCGCAGTCGAACATCCTCAATTCGCTGTTTTCCGGGTTGCTCGGCGGCAACGTCAACCTCACGGCGGTGGGCTGGGACGGTCTGCTGCACACTGATATCAACCTGCTCAAATACCTCGATCAACTGGCCATCGACCTCAACGTCGGTGCTGGCAATTACACGCAGTTACTCAATACCCAAGCGACGGTGACGCAGTTGATTCAGGCCGCAGCGACGGTGGTGCAACTCAACGGCGCGACTGCGCAAGTGGTCACCGCGCTGGGCCAGTTGCAGGTCGCCGCCATCAATGCGGCGCCGGTCAGACTCGGCGAGATCCTGCAACTGCAGACCGGCACCACGGCGGCGGGGCTGGATGCCAATCTGCAATTGCTGCAACTGGTGCAAGGCGTGGTGCAACTGGCCAACAGCAAAAGCGCGGTGGCGGCGACCTTGCCGGTCAACGTGCTGGGGCTGGCCGGTGTCACGGTACGGGTGAAGGTGATCGAACCGCCGCAGTTCTCGGCGATTGGCGATCCGGCGCGGGCCAAGGCCGATCCATTGGGACCGGACCGAATTTATGTGCGCACTGCGCAGGTGCGCACGCTGCTGTCGGTGAATTTGCCGGTGCTCTCGGGGGTGACGGGTCTGACCAATGCGGTGCTGGGCCTGGTCGGTACGCTGACGCCGACGCTCAATGCGCTGTTGAGCCTGAATCTGGTGGACACAATCAATTCAGTGTTCTGCCTGTTGGGTGCCGGCTGCCAACAGCTCGATCCGAAGCTGCTGCCCTCACCGCAGATCGACATCGCGCTAGATGCCGGCGGGGCGAAAAGCTATGTCACCGATTACCGCTGCCCGACCGACGACAGCGGCAGCAAAAGCCTGACTGCCGCCACAACAACCTCTCTGGCAGATCTCAAACTCGGCAAGATCGATCCTGTCGCGGCGTTCTCTTCAGTCGCCGAACCAACGGTGGCGCCGCTGCCGCTGGTCGATCTCGGCATCATCACCTGCCACAGGATTCTCGGCATCGGCAGTTGCGATGCCGCCTCCCGCGTCCAGTACGGCGCGGGCGGCATCGCCATCAAACTCGACACCAGCGTCGCGCAGTCTATGCAGAATCTGCTGTTCTCCAGCACCACACCCTTCGCCACCCCGGCCAATCTGAAACTGCCGCCCAGCGTGCTACCGGCCGCGCCGACCAGCAACATCGTCGGCAGCCTGGCGAACACCCTGTCGGGCATCAACCTGATCGTCTACAAACCCGTGGGCAGCAATCCGCTGGGCGCTATCGTCACTGGGGTGGCTTCGTTGATCAGCGACGTCAGCAACCGCTTGTTGCCAGTGATCACCGGTTTGATCAGTCCCTTGCTCGACCCGTTGTTGAATAATCTGCTCAAAGGCCTGGGCATCAACCTGATGGATACAGAGGTGGGCGCCAACATGACCTGCGGGCAGACCGGCAAGGCCTATCTGGTGATCTGATCATCCGTGGCAATCGGCAATTCGATGCAGAACCGTGCGCCCTCCGTGGAGTTGCGCACGCTCAACTGGCCGCCCATGTTGGCGATGATGCCGTAGCTCACCGACAGGCCCAGGCCGGTGCCGACGCCAATCGGTTTGGTGGTGAAGAACGGCTCGAAGATCCGCTCCAGCAAACGCGGATCGATACCGCCGCCATTGTCCTCGACCCACAGCCGCACGCTTTCCTCGTCACGCTCGGCGTAGATCGAAATCCACGGTTTGAATGCCGGGTGGTGCTCGCGCTTGCCGAGCAGGGCGTCACGGGCGTTGACCATCAGGTTGATCAGCACCTGCTCCAGCTGATCGACGTAGCCGCGCACCTGCGCCTCGAAAGCAGTCTCGCTGATGCGCAAATCGACACCTTTACCGCGCATGCCCTCGGCCAGCAGTGACAAGGTGCCTTCGATGGCTTGGGCCGGGTTGAACAATTGTTGTTCGATTTCCGAGCGGCGACCGAACACACGCATGTGGTCGACCACCTTAGCCGCGCGTTGAACCTGAGCGTCGATGCGGTTGAGTTTGTCGGTCAGATAATCGACCTGTACATCACCGTTGCCGAGGCGCTTGAGCACGTTGACGATGGCCATGCGCATCACGTTGAGCGGCTGGTTGATTTCGTGGGCGAGGCCGGTGGCCATTTCGCCGAGGGTGGCCATTTTCGCGCTTTGGGTGAGTTGTTGTTGCGAGCGGCGCACCTCGGTGTTGTCGCGGCCCACCGCTTGCACTTCGATCAACTGGCCGCGCTCGTCGAACACGCCGCGATCTGACCACACCCACCAGGCGTGTTCGCGTCCGGGCAATTGCAGGCTGATTTCCGCTGTACTCACTGGCTGTTCCGGCGTCAGTTGGCTCAAGCGCTGAACGAACGCTGCGCGCTGTTCTTCGGACATCCACCCACCCAGATCAACCCCGGGCAGTTGTTCCGGGGTGCATTCCAGATAAGTCGCCAACGGTCGGTTGCCAAAGATCAGCGTCAGGTCCGGGCGATAGCGGCAGATCATCGCCGGCGAGTCCTCGACCAGAATCCGGTAACGCTCTTCGCTTTGCCGCACCTGCTCGGCGGCAAGCGTCGCGTCGGTGACGTCCAGCCACAGGCCCACCGCCTCGACCGGCAACCCGAGATCGTTGCGCAGCAGTTTCGCTTCATCGAGCAGCCAGTGATACTCGCCACGGTTGTCGCGCAGGCGATAACGCGCACGCACCGAGCCTTCGCGCAGCAACTGGCGGTTGCGCTGGAAATACAGTTCGCGGTCGTCGGGATGCACGCGCTCGACCAGCGCTGTCGTGTCGCAATCTTCCAGCGTCCAGCCCAGCAAGGGTTGCAGGCTGGCGCTAAAAAAATCCGGAACCAGTGCGCCTTCTGCATAGCGCTGCACGTAGATCACCGCCGGTGAACTGGCAATCAGATTATCCAGCCGCGCATGGGCGGCAGCGGCGCGCTGTTGTTGATTCTGGATGTCGCTGATGTCGAGCATGAAGCCGACCAGACGCCGATGCTCACCGGTGCCGCTGACCTGGCCCTGAATCCGATACCACGTCGCCGCTGCGCCGACCTCCGCGCGGTGCAGACGTACGCTCAGGGTCAGCGCTTCTCCTTGCAGTTGCAGGGCGCGCAAACGGCTGCGCAACTCGGCGCGATCGGCGGGATGAAACAGCGACAGCCAGTCTTCTACCGGCAGCAGGCGATCGCTGAGATCCAGTGCCGAGGCCAGCGTCGGCGCCAGTGCAATCTGCTCTTCGGCACTGATTTCCCACCAGCCGGTGCCGAGCAGGTTTTGCAGCGAGTCCAGGCGCTCCATCGATTGCACATGGCGCTGCTCGCGCAAGCGGCTGAGCAGCGGCCCGGCCAGCGCGCCGGCCAGGCTCAGCCAGTCGCGATCGGTCAGCCATGGCGCCACGTTGTCGACTGTATAAAACCCGCAGAGCAGCCACGCGACCACGCCCTGGTCATTGCTGTAGGGCACGGCGAAACCGTTGGCGTTGCCGAACGTGGCCTGCAATCGCGAGTGTTCATAGCGGCCCTGCGGGCCGGCGAGACGTTGCGGCGCGCTGCCGTTGAGGCTGTCCAGCGGCGTGCCCAGCGGCTGACCGTCCTCCCACAATTGCGGGGCATCGTGGCCGCGAAACTGTTGATGAATCTGCCAGCCCTGGGCCTGTTCATCCAGTAACGCCACGGCGAGGCAGGGGATGTGCCAGCGCTGGGCGATGGCCTGCAATTGTTCGCCAAGCACCGTCGGCAGACGCGTCAGGCTGCACGTGCGCAGACGATCGCTGACCTGCGCGGCGAGGGTCTGGCAGGCGTCGCGATCGCGCGCCTGCTGACGTTCGAGCAACAGGTCGGCGATGTCGAGCATCTGCAGTTGCCAGCCATCGTTTAGTGGCTGCACCCAGCCGCGAAGGTGCAGCGGCTGATCATTCAGGCCGCTGAAATCCAGATCGAGCAATTGCCCTTGCCAGTCTCGCGGCTGACCTTCGATGGTCAGCAGACTGTGCGGCAGCAGGTAGGCGCGGAGCGGCAGCGGCTGACCCTGAGGTTTGTGCTGGGCGAGCAAATGCCGCAGCGGGCCGGCGATCTGCAACACATCGCCGTTGCCGTCCAGATAAAAATGCAGGCCGATCGGCGGCGCGCCGAGGTGGTCCGGCAAGTCGTGGGCTGCGACGGGGGCGCGCTTGAGCAAGCGCCCGAAAAGCTTATCGCCGGCGGTCAAAATTGCAGGCTCGAGCGGGCGGTCAGGTGCGTGGGCAGATTGGGCACCGTGCCGATCCCGGGCAGCACCAGAAACGGCATGATCTGATTGAGCTTGCTCACCGGGTAATTGACGCTGACGGTCAGGGTGCCAGTCCCCGCGTCGTAGGCCGCACTGGTGTCGGTGCCGACCACCAGATTCAAGGCCGAAGGCAGCCATTGCAGTTGCTGGGTCAGCGCGGCATTGGCGGTGTTGACCACCACCGTCGAATAGTTCGGCGTGGTCGGGTCCACCGCAACGCTGCGGCGCACCGCCTCAGCGGTGGCCTGGTTGAACGATTGCATCATCACGAAGGGCAGGCCGTAGCTGACCAACCCGTAAAACACTGCGAAAAAGATGATGAACACCAAGGCGAATTCGATCGCCACCGCACCTTTTTGCGACCTGCGAAAGCCGTTTTTCATGCGTGCGTCTACCCTGACAGTCACTGCGTAGTATCAGCATAGAATCAATCAGACAAAACGGACGGCTTTCAGCGGATGCAGATTTCCCTTGTTCTGATCTGGCTGGCGATCTGCGCCGCCCAAGATGCCCGGCAGCGGCGAATTTCCAATGCTTTGACGTTAGGCGTCGGCGCGCTGGCGTTGGTCTGGTTGTTGGCGACTGGCACTACTTGGCTGGGCGCCGACGCGGGGCAGGGCGGCTGGGCCTGCCTGATCGCTCTGCTGCTGACGCTGCCGGGTTATTTCTTAGGCCGCATGGGCGCCGGCGATGTGAAATTAATGACAGCCCTGGGTCTTGCGACGAACGGCATATTCGTTCTTGGCGCGTTTATCGGCGCGGGCGTGGCCAGCGTGCTGTGGCTGCTGCTCGCGCCAAAAGTCTGGCCTCATATGGCTCAAGGAGTTAGAGAGCATGTGCGTCATCTGGCCCCGGACAAGTCAAAAAAGCTGCCATTTGCGCCGTTCGTGTGGGTAGGTGTAGTGCTTTCGCTGTACTGGATCACCTGATCGCGGGGTGCCACTAGTTCTATGTACATAGTCGGAAAGTGGGTCTACTTTCAATTCAGGCGAATACGCCACCAAAGTGCAGGAATCGTCAGCGTTGGCCGAGCAAATGGGGTGGTTCGTGAACAAGCCTAATTCGGTAAAAATCCTCGTGGTCGATGATCAGCCGCTGATCGTCGAAGAACTCTGTGAGTTTCTCGAGAGCAGTGGCTACCGTTGCGTGCCGTGCGACTCGAGTCTTGAAGCCATCGAGCTGTTCAGGGCGGACCCGGACATCGGTCTGGTGCTGAGTGATTTGCACATGCCGGACATGGACGGCATCGAGTTGATCCAGGCGTTGCAGCGGCTGGCCGGCAAGCAGCGGGTGTTCGAGGCGATCATGCTCACCGGCCGCGCTGACAAGCAGGATGTGATCAAGGCGTTGCGCGCGGGGATTGCCGATTACTATCAGAAGCCGATCGATCTGGCAGAGTTGCTTGAGGGTGTGCAGCGCCAGGAACTGGCTTTGCAGGAGCGGCAGAAGAATCTGCATCTGGGGCATTTGAATCAGAAGTTGCAGTTTTTGTCCGAGTCGATTGATGACCTTTATCAGGATCTGGACAAGGTGCGGCGCTCGCCCGTGCCGGTGGTGAGTGATGGTGAGCCTGAGTCCGTGGAGATGCCGGCGGTGTTCAGTCAATTGTCGCCCCGGCAGTTGGACGTGGCGCGGTTGGTGGGCAAGGGGCAGACCAATTATCAGATTGCCTGTGAGTTGGGGATTACCGAGAACACGGTGAAGCTGTATGTATCGCAGGTGTTGCGGTTGACGCATATGCATAATCGGACGCAGTTGGCTTTGGCGCTTTCTCCTGGTAGTTCGGCGGGGCGGCAGCGGGTTACTGCGCATTGACTTGGCGGCCTTTGGGCCGACCATGCTTTGGGTGGTTGGGGTGAATATCCGTTTCTTCGGGTGTTGCGGCTGGCGGTTTCGCCCTTACGGCGAGTCCCTTTTGGCAAACGCCGGAATGCCGGCCCAGCCCAAAGGAACCAAAAGGTCTTCGCCCTGACGTTCGGCCCGCTCGCTGGGGCTCGGGGTTCCTTCGCTCCGGGATCGATCCTGGCGCAGCGGCTACGGTTTGCTTCGCTGCACCTCCTTCCGCTGTGTACGACTGCGTCGTACGGTCGCTGCGCTCCCACGCCCGGATCAATCCCTCCACTCAGCCTGCCGACGGGCTCCCAGATCAAGATCAAAAGCTACTCGAGCTTGCGCTCATTGTTTTGAGTGGTGAAAAGCATGCGGTGTCTGGCTTTCGTTTTGCGCTGGATTCGCCCCTCACCCCAGCCCTCTCCCGAGGGAGAGGGAGCCGATTTGCGGGTTGTTCAAAATTTGCATTCGACTCGGTATCTCAGGTCGGCATACCTGACCCAAACAACTCGGGTCGGTCCCCTCTCCCTCTGGGAGAGGGCTAGGGTGAGGGTGCTTTTGATTTTGATTGTTTAAATCTGTGTCTGATTTGCCAGAACCTTCCCACAAGGTTTTCAGGTTGTCCGTCGGACGTCGGGTCACTAGTCTCTGGCTGTCGCTGACAACTCAGCGGTCAGGTGTGGAAACCTGAAATTCAAGTAGTTGCTTTGCATTGCTACCGTAATCGTTGTCGGCGTGTTCGTTCGTCTGCAAACTGTGTCGCGGCGGCTGTGCGTGGGCAGACTTTGGTCTGGCCGGTTGCCTACTTATCGGTTTTCCACCCTGCGTACAGCTGCCACCTTTTGTCGTGTGGAAACGACAGAAGAGGGCGTGACAGCCAAGTAGGAGTTCTCATGGACAAACTGATCCCAGACCCACCCCCATCCCCCACCACCTCGCTCGAAGACGCCATGCGCGCCGACGATCTGGTGAAAAACCGCGAAGCGATAAAACGCGCGCTCGATTTCTATCTCTGCCCCGCACCTGCAAAACCGCACCCGCCCAGCACGCTGTTCATGGTGGTGCCCAATGTCGATACCGAAAGCTTGTTGGCGCATGCCTGTGAGTCGCTGGCGTCAGCGAGTGCGATGGCGAGTAATTTCGCTGGCGAGTTGAGCGGGTTTCAGCGCAGCACGGCGTTGGCGATTCAGCAGATTGTCATGCTGGCGGAGTTGGCGGTGAATCGGGCGCTGGATCGGGTGGATCCGCAGAGCTGAAACCGCGTTATCGTTCTTCGCGAGCAGGCTCGCTCCCACCGAAAGCACGCGGTCGACTGTGGGAGCGAGCCTGCTCGCGAAGGGGCCTTCAAGGGCACCACCAAACTAATTCTTGCTCTCGATCTTCCCGCCCGCATCCGGATCATAAAAATCCGGGATCTCGTACTGGTATTTCTTCAGCCAGCGCTGCATCGCCAGTTCGCGTTCAGTGGCGGTGGCGCTTTGGGGTTTGGGTGAGGCGGCTTTGTTGCGGCTTTGCAGGACCAGCCAGCCTTCGGTTTCCTGCTGCTGCGCTGAAGCCGGGCCGGTGTCGATGGCGTGGGCGCCGAGGGGTAGGGTGAGCAGGGTCAGGTAGCACAGGCCTTTGCGGATGGTCATGGCTGTCTCCTATTCGAGCGTCGGCGGTAGGGGGTCGATGAAGGCGGCGACGCGGTCGCCGGGTGTGGCTTTGGCGTTGGTCGGGGCTTTGAGTTTTTCTGCGCGTTGCTGCGCTTCGGTGAATTGTTCCGGGGTCAGTTTCGAGCGGCTGACGACCTCTGCGGCTTGGGGCCAGTCGTTCTGGTAGAGCAGCAGGGTGACCATGTTCAGCGTCGCCAGTTGATTGTTCTGGCTCAGCTCGATGGCGGTGAGGAATTCGAATTTCGCTTCGTTGAGGCGCAGTTGGTTGAGGTAGACCACGCCGAGGTCATTGCGGATTTTTTCGTCGGTGGGCGCCAGGCGCGCGGCGCGTTGCAGGTGGGCCTGGGCCTGGCCGTTGTCGCCACGGGCGGCGTAGACCTGGCCCAGGCCATGTTCGGCCTGGGCGGTGAGGCAGCCGCCGAGCAGGCTGCGGTAGAGCGGCTCGGCTTCGCTGCGACCGAGCAGGCGATAGACCTTGGCTTTGCGCAGGCGCACTTCGCTGAGGTTGTCCGGCAGGCTTTGCAGATTGGCCAGGCTCGCGTGGAGCTTGCCGTCGCTGGCCAGATCATCGGCGAGGTTCAGCGACAGTTCCTGCTCCGACGTGAGTTTGCTGCAGCTGGACGGCGACAGCAGCGAGGTCCACGGCGCCTGGCCATCCGTGGCGCAGCCGCTGAGCAGCAACAGACTTGCCATGACTATCAGTACTTTCATCAAACGCTCTCCATGAGCCAAGGTCAGTTTGCGAACGCGCGAGCAATGGCGGTGAAGCCCGGGCCGGCCAGAACGATGAGCAGGGCCGGAAACAGAAACAGCATCATCACCACCGACATCTTCGCCGACATTTTCGAGATGTATTCCTGCAGCCGGGTCAGGCGTCGGTCGTCCAGTAATTGCTTGAGCGCCAGCAGTGATTTCATCGCACCGCCGCCCTGGTGGATCAGTTGCTGGAGGATCACGCAGGTGTCGGTGAATTCGTCCACCGCGAGCATCACCGCGGTCTTGTTCAGCTCCTGACCCAGCTCCAGACCGGAGTCGACGCGGCTGAGGATCAGGCGCAGTTCGCTGGTCAGCTCCGGCAGCAGTTTCTGCGCTTCGACACTGAGCACGCGCAGCGCTTGTTCCACGGCCATGCCGGATTCGAAGAGGATGCGCAGCAGCGGAATGAACGTGGAGATTTCCACGGCGATGGTTTTCTGTCGGCGGGCGGCGGCGTAGGCGAGCAGGCGTTTGGGCAGTAGATAGCCGCCGCCCGCAGCGAACATCGGCGCCATCCAGCGGTGACTGGTCTGCGGGAATAACACTTCCTGCAAAAAGATCGCCAGCCCCAGAGCGAGCAGCGGCGTGCCGATCTGGCAGGCGGCGAAGAGCGCGCGTTCGTTGGCGCGGCGCCAGCCGAGGCGGCCGAGCAGGGTCTGGGTTTCGCTGTCGATGCTCACCGAGCCCCGGCCGAAACGGCTGTTGCCCAGCGCGCGCAGCCAGTGGCCGAAACGGTTCTCCCGCACCAATTGGCCGTGCAAGCGCTGATGCACCTGACGCACGCGGCGGCGCTCGGTGAGCAGGTGATTGCCCAGCAATAACAGCGAACCAAGGAGCAACAACAACGCCGCGAGCCAGACCATCTCAAACGCTCCGCAACATGCGCCACAGCGCCAGACTGCCCAACACCTGCAACACGGCGGCGCTGAGCAGCATGGTCTGGCCGCTTTCGTCGTGCCACATGCCGAGCATGTAGCCGGGGTTGGTCAGCATGAAGTAGCTCACCAGAATCAGCGGCAGCAAACCGAGCACCCAAGCGGTCATGCGCGTTTCCCCCGTCAACGCGCGCAACTGCCGCGCGCCCTGGTCGCGCTCGCGGATCAGTTTGATCAGATTCTCCAGCAACTCGCTGGCGTTGCCGCCGTAGCGGTGATTGACCTTCAGGCCGAGGGCGAACATGCGCAATTCGTCCTGCTCGTAGAGCTCGGCAAAATCGCTGACCGCATCGGGCAGGTTCACCCCCAGTTGCACGTTGCGCTGCACCCGGCCCATGGCCGCTTTCAAGGGATCTTCACTGGCCTCGATGCCGCCCAGCACCGCATCGCTCAGCGTGCGCCCGGACTTGAGGCTGCGCACGGTGTGGTCGAGCAGTTGCGGCAGTTGTTCGATCATGCGGCGGATCCGCCGTCGGTAGCGAATGGCGATGTACAACCGCAACGCCACGGGCGGGACGAGCAACATGATCAGCAAACCAACCCAGCTCCCGAGCAGAAATCCCAGGCCCATGGCCGCCGCCCACAGGCTCAGCCACAGGCCGAAACGCTCGCTCGGCCGACCCAGTCCTGCACGCAGAAACATGCGCTCCAGCCCCACCCACCTGGTCTGCTCGACGGCCAGCTGCGGTTGTCCGGCGGCGAGTCGATTGAGGACTTTCTCCGTCGCGGTCTTGCGCAGCCCTTGCAGGAACAGATAGATCGACAGCCCGAGCAGCATCAGGCAGATGGCGATGAGAATGATCGGTCCCAGCATCTGCGTGCTCCTCGCCGTCAGCCCAGGTGAGCGTCGTGGCGCAGCTTGTCGCCGGCCGGGTTGACCGCTTCGCGCACAAAGCCGAACCCCGTGCGGCGGTCGAGGCGGAACAGGGTGTTGGTGACGTAGACGTCCTCGCGGATGCCGACCACTTCCACCACTTCACTGACGCAGCGCCGGCCATCGGGCATGCGCGTCAGTTGAATGATCACGTCGAGGGCGGCGCAGATCATCTGGCGCAAGGTGCGTTCGGCGATCGAGCGCCCGGTCAGCCCGACCAGCGTCTCCAGACGCAGCAGCGCATCCTGCGCATTGTTGGCGTGCACGGTGCTCATCGAACCGTCGTGGCCGGTGTTCATCGCGGTGAGCACATCGACCACTTCGACGCCACGGATCTCGCCGAGAATGATCCGGTCAGGACGCATGCGCAGGGCGTTGCGAATCAGGTCGCTGGCCTTGACCTCGCCATGCTCCTCAGCGTTGGGGGGACGGGTTTCAAGACGCACCACATGCGGATGGCCGAGTTGCAGCTCGGCGACGTCTTCGATGGTCACCAGCCGTTCGTGCGGGTTGATCAACTGGCTGAGGATGTTCAGCAGCGTGGTCTTGCCGGTGCCGGTGCCGCCACTGATGAGGATGTTGCAGCGCCTGCCCACGGCGTTCTGCAGGAATTCGAAAATCGCCAGATCGATGGTCTGCATCGCCATCAGGTCGGTGCTCTTGAGCATGTCCTTGCGGAACTTGCGGATCGACAGGCACGGGCCGTCGAGGGCGATCGGCGGGATGATCGCGTTGACCCGGCTGCCGTCCGGCAGGCGCGCATCGACCATCGGCGAGGACTCATCGAGGCGGCGCCCGAGCGGCGCAAGGATGCGTTGCATGACCCGCTCGACATGATGCGCATCGATAAAACGCAGATCGCTTTGATGCAGTACGCCGTCGCGCTCGATGAACACCCGGTGCGGGCCGTTGACCAGAATTTCCGTCACCGACGGGTCGCGCAGCAGGACTTCCAGTGGGCCGAAACCGGTGAGCTCGTCGACGATTTCCTCGCCGAGGCGCTCCATTTCGTAGCGCGAGATCGCCAGATGCAAACGCGCGATGTATTCGGCGACCTTGTCGGTGACGAACTGCGCCAGTTGCTGGCGCGAACCTTCCAGCAGGTTTTTCCCCGACTCCTCGATGGCGTCGATGATGTAGCGGTGCAGGACCAGTTTCAGGCCTTCGTGATCGCTGTTGCCGATCGCTCCGTGAGACGTTGCGCCAAAGAGTTTTTCTGCGCTCATGAGTGGCCTCGCAGACGGTCGAACCAGGTGACTTTCGGTTTGCTCAAGCCTTCGGAACGCTTGGCCAAACGTTCGCCGAGGGCGCGCAGGCTCTGGGTGAGTTTCTCTCGCGGCGCCAGTTCGAACAGACTCACGCCCTGGTTTTTCGCGTTCAGGCGCACATCGGGACTGAACGCCAGCACGGCGATGACTTCCAGATTGAAGGTCTTGCCCAGGGTCTCGGCATCCGGCGCAACGTTGCTCAGGTAGCGATCGATCAGCAAGCGCCCGTGCTCGAGTTTCATGCCTTTCTCGCGCCACTGGTTGAGCACGGCAAGATTGCGTCGGCAGTTGAGGACGTTCTGGTCGGTGTACCAGAGCAGTTTGTCGCAATGACTGACGAAGGTGCGCAACGCTTCACTGTCGGCCTGCCCGGTGAGGTTCACGACAATGTGCTGGAAGTGCTGGCGCAGGGCGCTGAGGAGCATGTACAGCTCGGCGGCACTGGTGGATTCCAGCGGCTCGTCGCTGTTGGCGTAAGCAAGAATTCGCAGGCCGTGCTCGGCGCTGGTGAAAGCGCTGTCGATCAGCGTGGCGTCGAGGCGGCGCAAATGACGCAGGGCATCGCCGAAGTGAAACGAACTCTCCAGACCCAACAACGCCAGACTATCGCCACGCGGCAGACCGAGGTCGAGCAGCAGGGTTTGCTGGCCGCTTTTCTGCACGACCATGGCCATGTGATTGGCGATCAAGGCGCCGTCCGACGCGCCTTGCACACCGTACAGAACGGTGAGGCCGCCGAGCTGGGTGCTAGGTGTAACGGCCGGCAGACGCTTACTCAGGCGCCGCACCAGTCCGGCGACTTCGCTGGAACGCGAGCCATAGGCCACGAAATCCCGTGCGCCGGCGCGCATCGCATTGAGCACCAGCTGATTGTCCATGCCGTCGCCGAGAGCAACGATCGCCAGCATCGGCTTGGCTTCCAGCGCACCTTCGATCAGCGCGCTCTGCGCCACGACGTGCTCGCGATCAAGGCCGACGAAGACCAGATTGGCGAACGTTACATCGACCAGTGCGAGCAATTCGTCGAGGCTGCCGGCACCGGCGCTGATGACCTGGCCGAGTGGCGCGAGAGCGCTTTGCAGCCATTCCAGATCGGTGCTGTTGCGGGTGATGGCGAGGAAGGTCTGGCTGAGATTCTGGTTCATTGCGACAACCCGCTGCGCTTGTCGAAGTTGCCGTTCTCGAGGAAGAACATGCGATAAAAATTCGGGTCGTAATTGCGCAATTTCTCTCCCGGCAACGACGGCAGTCGCGCGTCCGCCGCCAATGGCTGGACCAGGTGCGGGGTGACGATCATCAGCAGTTCGCGCTCTTCGCGCTTGATCTGCGAACCCTTGAAAAACGCGCCGAGGATGGGAATATCGCCCAGGCCGGGAAACTTGTTCACTTGCGAGCTGTTGGTGGTGCTGATCAAACCGCTGATGACGAAACTTTCGCCATCACCCAGCGACACGCTGGTGTCGGTGCGGCGGATGGTCAGCGCCGGAACGGTCGTGCCGGCGATGTTCACCGCGTTGGCAAAATCCAGTTCGCTGACCTCCGGGGCGACCTTCAGCGCGATGCGGTCGCGGCCGATGATGGTTGGCGTCAGGGTCAGGCGGATGCCGAATTCCTTGTACTCGATCGACACGCTGTCGCTGCCGGAACTGGGCACCGGAATCGGGATTTCTCCGCCGGCCAGGAAGCTCGCACTCTGCCCGTTCAACGCCACCAGACTCGGCCGCGCCAGGGTGTAGGCGAAGCCGCTGGTTTCCAGGGCGTTGATGATCGCCATGGTCTTGCCGCCGACCCAGGAGAAGTTGAACAGCGAGTTATCCACCGGCAGGCGCGGCTGCGGTACGCCGTCGATTGGTGGCAGCGTGCCGGGCGAGCCGAACAGGAAATTGCCGCGCGTGCCGATCAGCGACGCCGTGGCTTCCTTGAGTTTGGTGCGGCTGACTTCGACGAAACGGATGTCGGTCTGCACTTGCGACGGCAGGGCCGGATCGTCCGACGGCACGCTGCTGGTCAGCGCCGTGGTCGCCGCGCCCTGGACGAAGACCATGGCTTGCTGCGGCTGCGCCGAGCAGGCGGTCCAGACCATCAGGCTGGTCGCGCCGGGGCCGACGCCCGTGAGCAGAAAGGACGAACCGCCATTGGCATGCACGTCGGCAATTTTCGGATCGCCCACTGCCAGCCGAGTGATTGCCACCGGTGACTGCATGTCCTGCTGGAAGCCTTCACCGATTTCGATCACCGAGGGCAGGCGCGGCAGTGCCGAGCAGTTGCCCACCGCCGCGAAGGCGCTGTCCATCGTCAATCCCAACAACAGCAAGGCCCGGAGCGCCGGTTTCAATGTCGGTCTGAGTCGACTCTGCATGCACGTGAATCCTTGCGCAGTCATGGGGTTTGTTGGCTGATCTGGTTGCCGCGAATGATTTCCACCGCAGGCCTGGGCGCCGCGCTGGCACTGGCGGTGGCAGGTGCTCTTTGCGCGCTGCCCAGGGCGAGTTGGGTGAACTGGAAAAGCTGACTGTTGGCGCGATCCAGATGCGCGGGCGATTGCGCTTCGCCGGCCCAGTATTTGGCCAGCCGCTGTTCTTCGCTGCTGCGCACCGCGAGGCGCAAGGTGCCGACTTGAGTGGCGAGCATCAGGCGGCTGAGCAGTTGTTCCGGCACCGCCAGCACCGCAGTCCGCGCGGCGATGCGGCGCTGGTCCTGTTTGAGTTTTTCTTCGGCGCTGAGGTTGGGGGAAGCCGGTTGGCCGTCGTTGGTCAGGCCGTACTGATCGCCGACCCCGAGCACGCGCAGGGCCGGAACGGCGATCTGCGCCGACTGCTGCAGATTGCTCGCGTCCTCGCGCAGATACAGCAGCACGTCAACGTAATCGCCCGGCAGCAACTGCCCGGCGGCACCGATCACTTCATCGACGGCCACGGTCAGTGCGCGCTCGTCGCGGCGAATCATCCGCGCCAACGCACCGCCGGCCTGGAAGCTTTCGTCATTGAGCCAGGTGCCGGCGCTGAGGTGGCGCCAAGGCGTGCGGCCGACTGCTTGTTCAATGCTGGTCAGGCTGCCGGCCGGTGCGCTGCGCAGTTTTTCCACGGTCACATCGGCGGCGCTCAACGGCGTGAACGGCGCTACATCGTGGAGCAGCACCACCACCGGTTGGCGGGTCTGGTCTTCGGCAATCGCGACAGTCTGTTCAATGCTGACCGCTGGGGCGACGGGCGCCTCGGCGACCGGGGCCGGCTGACGACTGAGCACCAGCCCCCAGTAACCGACAAAAACCGCGCCGAGCAACAGCAACGCGGCTAGGCCCATGGTGACGCGACTGTTCATGACGGCTCTCCCTTTCCTGCTGCACAACCGACGGCATCTGCTTGTGAAGGGCTTACTCATTCGGCAGCTATGAACATGCAACTATTTCGCTATTTCCAAGCTAGCTGATCCAAGCAAAAGCGCCATTAATGACAGGCGAAATAACCGTACCAAAGTATGAATCTGGCCAGTTAACAGCCGGAAACGGCGGAAAAACGATGGGATTAATGCTTTGTGATTAATGCGTTCTTACAGTTGTTGGGCGGGGGTTTGTTGACAATGCTCAGGTGGCACGGTGGAACCTTGCCGCGGTGGTGATGTCGGCGCCAGAGGCGCGAAGGAGTGGACCTATGTTTCGTATGACTTTTGATTATGTGATCGCCAAGGCTCGCGCGTTTGCCCGCAGTGAAGAGGGTGCTTCGGCGATCGAGTATGCGATTGTGGTGGCGATGGTGGCGGTGGTGGTTGTGGCGTTCGTCACTCCGCTTGGAGACAGGGTCTTGGCGATCTTCAACAATATTCTGACCTCGCTCGATGGTACGGCTGTGACCCGGCCAACGCCGTGATTTTGTGAACTCTGCACTTGGCTGATATCGCACTACACTGGATTTACCTTTCAGTATTCAGGTATTGCCTATGAACGCGTCTTCGTCGCCCCGCCAACAACTGCTTCTGGTTGATGATGAAGAAGACGCGTTGCTGGAGTTGGCGGAGTTGCTGGAGGGGGAGGGCTTTACCTGTCATACCGCGACGTCGGTGAAGTTGGCGTTGCATCTGTTGACCCGGCATCCGGATATTGCTTTGGTGATTACTGATCTGCGTATGCCCGAGGAGTCGGGCATGTCGCTGATCAGGCTGCTGCGTGAGCATACGTCGCGGGAGCATTTGCCGGTGATTGTGATGTCGGGGCATGCGGATATGGAGGATGTCAGCGATATGTTGCGGTTGCAGGTACTGGATCTGTTTCGCAAGCCGATTTATCACGTGAGGTTGTTGGAGACTCTCGATACTCTGTTTCCCAAGCCTCTGGTTGGGGCTGGGTGAACTCGGCGGCCTTTGGGCCGACCGTGTTCTGTGGGGGGGGTGAATATCCGTTGCTGCGGGTGTTGCGGCTGGCGGTTTCGCCCTTACGGCGAGTCACCTTTTTCAAACGCCAAAAAGGTAACCGAAAAGGCTTGCTCCTACGTTCGGCCCTCGCAGGCTCGGGTTCCTTCGCTCCGGGACTGATCCGGGCGCAGCGGCTACGGTTTGCTTCGCTGCACCTCCTTCCGCTGTGTTCGACTGCGTCGAACGGTCGCTGCGCTCCCACGCCCGGATCAATCCCTCCACTCAGCCTTCCGACGTCGCCGGTGGATCAAGATCAAGAGCACTCGAGCTTGCGCTCATTGTTGAGTGGTGCGGCTTCGCCGCGGGCAGCTGCGCTGCTTTGCTTTTCTGTGGGAGTGAGCCTGCTCGCGATAGCGCCCTGCCAGCCAACCCATTCCTGCCTGATGTACATCAATCCTGTGGGAGCTGGCTTGCCAGCGAAGGCGGCCAGTCAGCCAACAACGCTCTGCCTGACTCACCACCTGCGCAATCAACCTCTTGCTCTTGTCACTCCGGCACAAGCCTGTCCAGTACGCGGTTGACCGCCAGTTCGCCCAGCATGATCACTTGCTGTATTCCCAACAGGGAATTGCGCTGCGGTCCATCGATAAATCCGGCGAGGTCGCTGGCCATGATGCTCGCCGAGGCCAGTGATTCGCAGGCATGGACCAACAAGGTTTCGTTGTCCGCAGCCGGGTCGACGATGAACAGGGTGCTGGGTTTGCGCGGTGCGGCAGGGTCTTTGATGAGGCGGGGGTTGAGGTAGTAATCGATGGCGCGGTCGGCGGCTTCCTTGAGTTTTTGCGCTTCGACGAGCGGGTCGGCGAAGGCTGGATCGGCAAGAGGTGGATCGGGCGTTATTTTTTTCACGGGCTCAGTCTCCTGATGGAGTAGGGCCGCAACCCGTTCGCGACTAAACGAAAGGGAGGCAGCTGCACGCAGGTTAGTCGACCGATGAGCCACGAAATCGGCGCGCCCGAAGGCGCCCTGCGCACAGCCACCATCAAGTGCAGGTATGCAATACCTGGCTGACAGGAACCTGTGCGTCGTGGACAAGCGGGCGACTAAACCCGACCACTGATGAGCAGTGGCAGGCAAACGATAGAACCCGCGCCCCAGGCGCACAAGCCGGCGGATTCTGGCGTAGCCGTAGGCAACGGCGCAAGGATTTGTGGGCTGTTGCGAGGTAACGGGGCGTGTGTTTAAACGGCTGGTTTAAGCGCTGCGATAAATAGTTTGAATAGCCGAACCCTTTCGCGAGCAGGCTCGCTCCCACAGGGACGGCGGTTGTACTGAGAAACTGTGAACACCGCCGAATCTGTGGGAGCGAGCCTGCTCGCGAAGGCGGTGCGTCAGTCAAAAAAATCCTGACTGACACACCGCTCGGCCATCACAACTGATAACTGAAACTGATGCTGTACCGAGGCTTGCGGTTCAACGTATCCAGCGCTTCATCGGACATGGCCTTCGCCACTTCCAGGGCGACGTTGTAGTACTTGGCATCGCCGAACCTCAGCCCGACGGCTGTCGATGACAGGTTGTTGGCCTGCACCGGCAGTTGGTTGAACCAGCTGCGCGAGCGGTCGACGACGACGTAGGGTTGCAGGATGCGCACCCAGTTGCCGTCGCGGTTGAAGCTGTAGTTGACCTCGTAGGCCACGCCCCAACCCTTGTCGCCCGAGGCCTGGTCGTCGGGGTAGCCACGGCCGAAATTCTGCCCGCCGAATACGGCGCGTTCGCTGTCGGGCAAGGTGTCGTCGCTCCAGTAAAGCGCCGCCGAGAGCACGCCTTGCCAGTTGTCGAGAAACTTGTCGCTCTGCACGCCGGACAATCTGACGCGGAAGAAATCCAGGTCGATGTCGTCGTAGTTGGTGTGCGCGCCGAGGCTGTCGAAACCCTGGTAGACGCCGGCACTGAGGATGCGCAGTTGGCGGGCGTCGGCCTTGCGCCAGTCGCCTTCGAAAGCCAGGGCGCGGACATCGGTGCGCAGTTCGGTGCTGAAGGGAAAGTTGATGCCGTCGTAGCGCGTCTTGTCGTCGACCGCATACAAGCGCGAGCCGGCGGTCAGCAGTTCGTTGGCGGAGGCGATCAGGGGCGTGCTGAAGCCGATCGAGTAGCGATCGTTCTCGCGGTGAGTACTCAGGCGTCCGCCACCGCCCACCAGCACTTCGGTGTCCGGGTCGGCGCGGTAACGCGAGGCCGAGACGTTGAGTTGCGTGCCCTCGGTATCGAGGAACTGGCTGTAGTCGAGACGGTAGTAATGCTCTTTATCGTCGCCCGGTGGAAACAGGCCGCTGAGGCTCAACTGTTCGCCCATCGACGTCTGCGAATTGCTGCTGACACCGAGCAACGCCTGCGGGCCGTTACGGTTGTCTTCGGTGGTGCTCAGGGTGCTGGTGAACGGTTTGCGACTGGCCTGGGCAACCAGGGTGGTCGCGCCATCGGTGGTGCCCGGCGGTGGCACTTGCGCTTGAATGGTTACGCCGGGAATGCGGCTCATAAGCGTGGTGTAACGCTCGAAGGTCTTGCGCGTCAGCGGGCGTTCGGCCTGGATTTTCGCGGCGAGTTTGTCGAGCAGACTTTTGACCCGGCCGATGTCGCCCTGCATCTGGATATCGCGCACGTAGCCCTCGACCAGCACCACCCGCGCCACGCCGTCATCGAAGTTCTGTTGCGGCAGGAACGCGTAGGACAACAGATAGCCGTCCTGCTGATAGCGGCGGGTGATGTTGCGCGTGGCTTCGATCAGTTCGGCAAGGCTGGCCTGGCGGCCGATCAGTGGCTTGTAGATTTCCGCGAGTTCGTTGAGCGGGTAAATCGTGCCGCCTTCGATCTGCACGGTCTTGAGGTTGACCTTGGTTTCCATCAGCAGTGGCTGTGCGGCGGTCGCACCCGGGTCCGGCACTTGCAGCGGCGCCGCGCTCGGCCGATAGGCGTCGGCGGGCAGGTTGGGTACGGGGAGGTTGCGGATGGTTTCGTTACTGTTGAGAAAGCTGGGCAAGGTGTCGGCGAGGGCAGCGGAACTGAGGCTCAGGCACAGCAGGGATGCCAGTACGCGCATAGGACACTCCATGGTCAGAACACAGCACAGGGCAAGTTTTTCCGTAGAAAAAAGGCGGAAGACTCGTGGGAATCTTCCGCCCTCAACCAAGCGTAGGCGCTGTAGGTAAGGCCGTCGAATCGGCCAGGTGCAATTCAGCGTTTGTTGCCGCCCAGCGCGCCGGTCAGGCCGCCGAGTACCCCGCCCAGACCGCCAGTTGTGCCGCCAGTGGCAGTGCCGCCGTTGACCAGGCCACCGACCGCTGCCACGGTGCCGCCGACGTTGGTAACCAGACCGCCGACAGCAGTGGTGACCGGATTGTTGGTGGCGGCAATCGCTCCGCCGAGATTGCCGACGGCGGCGCCCACCTGATTTGTAAGACCAGCGACCGGAGTGCCGAGACCGGTAGCGGCGCCGACCTGTTGAGTGACAGTGGTGACCGCGCTGGTGACCGGATTGAGGCCCGCACCGACTGCGGCGCCGACACTGGCCAGCGGCGACGTGGTTGCAGTGATCGGGGTGCCCGAGCCGCCAAGTACGGTGTTGATCGACGCAATCGTGGTGCCCAGCCCGCCAGCGGTGACGCCGCCGGCACTGACCACGCCGCTGGTGCTGCCGGCATTCAGACCGCTGCCGACGTTGACCACGGCGCCGCCCACGGTTTGCAGCAGACCGGTGCCGCCCAGCCCGCCACCGATGCCGCCGATGCCGCCAGTACCCGAGCCAGTGCCATTGGACACCAGGCCACCCGCTTTGCCGACCGCCGTGCCGGTGTTGCTCAGGGCGCCGCCGAGGGTGTTGGTCAGGGGATTGCCGCTGCCTGCGTCGGTGACTTTGCCGCCGAGGCTGTTCACCGTGCCGCCTACTTTTGAGATCACCCCTTTGAGCGGATCACCCAGACCGGTGGCATCGCCGAGCTTGTCGGTGGTGCTTTCGACCATGGCGATCACCGGCACCAGGCCGCTGTCGACCTTGTTGGTCAACTGGCTGGTCGGGCCGCTGCTCAGTGAGGTGTTGAGGGTGTCGCCAAGCATGGTGACTTTTTCACCGATGCCATCAACCAGCGGCGCCACGCGGGTGACTACGCCGCCCACGACGGGAACGCTACGGGTCGCTGTGTTGAGTTTGACGCTGAGGTCCGACACGCCGTCGCCAACATCGGAAACCACGCCGCCAACCGAGGCCACGGTGATGGTCAGGCCATTGGGGTCAGTGGCCAGTTTGCCGATGCCATCAGTGACGCCATCGCCCAAGGTGCTGACCACGTTGCCGGTGGTGTTGGCCACGCTTTGCACGATGCCGCCAGCGACCGGAACAGTGCTCAGCGAATCGCCGATCTGGCCGACGCCATCGCCGACACCGCTGACGGTTTTGCCGACATCCTGAACAAGTGTTGTGGTCACCAGCGAAGGTGCAGCGGGATTGGTCGGGTTGGTGGGATCGGTCGGGTCTGTCGGATTGGTTGGATTGGTCGGATCGGTGCCACCGCCGGTACCGCCAGTGCCACCGGTTCCGCCGCCAGTGCCGCCGGTGCCACCAGTGCCGGCAGTATCGCCGCCGGTTCCGCCGCCCGCGCCACCGCTGCCATCGGTGCCCGCCGTGCCGTCCGCCGTCGAGCTGCCCGAACTGCTGCGATGACCGCCACCGCCGCTGCTGCAGCCGACGAGGCCGACCGAAAGAATCAGTGCCAGCGCGATTGCCGATTTGGACCACATCACTTGAGTTTTCATGATTGAGATTCCTGCACCTGTCACAACGTTACGTTGCCTTCGATGGCTCGCCGATCTGTCGTCGGCGATGCCTCGTCCGTGGCTGTAATCTCAGTCGATGGCAGGTTTTTCACCATTCTCAAGTTGGTATTAACCCCTTTATATAGAGGGCTCGGCGCTATGCCGAAGGACTAATACCCCGGTAATAAACGGGCAAAAAAAAGCCTTGAAATTCAAGGCTCGGTTTTTTGCAAAGCAGCGGGCAGGGCGCGGAAAAACTTAAGTGATATATACACAATTAACGGGTTTTCCGCCCCGCCAGATCAGGCGATCGGTTGCCACTGACCGACCATATGCTCCAGGTCGCCGGCACCGACCAGGCGCAGTTCACCGCTGGAGCCCGCTGCACTGGCCAGTAACGTCACCTCGCTGGGCAGACGCACCGGTTTGCGAAAGTGCACGGCGATTTCCAGGTTGGCTTTGGGCAGGTGATCGGAGAGTGCCGCCAGTGTCCGCGCCTTGTTCCACAGTCCATGGGCAATCGCGGTGGGAAAACCGAACAGTTTGGCGCTCGCCGCACTGAGGTGAATCGGATTGTAGTCGCCGGAGACTTTCGCATACTGGCGACCGATATCGGCCGGCGCAGTCCAGCGCGTCACCTCAAGCAAATCCTGCGACGGCTGCCAGTCCTGTGCCAGCGCCTCGCCCTCGAGTTTCACCCCGCGACAGAGCATCTGGCTTTCGGCTTCCCACAGCGGCCCAAGCTGATCGTCCAGGGTGGTGAGCAGATCGAATGTCGCGCCTTTGGCGTGCGGTTGCAGATTGTGCACACGCACGCTGACTTGCGCGCGACTGATCGCGCCCATTGGCCGCAGCACGCGGATGCGGTTGCTCAGGTGAATCAGCCCCAGCAGCGGGAACGGAAAGTCCCTGGCCGTGAGCAATTGCATCTGCAAGGCGAAGGCGAGGATGTGTGGATAGGTCGGCGGCAGCAGGCCGTCATCGACGAAACCGCAGACCCTGCGATAGGCCGCCAGCCGTTTGCTGTCGATATCGACCCAGCAGCGCAGGCCGCTGTCGGGCAGTTGCGTACCGGTGATTTTGCGTCGCGTCGCTGCGCGCGAATAAAGCCCCGGCAGACTCGGTTCGCGATCCAGCGTGTGCCATTCGATGCTCATCTTTATGCCCCCAGAACACTTTGCCCACAGACCCGCAACGCTTGCCCGGTGAACGCGCCCGTGCCCGGTTGCGCCAGCCACGCCACGGCTTCGGCGACGTCCTGCGGCAAGCCACCCTGGCCCAGCGAACTCATGCGCCGCCCGGCCTCGCGCAGGCCGAACGGAATGTGCGCAGTCATTTGCGTTTCGATGAAACCGGGGGCCACGGCGTTAATGCTGATGCCGCGTTCCAGCAGCGTCGGCGCCCAGGCCTGGGCCAGACCGATCAGGCCAGCCTTGCTCGCCGCGTAATTGGTCTGCCCGCGATTGCCGGCGATGCCGCTGATCGAGGCGAGCAGGACCACCCGTGCGTTGTCGCGCAGGGTGCCGCTGTCGAGCAGCGCCTTGGTCAGCAATTGCGGGGCATTGAGGTTGACGGCCAGCACCGCGTCCCAGAATTCCGGGGTCATGTTGGCCAGGGTTTTGTCGCGGGTGATGCCGGCGTTGTGCACGAGGATGTCGAGGCCGTCGGGCAGCTGTTCGATCAATTGGGTGGCGGCGTCATCGGCGCAGATATCGAGGGTAATCGCCCGGCCGCCGAGGCGCGCGGCGAGGGCTTCGAGGTCGGTCTTGGCCGGCGGCACATCGAGGAGGATAACCTCGGCGCCATCGCGCGCGAGGGTTTCGGCAATCGACGCGCCGATGCCGCGCGCAGCACCGGTGACCAGCGCCTTGCGCCCGGCCAGCGGTCGGGTCCAGTCGGTCACTGGCGTGGCGCACGCGGTCAGGCGAATCACCTGGCCGGAAACGAATGCGCTTTTTGGCGAGAGGAAAAATCGCAGCGGGCCTTCCAGTTGATCTTCGGCACCTTCGCCGACGTAGATCAGCTGCAAGGTGCCACCGCCGCGCAGCTCTTTGGCCAGCGAGCGCGAGAAGCCTTCGAGTGCTCGCTGCGCACTGGAGGCGAACGGATCACTCAGGCTTTCCGGCGCGCGGCCGAGAATCACCAGATGCGCGCTATGGTCGAGATTTTTCATCAATGGCTGGAAGAATTCGCGCAGTTGCTTGAGCTGGTCGGTGTGCTGCAAATCGCTGGCGTCGAACACCACCGCTTTGAGTTTCGGCCCGTGGCCGGGGATCCACGCGGTGGCCAGCGAGGGCTCGGTGCCGTAGCTGTAGATTGCATCGGTCAAGCGATTGGCAAACCCGCTGATCCGTTCGGCCAGCGGCCCGCCACCGATCAACAGGGCGCCCTCGATGGGCCGCAGACGCCCCGCCTGCCAGCGTTCCAGCCGCACCGGCGACGGCAGGCCCAAGGCCCCGACCAGACGATGGCCGAAGGATGAGTTGGCGAAGTCGATATAGCGGTCAGACATGGAACGCTCTCCAGAAGTTGGGGTTCAAAGTGTGGACTGTCCACGGCAATCAATCGTTCGATCGGCGCAATAAGGCCTACGCTGGTTTAGCAGAGTAGACCACTGACCCTGTGGGAGCGGGCTTGCCCGCGATGGCGGAGTGTCAGCCGCTGAAGGGTTGGGAATGCCGCCCCCATCGCTGGCAAGCCAGCTCCCACAGGTTTCCATGTGAATCCGCAAATTCCACAGGAGTTATCCATGACCCAGCTGCGCCGCGTCGCGATCATCGGCGGTAACCGCATCCCTTTCGCCCGCTCCAACGGGCCGTACGCCACGGCCAGCAATCAGGCGATGCTCACCGCCGCGCTGGAAGGCTTGATCGAACGCTACAACCTGCATGGCCAGCGCATCGGCGAAATGGTGGCGGGCGCGGTGCTTAAATTGTCACGGGATATGAACCTGACCCGCGAATGCGTGCTCGGCTCGCGCCTGTCTCCGACGACGCCGGCCTATGACATCCAGCAAGCCTGCGGCACCGGTCTGGAAGCGGCGCTGCTGGTGGCGAATAAAATCGCCCTCGGCCAGATCGACTGCGGCATCGCTGGCGGCGTCGACACCACTTCCGATGCGCCGATCAGCGTCAGCGAAGGCCTGCGCAGGATTCTTCTACAGGCCAACCGCGCCAAGAGCACCGGCGACAAACTGAAAACCCTCTTGCAGTTGCGCCCCCGGCATCTGATTCCTGAATTCCCGCGCAACGGTGAGCCACGCACTGGCCTGTCCATGGGCGAGCACTGTGAGCTGATGGCGCAGACCTGGAATATTCCCCGCGAAGAACAGGATCAACTGGCCCTCGAAAGCCACCACAAACTCGCCGCTTCCTACAGCGAAGGCTGGCACAACGATCTGATGACGCCGTTCCTCGGCCTGACCCGCGACAACAATCTGCGCCCGGACCTGACCCTGGAAAAACTCGCCACGCTGAAACCGGCCTTCGAGAAAAGCGCCAAGGGCACGCTGACGGCGGGTAACTCTACGCCGCTCACCGATGGCGCTTCGGTGGTGTTGCTGGGAAGTGAGGAATGGGCCAAAGCGCGCGGCTTGGCGATCCTCGCTTATCTGCGCGACGGCGAGGCGGCGGCGGTGGATTTCGTCAACGGTGCCGAGGGCCTGCTGATGGCGCCGGTGTACGCCGTGCCACGCTTGCTGGCGCGCAACGGCCTGACCTTGCAGGATTTTGATTACTACGAAATTCACGAAGCCTTCGCCGCGCAGGTCTTGTGCACGCTCAAGGCCTGGGAAGATCCCGAATATTGCAAAACCCGCTTGGGGCTCGACGCACCGCTGGGTTCGATTGATCGCAGTCGGCTTAACGTCAAAGGCAGTTCGCTGGCGGCGGGGCATCCGTTCGCCGCAACGGGCGGGCGCATTGTCGCGAATTTGGCCAAACTGCTGGATGCGGCGGGCAAGGGCCGGGGTCTGATCTCGATTTGTGCGGCGGGCGGGCAGGGTGTCACCGCGATCATTGAACGCTGAAAAAGCCCCTCACCCTAACCCTCTCCCAAAGGGAGAGGGGACTGATTGGGGGATGCTCGAGATCGACGCCGACCTGAGCGCCCTTCACCGAATCCAAAGCTGCGATTCAAACCAGAAGCGCTGCGGTCTCTCAGGTCGATGCATTACGGGAGACACCTCGATCGGCCCCCTCTCCCTCTGGGAGAGGGCTGGGGTGAGGGCAACTGAAGTTCACCGACCATGTCAGATTCTGTCGCAAATGCCCTTGCCGACCGATACCAATCAATGCCACGGTCTCGGCTATGATTCGCCCGGGTCGCTGCGATTGATCCGGCACAGTGTGTGCATCCTCAAGGTTCACAGGTCGGCAACCCCTCCCCGTCGGGCGAGGATTGCCGTATAACGAGTGACATTCGCGTGTTTGGTAATAAAGGACCCACAATAAAAGCTGATGAAGACTCCAAAACGCATTGAACCCCTGATCGAGGACGGTCTGGTCGACGAAGTGCTGCGCCCACTGATGAGTGGCAAAGAGGCAGCTGTTTATGTAGTGCGCTGCGGCAATCAGTTACGTTGCGCCAAGGTCTACAAGGAGGCGAATAAACGCAGTTTCCGCCAGGCGGCCGAGTATCAGGAAGGCCGCAAGGTTCGTAACAGCCGTCAGGCGCGGGCCATGGCGAAGGGGTCCAAGTTCGGTCGCAAAGAGACCGAAGACGCCTGGCAGAACGCCGAAGTGGCGGCGCTGTTCCGTCTGGCCGGCGCCGGTGTGCGAGTGCCCAAACCCTATGACTTCCTCGACGGCGTGCTGTTGATGGAGCTGGTGGCCGACGAATTCGGCGACGCCGCGCCGCGTCTGAACGATGTGGTGCTGGAGCCGGATCAGGCGCGCGAGTATCACGCGTTCCTGATTTCGCAGATCGTGCTGATGTTGTGTACCGGTCTGGTGCACGGTGACCTCTCCGAGTTCAACGTGCTGCTGACCCCGACCGGCCCGGTCATCATCGACCTGCCCCAGGCAGTCGACGCTGCGGGTAACAACCACGCGTTCAGCATGCTCGAGCGTGACGTTGGCAATATGGCTTCGTACTTCGGCCGTTTCGCGCCGGAATTGAAGAAGACCAAGTACGCCAAGGAAATGTGGGCGTTGTACGAAGCCGGCACCTTGCACCCGAACAGTGTGCTGACCGGCGAGTTCGACGATCCGGAGGACCTGGCCGATGTCGGCGGGGTGCTGCGCGAAATCGAAGCGGCGCGCCTCGACGAGGAACGCAAGCAGGCCATTCGCGCGGCGGACGACGCGCCGAAAGGCAAACCCGAAGAACCGCCTCCACCGCCGTGGATGCAGTGATCGCGTGATGAAAAAGCCCGGCTTCGGCCGGGTTTTTTGTTTGAGTCAAAAAGCACCCTCACCCCAGCCCTCTCCCGGAGGGAGAGGGGGCCGACCGAGGTGTCTTGAGCCATACATCGACCTGAAAAAACCGAGTCGATTACGGATTCAAAGAAAAACGTTCAGGTCGGTGTATTTCCCAAATATCCCCCAATCGGTCCCTCTCCCGGAGGGAGAGGGGGCCGACCGAGGTGTCTTTAGCCATACATCGACCTGAAAAAACCGAGTCGATTATGGATTCAAAGAAAAACGTTCAGGTCGGTGTATCTCCCAAATATCCCCCAATCGGTCCCCTCTCCCTTTGGGAGAGGGCTAGGGTGAGGGGGCTTTCGGAACTTGGCTTATTCGCGTCTACTGTCCAGCGCTCCAACCACACTCAAGGACTGAATGTGACCACCCCACGCAACACCCACCTGATCGTAACCGCCCGGCTGATCTCCGATTTCGGCGCCTTCCTCAACATGGTCGCGCTGGCCACCTACGTCTACCTGCTGAGCAACAATGCCATGAGCGTCGGCATCTTCCTTGCCAGCCGCGTCGGTGGCGGAATTTTCGCCAGCCTGATCGGCACGCGCTTCTACCGGCGCTGGCAGGGCCGCGCGCCGCTGATTGCTTTCGATCTGTTGCGCGCCGCACTGCTGGGACTGCTGTTGATCACACCGGCGAATCAGCAGGCGTGGCTGTTGCCGTTGATTGCCTTCGGCCTCGGCTTGGGCAATTCGATGTTCGCCATCGGCCTCAACAGCCAGTTGCCGCGTTTGATCGCGCCGGCGCAATTGCTCAAGGCCAATGCCTGGATCACTTCAGCTTCTTCTGCGGCGATGGTCGGCGGCAGTCTGGTGTCGGGGTTGCTGGTGGCTGCTTTCGGTTTTGAAACGGTCTTCGCCCTCAACGCGCTGACCTATTTGCTCGCGGCTCTGCTGATCGTGCCGCTGCGTTTCGAAAAAACCGATGTCAGCGAACAACCGGAACGCGGTGAATGGTTTGCGCTGCGGCAGGGCCTGCGTTCAGCGCCTGTGGTCGCGGCCATGCTCGCGGTGACCATGGCCGACACCTTGGGCAGCGCTGCGCACAACGTCGGCTTCCCGATCATTTCGAAACTGCTCACGCCCGAGGCGGCGAGTACGACCTTGGGGCTGGCGCTTGCGGTATGGGCCATCGGCAAACTGCTCGGCGCACGCATCGCCAGTCACCTGAAAGGCTCGGAGAACAGCCACCTCGAAAGAAGATTTTTCTGCGGCGTAGCGCTGATGTCCTGCGGTTTCATTCTGATGTTCCAGCAGCACAGCCTCTACGGTCTGCTGCTGTTCGCCTTGCCGGCGGGGCTTGGCGACGGGGTTTCCGAAGTCAGCCTGATGTCACGGCTGCAACGGGAACCTGCGGCGTTGCGCCTGCCGATTTTCAGCGTGCTGACCTTGCTGCAGATGAGCGGTTTCGGCATCGGCATGTTGGTCGCTGCGCCGTTCTATGCGTGGTGGACGCCGGGGGCCGTGGTCATGCTGTTCCACGGCATTCCCCTCGGCACCTTGGGCGTGGTGACGCTGTTGCGGATCAGGCGCGGGCGGGTTGCGCGCAGCAGCCCGACGCCAGTTCCTTGAGGATCGGGCAGTCCGGGCGATGGTCGCCGCTGCAATGCTCGACCAGATCCTGCAGGGTGTCGCGCAGCTCGCCGAGCTCGCGGATCTTCTGGTTCAGCTCGTCGATGTGCTGGCGCGCCAGTGCTTTCACATCAGCGCTGGCACGCTGGCGATCCTGCCAGAGGGTCAGCAGCTTGCCGACCTCTTCCAGGGAAAAGCCCAGATCCCGCGAGCGCTTGATGAACGCCAGCGTGTGCAGGTCGTCGCTGCCGTATACGCGGTAACCGCTGTCGGTGCGATTGGCCGCTTTGAGCAGGCCGATCGATTCGTAATAACGGATCATTTTTGCACTCAGGCCACTCTGCCGGGCCGCTTGGCCGATGTTCATCGGTGTTCCTCCAGGTCCTTGGGCTTCCAGGTTTTCAACAGTAGCGCATTGCTCACCACGCTGACGCTCGACAGCGCCATCGCCGCGCCGGCCAGCACCGGATTGAGGAAGCCGAACACCGCCAGCGGAATGCCGATCAGGTTGTAGACAAAGGCCCAGAACAGGTTCTGGCGAATCTTTGCGTAGGTCTTGCGGCTGATCTCCAGCGCCGCCGGCACCAGTCGCGGATCGCCGCGCATCAAGGTGATGCCGGCCGCGTGCATGGCGACGTCGGTGCCGCCGCCCATGGCGATGCCGATGTCGGCGGCGGCGAGGGCCGGGGCGTCGTTGATGCCATCGCCGACCATGGCGACTACGCCGGTTTTCTTCAGCTCGGCGACGGTCGCGGCCTTGTCGGCCGGCAGCACTTCGGCGTGAACAGTGCGGATGCCTAGGGCATCAGCCACCACCCGTGCGCTGCCGCGATTGTCGCCGGTCAGCAGGTGGCTCTGGATATCCCGCGCGGCGAGTTGTTGCACCGCTTGCAGTGCGCCGGGTTTCAGCGTGTCACCGAAGGCGAACAGACCAAGCACCTTCGGCTGAGGACTTTGTTCGATCAGCCACGACAATGTGCGACCTTCGCGTTCCCACGCTTCGGCGGACGAGCTCAATTCACCGGCACTCAAAGCGCTTTCGTCGAGCATCCGCCTATTGCCCAGCGCCAGGCGCCGGCCATCCAGCGTGCCGGCGATGCCGCGGCCGGTCAGCGCCTGGCTGTCGATGACATCGGGCACGTTCAAGCCGCGTTCGGCGGCTGCATCCAGCACGGCTTTGGCCAACGGATGCTCGCTGCCGCGCTGCAAGGCACCGGCCAGTGTCAGCAGATTGTTTTCGTCGCCATCGACCGCGCTGAAGTGCGCGATACGCGGCGCACCCGAGGTCAGCGTGCCGGTCTTGTCGAACACCACACTGCTGACTTCATGGGCGCGTTCCAGCGCTTCGGCATCCTTGATCAGAATGCCGTGGCGTGCGGCGACGCCGGTGCCGGCCATGATCGCCGTCGGGGTGGCAAGGCCGAGGGCGCACGGGCAGGCAATCACCAGCACGGCGACGGCATTGATCACCGCAGTTTCCAGCGGCGCGCCGTACAGCCACCAGCCGATCAGCGTGGCCAGGGCGATCAGCAACACGGTCGGCACGAAAATCTGGCTGACCTTGTCCACCAGCTTCTGAATCGGCGCTTTCGCCGCTTGCGCGTCTTCGACCAGGCGAATGATCCGCGCCAGCACGGTTTCCGCGCCGAGCGCCTGGGTGCGCACCAGCAAACGACCCTCGCCGTTAATCGCGCCGCCGGTGACCTTGTCGCCCGGTTGTTTCGGCACTGGCAGGCTTTCGCCGCTGATCAGCGCTTCGTCGGCGTGGCTCTGGCCTTCGACGACTTCGCCATCCACCGGGAAGCGTTCGCCGGGTTTGACCAGCACCAGATCGTCGAGGCGCAGGGCGCTGATCGCAACGTCCTGCTCACGCCCGTCGATGACTTGAATCGCGCGCTCCGGCCGCAACGCTTCGAGGGCGCGAATGGCGCTGGCGGTCTGACGTTTGGCGCGGCTTTCGAGATATTTGCCGAGCAATACCAAAGCGATGACCACCGCCGAGGCCTCGAAATACAGATGCGGCATGCGTCCGGCGGCGCTGGCCCATTCATAGACACTCAGGCCATAACCGGCGCTGGTGCCGAGGGCGACGAGCAGGTCCATGTTGCCGGCACCGGCGCGCACGGCTTTCCACGCCGCCACATAAAAGCGTGCGCCGAAGATGAATTGCACGGGGGTGGCGAGGGCGAATTGCGCCCAGGCCGGGAGCATCCAGTGAATGCCGAACGGCTGCAGTAACATCGGCAGCGCCAGCGGCAGAGCGAGGGCGATCGCACAGATCAATGCCCAGCGCTCGCGGTGCAAGCGTTTTTGCTGGTCATCGGACTGTGGCCGTTCAGCTTGCCAGACGCTGGCCGAGTAACCGGCCTTGCTCACCGCGTCGAGCAGGGTTTGCGTATCGACCTGGCCGAGCAATTCGAGGTGCGCACGTTCATTGGCCAGATTGACGCTGACGCTGCTCACGCCTGGGACTTTGTTCAGGGCACGTTCGACGCGACCGACGCAGGACGCGCAGGTCATGCCGTCGATGCTCAATTCGACGGTTTGCCGGGGCACGCTGTAACCGGCGCGCTCCACGGCTTGCATCAGCGCCGGCAGGCTATCGCCGGGCGCCTGTACCCGGGCTTGTTCGGTGGCGAGGTTGACGCTGACGGCACTGGCGCCGCTGACCTTGCGCAGCGCCCGCTCGACACGACCGGCGCAACTGGCGCAGGTCATGCCGGCAATCGGCAGATCGAAAGTGGTGGATTCGGACATCGGTCGCGCTCCCTGTAGTGGATGTCTACAGGATCAACCTTGCCATGCGGGCAAGGTCAAGCACCATTCCGCAAGATGTTGATCGTTCCCACGCTCCGCGTGGGAATGCCTCCTGTGACGCTCCGCGTCACGCTTCGGGACGCAGAGCGTCCATGGCTGCATTCCCACGCAGAGCGTGGGAACGATCGGCGATTCTTGTGGGAGCGAGCAGGCTCGCTCCCACAGGTTAGGAATTTGCTCAATAACCGAGATCGGCGCGCTTCAGATACATGCCGTCCTGCGTCATCGCTATCCGGTACTTCTGGATCTCACCCGCTTGCAGTTTAATTTCCTGCGAGCCCGGTGCGAGCATGCCGGGGTTGCAACCCGGTGCCTGGCCCGGCAGCAGTTTCAGGCGCAGCGAAACCTTGCCCGGTGGCAGGTTAAACGACGTGCTCTGCTCCTGGAACAGGCGCGCCGACAGCTGGTCCTGGATGTACACGCCGATCTCGCACGAGGTCGCCACTTCGAGACGTTCGCGGGAAATGATCAGTACCGCGTAATCCTCGCCGGCGGCTTGCACCTGCGGGACGGCGGCGAAAAGGCTGAGCAAGCCAAACAGGCTCAAAGCTGACCAGCGCATGGCTGAATCTCCTGAATTCCAGTCATTGATGCATGCAGCTTGGCCGAGCGCGGCGCCGAATGCCAGCCCGGCAGTTTTTCGCAGAACTTGACCTTGCCATCGTGGCAAGCTCGAGACTGCCGGCAACCTCACTCAAAGGAGTCTTCCCATGCAAGTGTTCAACGTTCAAGGCATGTCCTGCGGTCATTGCGTCAAAGCCATTACCACTGCGGTGCAGGCGCTGGATCCGGCGGCCAGCGTGCGTGTCGATCTGGCGGCCAAGGAAGTCGGCGTCGAGAGCGCGCTGAGTGCCGACCAGGTGATCGAAGCGATCCGCGAAGAGGGTTATGAGGTGAAGCTCGTCTGAAATTGATCGTTAGCGAGCTATCGGAATGTTCAAGGCGTCCGGGCGCGGCTAGACTGTCGGGCTGCGACTTGCCCACCTGGATGCCTGATGAACTTCCGCACGATTTTGATACTCGGCGCCTTGAGCGCTTTCGGTCCTTTGGCGATCGACTTCTATTTGCCTGCCTTCCCGGCCATGGCGCTGGCGTTCGGCACCGATGAGCAGCATGTCCAGCTGACGCTGGCGGCGTACTTCCTCGGTCTGTCGCTGGGCCAACTGGCTTACGGGCCGATTTCCGATCGTTTCGGCCGGCGGCTTCCGCTGCTCAGCGGCGTTGCTCTGTTCACCCTGGCGTCATTGGCCTGCGCCTACGCGCCGAGCCTGGAATGGCTGATCGGCGCGCGCTTCGTCCAGGCACTCGGTGGTTGTGCGGGCATGGTGATTTCCCGTGCGGTGGTTGCTGACAAGTGCGATGCGGTGGGCTCGGCGAAGGTGTTTTCCCAATTGATGCTGGTGATGGGCCTGGCGCCGATTCTGGCGCCGATGCTCGGCGGTCTGCTGGTCAATACCACGGGTTGGCAGTCGATCTTTCTGGTCCTCACCGGATTCAGTGCGGCGGCAGGTCTGGCGGTGGCGTTGGGTCTGCCGGAAAGCATGCCGGCCCACGTGCCGCGCCAGCCGTTGTCCGGTGCGTTGCGCCAGTACGCACGACTGGTCAAGGATTCGGTCTACCTCGGCCACGCCCTGACCGGCGGCATCGCCATCGCCGGCATGTTCGCTTACATCGCCGGTTCACCGTTTGTGTTCATCAAGCTCTACGGCGTACCCGCCGAGCATTTTGGCTGGCTGTTCGGCACCAACGCGGCGGGGTTCATTCTGGTGGCGCAGGTCAATGCGCGTCTGCTGGCCAAGCGTGGTCCGGCGTTTTTGCTGGTGCGCGCGGTGTGGGTGTATTTCCTCGCCGGGCTGACGTTGCTGGCGGTGAGCGCGATGCGTCCAGAGGCATTGTGGCCGTTGCTGATTCCGCTGTTCATCTGCATTGCCAGCCTCGGCTGCATCATTCCCAACGCCTCGGCTTGCGCAATGAACGGTCAGGGCGCCCGCGCCGGCAGTGCGTCGGCGATGCTCGGTTGCCTGCAATTCAGCATCGCCGCCGGTGCCGCCGCGTTGGTGGGGGTGTTGCACGATGGCAGCGCCGTGCCGATGGCCATGGTCATCAGCCTGTGTGGTTTGCTGGTGGTGAGCGTCGCGCTGCTCACCCGGCGCTTGCAGAATGCCCGGGCGCTGGCCCAAGCCCAGGTCTGAACGCTCGACTTTGGAACTCAGCCGGCGGCGCGCTGCTGGCTGGGTTCGGGAATCCGGTGGGGCGCGCAGAGTCGCGCTTCGAGGGTGCGAGTGAAGGCCAGAGCCTCGGCTTCACTGCGAAAGGTCACGACGTGCTGGTCCAGGCGCACTTGCCATTGGGACTTTGCCACTTCTTTTATCAGGATCTTCATTGCTGACCTCCCTTGCGTAAAAGATGTATCGCAGAGGCTTCGATTGTAGACCTCGATACCCGCGCAATTGTGACAAGGGTCAAGCAACCGACTGACGGCAAAAAGCCCCGCAACCGCTCTGGCATCACGAGCGGTTGCGAGGCTTTATTTTTTTAGAAACCTTCTAAAACAATTTTCCCCTTGGCCTTGCCGCTTTCCAGCAGCTCATGGGCGCGGCGCAGGTTTGCCGCGTTGATCGCGCCGAAGTGCTCGCCCAAAGTCGTCTTCAAAGTGCCGGAGTCAATCAGCTCGGCAACGCGGTTGAGCAGCTTGTGCTGTTCAATCATGTCCGGCGTTTCGAACAACGAGCGGGTGTACATGAACTCCCAGTGCAGCGACAGGCTCTTGCGCTTGAGCAGGCTGATGTCGAGGGACTTCGGATCGTCGATCAGCGCCAGCTTGCCTTGCGGCGCGAGGGCTTCGACCAGTTGCGCCAGATGCTGGTCGGTCTGGGTCAGGCTGGCGACGTGGGTCACGCTGGCGATGCCGGCGCGCTTCAATTCTTCGCTCAGCGGCTGGCTGTGATCGATGACCAGATCGGCACCGAGTGCGCTGACCCAGTCACGGGTTTGCGCACGGGAGGCAGTGCCGATGACTTTCAGGCCGGTCAATTGCTTGGCCAATTGAGTGAGGATCGAGCCCACGCCGCCCGCCGCACCAACGATCAGCAGGCTCTGGCCTTGATCATTGCTGCCTTCGCTGATTTGCAGGCGCTCGAAGAGCAATTCCCACGCAGTGATCGCGGTCAGCGGCAGCGCGGCGGCTTCGGCAAAACCGAGGGACTTGGGCATGTGGCCGACGATGCGCTCATCAACCACGTGCAACTCGCTATTGCCACCGGCCCGGGCGATCGAACCGGCGTAGAACACCTTGTCGCCCGCCTTGAACAGGGTGACGTCGCTGCCTACAGCCTTGACCACACCGGCAACGTCCCAGCCCAGCACTTTCGCCGCGCCGTTTTCCGGTGCCACGTTCTGCCGCACTTTGGTGTCGACCGGGTTGACCGAGATGGCTTTGACCTCCACCAAGAGGTCGCGCGGGCCGGCGACCGGTTCTGGCAGTTCAATGTCTTGCAGGGACTTGGTGTCGCTGATCGGCAGGGACGCGTAATAGGCAATGGCTTTCATAAGTGGCTCCGTACAGTTGATAGAAGGAGGAATCAGGCAATTTTGCCGAGGCGTTTGAGCTGGAAGTGTTCGATGGTGTGGCCGGCGCTGGCCTGAAACTTCTGAAAATGCGCGCTGGCGTTGTGCGCCTCAAGAATCTCGTCACTGGCCCACTGTTCGATGACATAAAAAACCTGCGGATCGGCAAGGTCGCGGTGCAGGTCGTACTGGCCACAACCGGGCTCGGCGCGGCTCGGTTCGACAAGGGCACGCAGAGCCTGTTCGAGAACGTCCTGCTGGCCGGATTTAGCGGTCAGGGTGGCGATAGCGGTAAAGGGCTGGGACATGCGCGGACTCCAGAGAATCGGGATGAATTTGTTGTAGGCCATCATTGGCTATTTCTCTGCGCGATAAAACCGGCTAAAAGAGCAGTCTCTTTCAATATTTTTTTGATAATCGAGGCTGCGCATGCTGCGTTTTGATGACTTGCAGTTGTTTGTCCGCGCGGCGGATCTGGGCAGCCTGTCGGCGGCGGCACGGGTGATGGACATGTCTGCGGCGGTGGCCAGTGCGGCCTTGAAGCGCATTGAGCAACAACTCGGTGCACGGCTGCTGGCGCGTTCGACCCGCAGCCTGCGCCTCACCGCCGAGGGCGAAGGCTTCCTCGAATATGCCCGCGCCGCCCTGAGCAATCTCGACGAAGGCCGTCGACTGCTCGCCAGCGGACAGGATCAGGTCAGCGGAATTCTGCAACTGTCAGCACCCTCGGATTTCGGCCGCAATCTGCTGCTGCCGTGGCTCGACGCGTTCCAGCGTGAACACCCGAAACTGACGGTGCGCCTGCTGCTTGGCGACCGCATCGCCGACCTGTTCCGGCAACCGGTGGACATCGCCCTGCGCTACGGCGAGCCGGAAGATTCCAGCCTGATCGCCTTGCCCATCGCGCCACACAATCGCCGCGTGTTGTGCGCATCTCCCGATTACCTGGCCCGGCATGGCGAACCGCGCCAGCTTGAGCAACTGGCCCAGCACAACTGCCTTTTGTACATGCTCGGCAGCCGTGTTCATGACCATTGGAGTTTTCACGATGGCAAGCGCGAAGTCGGCCTGACCGTCAGCGGCGACCGCTTCAGTGATGACGCCGACGTAGTACGGTTATGGGCGGTGGCCGGTGCCGGTATCGCCTACAAATCCTGGCTGGATGTCGGCGCCGATGTGCTCGCCGGACGCCTCAAAGTGCTGATGCCGGAACTGCTGTGTGAGCGCGCACCGCTGAATCTGTTGTGCGCCCATCGCGCACAATTGAGTAAGCCGGTGAACCTGCTGAGGGAGATGCTCGCCAGCCGATGCGCCGAATTGAGTAGCCAATTTCCCGGTTTCCTCAAAGTTGATCATTAGTCGCAGGCAATTAGAGAAATTTCTGTCAGGAACAATCGCCACCTGCCCAGGCCCAGGCGCAGGACGTCTGGCTTAACCCGCTTATACTAGCGCCCGCCTCATGCCTGCACTGACACCCGGCGCGCAGACCCCGTAACGCGTTGCCGGCTTTTGGTGACGGTTGCTACTTCTGCTGCCAGGTTGTGTGCCGGAGCAGCTGGTGTCGGTGGCATCCCTTGCCACCGATCCCGGGCGATTTTCGCGTGTTGGCCGATGCCCCATAACCGGCCAGGATGTCTCCGAGCGGTAGACGATACGATTCAACAGGGAGTGAACATATGGAACATGCACCGTGCATCAGCCAGATCGCGACATTGCTGGCCGACCCCAAGCGCAGCGCGATGATGTGGGCGTTGATGGATGGCTCGGCCCGGCAAGCCGAAGAGCTGGCGCTGCTGGCCGGGCTCTCGCCGTCGTCGGCCAGTGCGCATCTGGGACGCCTGTCCGCAGGGGGGCTGTTGAACATCGAAATGCGTGGGCGCAAACGCTTCTTTCGCCTGGCGGCACCGGAAATCGGCGCGGCGATCGAAGCACTGGCCAGCGCCACCATTGCCAGCGCGCCACGGCAAATCCCTGATGCGCTGAAACGCACGGCTCCCATGGTCAGACCACAGGCGGCGCCGTCTTCGCTGTTGCGCGCGCGGTTCTGCGACGATCATCTGGGCGGTACTTTGGCGGCCGACCTGTATCAGCGCCTGCTCGATGCCGGCTGGATCGAACAGCTTGAGCAACGGGTGGTGGTGACGCACAAGGGCTCCACCCGACTGGCCCAGCGCGGAGTGTTCATCCAGGCCCTGGCCCACCGCAACGTGCAGGTCGCCTGCGCCTGCCCGGACTGGAGCGAGCGTCGTCCGCACATGGGCGGCTCACTGGGCGCGGCGCTGTTGCAGTTGTTCATGCAGTCCGGCTGGCTGACCTTGCCCAACGATTCCCGCGCCTTGCAGTTGACCGCGACGGGCCAGCGCGAAATCCATCGCTTTGCCAAGGAAACCGAGCTGGAAACAGCGTTCTAGAGCGTTGCTCGGCGATGAGCTGAAGGCTGACGTCGTCCACGGCTGTGAACAGGTCGCATCCAGTACGACCTCTGAATGACCATGACGCACACTCGATCCGGGGATTTCTCGGATGGGGGAGCACAACATGAATACACAACGCTTTAGTGCGGCTGAGCGCCTGGAACGGCTGCCGCTCAGCGGTTATCACCGCGTCATTTTCATCATCATTGCCTTGGCGTTTTTCTTCGACTCCATGGATCTGGCGATGATGACTTTCCTGCTCGGCTCGATCAAAGCCGAGTTCGGCCTGAGCAGTGCGCAAGCAGGGCTGCTGGCCAGCTCGAGCTTCTTCGGCATGGTGCTCGGGGCGTCGCTGTCGGGAATGCTCGCCGACCGCTTCGGGCGCAAACCGGTGTTTCAGTGGAGCATCGTGTTGTGGGGCGTGGCCAGTTACCTGTGTTCGACGGCGCAGACGGTGGAGACGCTGACGCTGTTTCGCATCCTGCTCGGAATCGGGATGGGCATGGAGTTTCCCATCGCGCAGTCGATGCTGTCGGAATTGATTCCAGCACAACGGCGCGGGCGCTACATCGCCCTGATGGACGGCTTCTGGCCGCTGGGTTTTGTCGCGGCGGGTGTGCTCTCGTACTTCCTGCTGCCGCTGATTGGCTGGCGCGATATCTTCCTGGTACTGGCGGTGCCGGCGGTGTTCGTTCTGGCGATCCGCTTTTTCATCCCTGAGTCACCGCGATGGCTGGAACAGGCCGGGCGCGACGCCGACGCGGACAAAGTGTTGAACGGCATTGAAGCGCGGGTGCGTGCTTCGCTGGGCGGTGCGGCGTTACCGGAACCGGTTCGTTTGCCACGCACGGTGACGCCACCGGGTAATTTCTTCTCGGCACTCAAGCAGATCTGGTCGCCGCAATATCGCCAGCGCACGACGATGATCTGGAGTCTGTGGTTCTTCGCATTGCTGGGTTTTTACGGGCTGACTTCCTGGCTCAGCGCATTGCTGCAGCAGTCGGGTTTCGCCGTGACGCAATCGGTGTATTACACCGTGCTGATCTCGCTCGGCGGGATTCCCGGCTTCCTCATGGCGGCGTGGCTGGTCGAGCGTTGGGGGCGCAAACCGGTGTGCATCGTCACCCTGCTCGGCGGCGGGGTGATGGCGTTTCTTTATGGGCAGAGCGCGGTGTTCGGCGGCAACGTCGCGTTGCTGATCGGCACCGGACTGTTGATGCAGTTTTTCCTGTTCGGCATGTGGGCGGTGCTCTACACCTACACCCCGGAGCTGTACCCGACTTCGGCACGGGCAACCGGCTCGGGATTCGCTTCGGCGATCGGCCGCGTCGGCTCACTGCTCGGGCCACTGGTGACCGGGCTGGTGTTCCCGATTACCGGGCAGGGCGGGGTGTTCGCGCTGGGCGCGGCGTGCTTTGCGATTGCGGCGGGCGTGGTGTGGCTGTTCGGGATGGAGACGCGGGGCAAGACCCTGGAAGAGCTGACCGAAGCGCAGCTATTCAAATAAACGCAGTACCCTGTGGGAGCGGGCTTGCCCGCGATGGGGCCAGCAAATTCAACATCTATGTTGACTGACAATCCGCTATCGCGGGCAAGCCCGCTCCCACAGGTATTGATGTGATTTTGCAGTTGCTTACGGTTTCACCAACCGCGCATCCAGGCTGTTCTGCGCCAGGCGCTTGGCCTGATCCTGGGTCATGCCCAGATGCTCGTGCAGCGCATGGAAGTTCTCGGTCACGTACCCGCCGAAATACGCCGGGTCATCGGAGTTCACCGTGACCTTCACGCCGCGCTCAAGCATGTCGAGGATGTTGTGCTGCGACATGTGATCGAACACGCAGAGCTTGGTGTTCGACAGCGGGCATACGGTCAGCGGGATCTGCTCGTCGATGATCCGCTGCATCAGGCGCTCGTCTTCGATGGCGCGCACGCCATGGTCGATGCGCTGGATTTTCAGCAGGTCGATGGCTTCCCAGATGTATTCCGGCGGGCCTTCTTCACCGGCGTGGGCGACGGTGAGGAAGCCTTCGTCGCGGGCGCGATCGAAGACGCGTTTGAACTTGCTCGGCGGGTGGCCCATCTCGGAACTGTCGAGCCCGACCGCGACAAACGCATCACGGAACGGCAGCGCCTGATCGAGGGTTTTCTGCGCTTCGTCTTCGCTGAGGTGGCGCAGGAAACTGAGGATCAAACCGCTGCTGATGCCCAGTTGCGTCTCGCCATCCTTGAGCGCGGCGGCGATGCCGTTGAGCACCACTTCGAACGGGATGCCCCGGTCGGTGTGGGTCTGCGGGTCGAAGAACGGTTCGGTGTGAATCACGTTCTGTGCTTTGCAGCGCAGCAGGTAGGCCCAGGTCAGGTCGTAGAAATCCTGCGAGGTGCGCAGCACATCGGCGCCCTGGTAATACAGGTCGAGAAATTCCTGCAGGTTGTTGAAGGCGTAGGCCTTGCGCAGGGTTTCGACGTCGCTCCACGGCAGGGCGATCTTGTTGCGTTCGGCCAGGGCGAACAGCAGTTCAGGCTCCAGCGAACCTTCCAGATGCAGGTGCAGTTCGGCTTTGGGCAGGGCGTTGAGCCAGTCGTACATAGTCTTTTCTCATCAGGTGCAATGCCGGCATTCTACAGAGGCTGGCCGCAACAATTGGCAAAACCTGACCAGGTGATCGATCAAACCGCCTCTTGCTCGCGACGATAGGCATAGGTATCGGCGAAGCGCGACAGCAGGAATTCGGCGCAGGTGGTGGTCGGATATTTCGCCGGATGCTGCGCGTCCTGGCAGCCGGGCAGGCATTCGATGCGCGTGTCCGGGTGCGGTTCGGCGAAGAACGGCATCGAATAGCGATCCACGCCCAGCGGGCTGATCACCCGGTGCGGCGTCGAGCGATAACGGTCGTTGCTCCAGCGCGCCATCATGTCGCCGAGGTTGACCACGAACGTGCCGTCAATCGGTGGCGCGTCGATCCATTCACCATTGACGTTCTTCACCTGCAAACCGCCGGCGCTGTCCTGATAGAGCAGGGTGATGCAGCCGTAATCGGTATGGGCGCCGGCACCTTGTTGCTCGGCGGAGCTGGCGGTGTGACGCGGCGGATAATGGATCATGCGCAACACGCTGACCGGGTCGACAAAGCGCGAATCGAAGAAGTCGCGCTCGATGCCCAGCGCAATGGTCATCGCCCGCAACAGGGTTTGCGCCAGCGCCTGCATGTCGAGGTAATGCTGCTCCATCAGCGTTTCCCAGCCGGGTTGCGCCGGATGCCGATTGGGGCCGCGCAAAGGTTTTTCCGCGAGCACCTCGGGATGTTCGTCCGGCAGATGCAGGCCCATGTCGAAAGTTTCTTTGAGATCGCTGGGTTTGTCCGGGTCCAGTTGCTCTGTGGCAATCGCGCCGTAGCCGCGATGGTGGCGGGTCTGAGTAATGTCGATCTTCAGTTTTTCTGCGGCGGGCAAGGCGAAGAAGCGCTGGGCGTGATCGAGCAGATCGTCGATGCGTTGCGCCGAGATCGGATGGCCCTTGATGTAGAAAAAGCCCCACTCGCGACAGGCTTGGTCGATTTGTTCGGCCACCGCAGGCCAGGCGTTTTCGTCGTCGCTATAGAGCGGGCTGATATCAATGATCGGAAGCTGATCCATACACAATCCTTGAATACGCTGTGTTTCCAATGTGGGAGCGAGCCAGCTCGCGAAGAGGGAGTGTCAGACCACATTTTTGTTTAATGACACACCGCTTTCGCGAGCAGGCTCGCTCCCACAGGGTTTTGTGTGGTGAATCGGGGGACTACTTCGGCATCTCGGCCTTCATGCCTTCAACGTAATAATTCATCGAAGCCAGTTCCGCATTGGTCGCGCTCACGCCCGCGGGGATTTTTTCTACACCGGCCTGATCCTTGATCGGCCCGGTAAACGGCTGCAATGCGCCGCTCTTGATGTCGGCGATCAACTGCTCGGCTTCGGCTTTCACCGGCGCCGGCACCAGATCGCTGATCGGCAGTTCCACCGTGCCTTCCTTCAACCCGCCCCAGTAATCCTGAGATTTCCAGGTGTGATCGATCACGCTCTGCGTCGCCTGAATGTAGTGTGGCGCCCAGTCGTTGACGATCGAGGTCAGCACCGCTTTCGGGCCGAAGTGGGCCATGTCCGAGGCGTAGCCCACGGCATACACGCCGCGCCGTTCGGCAGCCTGAATCGGCGCCGGGCTGTCGGTGTGCTGGAACACCACGTCGACGCCTTGATCGATCAGCGCGTTGGCGGCGTCGGCTTCCTTGCCCGGATCGAACCAGGAGTTGACCCACACCACTTTGATTTCGGTGCCAGGGTTGTACTTGTTCAGGGCCAACTGGATGGCATTGATGTCGCGGATCACTTCCGGAATCGGGAACGAGGCGACATAGCCGATCTTCTTGGTCTTGGTCATCTTCGCCGCGAGGAAACCGCCGACGTAACGGCCCTCGTAAGTGCGCGCCAGGTAAGTGCCGAGGTTCTTGTCCTGCTTGTAGCCTGTGGCGTGTTCGAAAGTGACCTTGGGGAATTGCTTGGCGACTTTCACTGTCGGGTTCATGTAGCCGAAAGACGTGGTGAAGATCAGGTCATATTTGTCCTTGGCCATGTTGCGGATCACCCGCTCGGCGTCGGCGCCCTCGGCGACGTTTTCCACGTAGTTGGTGGTGATCTGCGTGCCGAGTTTTTCCGCCAGGGCCTTGCGCCCCTGTTCGTGCTGATACGTCCAGCCGTGGTCACCGATCGGGCCGATGTAGACGAAACCGACCTTCAGCGGATCGGCAGCGCTGGAGCTCAGGCTGATTCCCAGACCGATGGCGGCGTACAGCAGTTTGTGCAGCGGACGTATTGGCATGAACCCGAACTCCATTTTGTTGTGTGTGCTCAGGGCCAATGCAAATTGCTGACCAACAGGACAACAAACACATTTGAAAACGCGGCGCGGCCTTCGCGAGCAGGC
>NZ_JAPCIK010000030.1:0-17721 GCF_025910115.1 Pseudomonas sp. RG1
CTCCCACAGGGGGATTTGGATGCGGCAGGTTTAACCGCGCAACAGCCCCTGCTCGGCCTCACACAACCCCACCACATAATCCCAGACCACCCGCAGCCGCACCGATTTATGCAGCTCCCGGCGGGTGCTGATCCAGTAGCTGCGCTCGATGCTTTCATCCGGCAACAGCGCCACCAGATCCGGGTCGGACGCGGCCATGTAACACGGCAGCACGGCGATGCCCAATCCCGAGCGCGCCGCTTCCTGTTGGGCAATGACGCTGGTGCTGTGAAACACCACGCGCGGGCTACGGCAGAAGCTGTTGAGGAACATCAGTTCCTGACTGAACAGCAGGTCGTCAACGTAACCGATCCACGCATGCCGGCCCAGATCTTCACGGCTGTGCAGCGGCGGTGCGTTGTCGAGGTAGGTTTGGCTGGCATACAACGCGAGTCGATAGTCGGTGAGTTTGCGCGTGACCAGCATGTCGGCGGATGGCCGTTCGAGGTGGATGCTGATTTCCGCTTCGCGGTTGAGGATGCTGACAAAGCGCGGTACGGCAACCAGTTCCACTTCCAGCCCGGGATAGCGCTCGAACAGACCGATCATGCGACTGGCGAGGAATTTGATGCCAAGGCCTTCGGTGACGCCGACACGGATCTTGCCCAGCGGCGCGGTGGACTGGGTGATTTCTTCCTGCGCCAGCAGCGCGACGTTTTCCATCGCCTCGGCGTGCTTGAGCAGGGCCTCTCCCGCCGGGGTCATTTCATAGCCTTGGGCGTGCTGGACGAACAGCGCCGTGCCGAGGCTTTTCTCGATCGATTCAATATGCCGCGCCACCGTCGCGTGGGTGGTGTTGAGCCGGCGCGCGGCGGTGAGCAGGCGGCCGCTGCGTTGCAGCTCGAGAAAAAAGCGCAGGTCGTTCCAGTCGAACATGGCAGGTCCTTGTCAGCTGTCGTCACTTCGGGCTGTTTGAAAACGCACAGCGGCTGCGCAAAAACTAACATTCTTTTAACGAAAGCTAACAACTAGAGTGTCCGACAATAAAAACAAAAAGCGAGGTCAGGGCATGCACACGTCCCTGGATGAATTCGACTACATCGTGGTCGGCGCCGGCCCCGCCGGTTGCTTGCTGGCCAACCGGCTCTCAGCGGATCCACAGCAACGGGTGTTGCTGCTCGAAGCCGGCGGACGCGACAACTACGCCTGGATTCATATTCCTGTGGGTTACCTGTTCTGCATCGGTAACCCGCGCACCGACTGGTGCTTCAAAACCGAACAACAACCGGGCCTCAACGGTCGCGCGCTGAGCTATCCGCGCGGCAAGGTGCTGGGCGGCTGTTCGTCGATCAACGGCATGATCTACATGCGCGGCCAGGCCGGCGACTATGACGGCTGGGCGGCCGCCGGCAATCCGGGCTGGGCCTGGAAAGACGTGCTGCCGCTGTTCAAACAGAGCGAAAACCACTTTGCCGGCGGCGCTGAATTTCATGGCGATCAGGGTGAATGGCGGGTCGAACAGCAGCGCCTGTCGTGGCCGATTCTGGATGCCTTTCGCAGCGCCGCCGAGCAAAGCGGCATCGCCAGCATCAATGACTTCAACCAGGGCGACAACGAGGGCTGCGGCTACTTTCAGGTCAACCAGAAAGCCGGGGTGCGCTGGAACGCGGCCAAGGCCTTTTTGAAACCGCTGCGCAGCCGGGCGAACCTGACCGTGCTGACCGGCGTCGAGGTTGATCGTGTGTTGCTGGAGGACGGCCGCGCGGCGAAAGTCAGCGCGCAGCATGAAGGCCAGACCAGACAGTTCAAGGCGCGCAAGGAGATTGTTTTGTGCGCCGGCTCGGTCGGCTCGCCGAGCATTCTGCAGCGCTCCGGCATCGGTCCGCGGCCGCTGCTCGAACGCTTAGGGATAGGCGTGATTCATGAGCTGCCGGGGGTCGGCGGCAATCTGCAGGATCACCTGCAACTGCGCCTGATCTACAAGCTGGAAAACGCCCGTACCCTGAACCAGATCGCCGGCAGCGTGTGGGGCAAGATGGGCATGGGCCTGCGTTATCTGTACGATCGCAGCGGGCCGTTGTCGATGGCGCCGAGTCAGTTGGGCGCGTTTGCCCGCTCCGGTCCTGAGCAAACCTCGGCGAACCTGCAATATCACGTGCAACCGCTGTCGCTGGAGCGCTTTGGCGAGCCGTTGCACAGCTTCCCGGCGTTCACCGCCTCGGTGTGCGACCTGCGCCCGCAGAGCCGTGGGCGCATCGAGATTCGCTCCGCCGATCCGCAAGCGGCGCCGCTGATTCAGCCCAATTACCTCAGCCATCCAGAAGACCTGCGTGTCGCCGCCGATGCGATTCGCCTGACCCGGCGCATCGTCAGCGCCCCTGCCCTGCAAGCGTTCAAACCGGTGGAATACCTGCCCGGCGACAGCTTGCAAAGCGAAGAACAATTGCATGAAGCGGCGGCGAAAATCGGCACGACGATTTTCCATCCGGTCGGCACCTGTCGCATGGGCAACGACGGTGACGCGGTGGTCGATGCGCAATTGCGCGTGCATGGCGTGCCGGGTCTGCGCGTTGCCGATGCGTCGATCATGCCGAGAATTACCTCGGGCAATACCTGTTCGCCTACGCTGATGATTGCCGAGAAGGCGGCACAACTGATTTTGTCCAGATCCGCAGATATCTCCCCTGTGGGAGCGAGCCTGCTCGCGAATGCGGTAGCTCACTCAGCCTAGAAGTTGACTGACAAAAAGCTTTCGCGAGCAGGCTCGCTCCCACAGGAATTACCACCAGACTCAGGCATCGCGCATTACCGGACACGCAACACCAGTGGAACAACAAAAACAATCACTGTGAGGGATACCGATATGTCAGAACACGTTCAGCCGCTGGACGCTGCGGGCAGCGCCGAGACCAGCAACGCCACGCAGAAAGTCATCTTCGCTTCATCACTCGGGACGGTGTTCGAGTGGTATGACTTCTTCCTCTACGGCGCCCTCGCGGCGGTGATCAGCAAGCAGTTTTTCGCCGGGGTCAACGACACCACGGCATTCATCTTCGCGCTGATGGCATTCGCCGCCGGCTTCATCGTACGGCCGTTCGGCGCGTTGGTGTTCGGCCGTCTGGGTGACATGATCGGACGCAAATACACCTTTCTGGCGACGATCATTCTGATGGGCGTGGCGACGTTCTGCGTCGGCCTGCTGCCGACCTACGCCAGCATCGGCATCGCCGCGCCGATCATTCTGGTGGTGCTGCGCATGCTTCAGGGCCTGGCGCTCGGTGGCGAATACGGTGGTGCGGCGACCTACGTGGCCGAGCACGCGCCCATCGGCAAACGCGGCTTCCACACCAGCTGGATTCAATCCACCGCGACCCTCGGCCTGCTGCTCTCGCTGCTGGTAGTGCTCGGTTGCCGCTACTTCACCGGCGACCAGTTTGAGGTGTGGGGCTGGCGCATTCCGTTCCTGCTGTCGATCGTCCTGTTGGGTATTTCCACCTGGATTCGCCTGAGCCTGCACGAGTCGCCGGCCTATCTGAAAATGAAGGAAGAAGGCAAAACCTCGAAGGCACCGATCCGCGAATCCTTCGGCAAATGGGAAAACCTCAAAGTAGTGCTGATCGCGCTGTTCAGCATCAACGCCGGGCAAGCAGTGACCTTCTACGCCGCGCAGTTCTATGTGCTGTTCTTCCTCACCCAGTTCCTGAAAATGGACCCGGCGGTGGCCAACAGTCTGCTGATCATCAGCGTGGTGATCGGCGCGCCGTTCTTTATCTTTTTCGGCTGGCTGTCGGACAAGGTCGGGCGTAAACCGGTGCTGATGCTCGGCCTGCTGCTGGCCACCGCGCTGTACTTCCCGATCTTCAAATCCCTGGCCCACTACGCCAACCCGGCGATCGATCAGGCCAGCCGTCAGGCACCGATCACCGTCCTCGCCGACCCCGCCACTTGCACCTTCCAGTTCGATCCGGTGGGCAAGGCTAAATTCGACAGCCCCTGCGACAAGGTCAAGACCTTCCTGGTCAAACAAGGCCTGCCCTACTCCAGCGTCGCTGCGCCTGCGGGCAGCGCCGTGCAAGTGAGTGTCGGCGACGTGAAGCTGGATGGTTTCGATGAGGCGGCACTGCGCGGCGCGATCACCCTCGCCGGCTACCCGCAACAAGCCGATATGCAGCAGATCAACAAACCGATGATCGTCGCCCTGATCGTCGCGCTGATCATCATCTCGGCCATGTGCTACGGCCCGCTGGCGGCGTTGATGGTCGAACTGTTCCCGACCCGCATTCGCTACACCTCGATGTCGCTGCCCTATCACATCGGCAACGGCTGGTTTGGCGGCTTCCTGCCCACCGTGTCGTTCGCGCTGGTGGTGTACACCGGGGATATTTTCTACGGGCTGTGGTATCCGGTGCTGATCACCGGGGTGAGCCTGGTGGTGGGGATGATCTGTCTGCGTGAGACGAAGAATATCGATCTCGACAAGAACTGAAAAACCCGCTGCCACAATGGCGAGGGAAGCGATTCTCTCGCCATTTTTTGCTCAGGCGTCCGCCTTGATCACTTCGAATTTCACCTGGTCCGGATAAAACGCCACGTAGTCGCGGATCGGTGCGACGGAGACCTTCGGGTTTTCGTACGTCCACACCGCGTTGGCACCCTCATGTCCGGGCACTTGCAGGCTGAAATAGTTGGCGTCGCCCTTGTACGGGCAATAGCTGGTGTGTCGGTGCGGGCGAAGTATTTTTCGTCGATGTCTTCGCGCGGGATGTAGTACACCGGCGGATAGTTGGCCTCATTGAGGATCAGCGCGTGGGAGGACGCGGCGACCTGGATGCCGTGGAACTTCACCAGCAGGCACCCGGCAAGTTGTTCCAGGCTGATCACGGGACTGGGGCTTTTCATGAGGTTCTCCTGAGCACAGCGAAGAGACCGGTTCAGGTATAGCTGATGGTTGCGCAGTTCGACTGGATTACGGCCGAACGGCTAAACCTCCTGCAACGCTTTTATCTGTATATCCATACAGATAAAAGTTGCTCCCGCCGCGAACTCCCGCCATTCTGTGCCCTCTCCACACACCAACCAGCGATGGTAGCTATGCGGCTGTACCTCTGTGAAAAACCTTCCCAGGCCAAAGACATTGCGGCCGTGCTCGGCGCCAAACGGCGCGGCGACGGCTGCTGGTTGGGAACGGACGTCACAGTGACCTGGTGCATCGGCCATTTGCTCGAAACAGCGCCGCCGGACGCCTACGACGCGCGCTACAAGCGCTGGGTGCTGGCCGATCTGCCGATCATTCCCGACAAATGGAAAATGACCGTCAAGCCGCGCACCGCCAACCAGTATAAAGCGGTGAAGCGTCTGCTTGGCGAGGCCAGCGAACTGATCATCGCCACCGACGCCGACCGTGAGGGCGAGATGATCGCCCGGGAACTGGTCGAGCACTGCCGCTATCGCGGGCCGATCCGCCGCTTGTGGCTGTCGGCGCTGGACGAGGCATCGATTCGCAAGGCCTTGGCCGCGCTGAAACCGGGAGCCGAAACCTTCAGCCTGTATCACTCGGCGCTGGGCCGTTCGCGGGCGGACTGGCTGATCGGCATGAACATGAGCCGGTTGTTCACCTTGCTGGGCCGTCAATCGGGTTATCAGGGCGTGTTGCCGGTAGGACGAGTACAGACGCCGACCCTGCGATTGGTGGTCGATCGCGACCGCAGCATCGCCGATTTCGTCCCCGTACCGTTCTGGGCAATCGACGTGGATTTGCTGCACAACGGCACGGCGTTTACCGCGCAATGGCGCGCACCAGCGGACGCTTGTGATGATCAGGATCGCTGCCTGAATCAGGCGTTGGCGCAACAAACAGCGGCGGCGATCAGCAGTGCAGACAGCGCACGGGTGATCAAGCTGAAAACCGAGCGCATGCGCGAAGTGGCGCCCCTGCCCTTTGATCTCGGCACCTTGCAGGAAGTCTGCTCGAAAAAGCTTGGCCTTGGCGCGCAGGAGACCCTCGACATCGCACAGGCCCTTTACGAAACCTACAAAGTCATCACCTATCCGCGCAGTGATTGCGGCTTTCTGCCGTTGAGCCAACACAGTGAGGCGCCATCGATCCTCACCGCATTGCGTCAGGCCGATCCGAGCCTTGAAGTGTTGCAGGGTTTTCTCGAACCGCAGCGGCGCTCGCGAGCCTGGAATGACGCCAAGGTCAGCGCTCACCACGGCATCATTCCCACCATCGCCGCGAAGAATCTTGAACGCCTGACCGGCAAACATCGCGCGGTGTACACGTTGATTCGCGCGCGCTACCTGGCGCAGTTCCTGCCCAATCACGAATATGATCGCACCCAGGCCGATTTCGACTGCAACGGGCAGGCCCTGCGCGCGGTGGGCAAGCAGATCATCGAAGCGGGCTGGAAGCGTGCACTGCCAGAGGCATTGGCCCCGGCCAAGGGCCGCGAAGCCCCCGCGCCGCAAACCTTGCCGACCCTCAGCCAGGGCGTCGAATGCGCTGTGGCAAAGGTGAATCTCAAGGATCTTTGGACGCAACCGCCAAAACCCTACACCGAAGGCGATCTGATCAAGGCGATGAAGAACGTCGCCAAACTTGTCGAGGACCCGCTGCTCAAACAGAAACTCAAGGACACCACCGGCATCGGCACCGAAGCTACCCGCGCATCGATCATCCAAGGGCTGCTGGATCGTGGTTATCTGGTGAAGAACGGCAAGGCGCTGGCGGCGACACCTGCGGCGTTCAGCCTGATCGATGCGGTGCCGCGCGCGATCGCCGATCCTGGCACTACGGCGATCTGGGAACAGGCGCTGGACATGGTGCAGAGCGGCGAGATGAGTCTGGAAGAATTCGTCACCAAACAGGCCGCGTGGATGAGCAAGCAGGTCAGCCGCTGCTCAGCTCTCAGCCTGACCATCAGCGGCCCGCCGCCAGCCGGCAAAGCCGCAGCGCCGTGGAAGAAAAAGCGCAAGTCGACGGCCAGCAAAACCGCCGGTACGCGCAAACGCACGGCGCGACCGGCGACTCGATGAATCCCTTGAGGTTCCCTTCTCTACGTTGCTGAAACGGATCTTTTCTCATTCCAAAACAGCTTTGTCCGACAATATGTAGTGCTTGAAAATAATCACTACAAAACCGTTGACGGCATCGTTTTGCTTTTGCATGATGAAGACGTTCCCCGATCGGGAGCACTGGTAACACGCTTGAGCAAACTCGTCTGACCGCCGAGTTGTTTTTTCCGGATACACGCTGCCCACAAGGCAGATTGAAGAAGCTGACCTGGCCTGAACGTCCAGTACAAGGACGAGAAGCGCTGGCGAAAATTCTCAAGACGCCTTGTGGCCGACACTGGATTGTCGTCAAGGAGCCTCCCGGTTTTCGCTGCTTCTCCTCGTTGTGACGCTATTGCGTAGCAGTTATTCAACACGACTACATGCAACAGATGCATGACCCCGTACTTCATACGGGCGAGCGCTGACGTCCTGGTTTCGGTGCCAGGGATCAACTAACCGATGGGCTACCTGTATTAGCGAATCAACTTTGAAAGATCACCAGACTGGTCAAGGGGCATAACAATGAATCTGAACAATCAACCCACCATCGAAGAACTGGCGCGTATGTTCGCGGCGCAGAAAGACAGCCACGACAGCCATATTCTCTGGATCAGCAAGTCTGGGCAGGTACACATTGACTGCCTGTCGCCTCACGCTGGCGAAGAGGAATTCGACCGCAACCACCAGAACCTGCTGGCCCGCCTGAAGATGTACCGCCGCGGCCACGGTTATGTCGGCAAGAAGGCTGCGGCCGACAAGGACTTCATTGGCAGTGTGCTGCAGACGCTGAAACAGGCGTGGGATTCGATGCAGAATCAGAATGAAGTTCGGGTGATTGATCGGTTGTATTGAGTTGTAGGTTGTTTAACTAAGGGCCTGCTTCCGATTGGGAGCAGGCCCTTTGTTGTTCTTTTGAGTTTTGCGGCGTGAGTGCCCCCGTCGCCCCTCACCCCAGCCCTCTCCCGAGGGAGAGGGAGCCGACCGAGTTGCCTCAGCTCAACCGTAGACCTGAATGACCGTGGCGATTATGAGTCAACGAAGCTCGTTCAGGTCGGAGTAACTTGACCAAACACCTCGGTCAGTCCCCTCTCCCGCTGGGAGAGGGTTAGGGTGAGGGGCTTTTCATGCCGAGCACCAGCTCCACAAACGCCAACGCCGCCGCACCGTGATAATTATTTCTGCGCCGCAACAACGCCGCGCCACGCTGTGGCGCCTCGCCTTCGACCCGCAAGCGGCGCAATGCGCGGTCTTCGCTGGCAATCGCCTCGGGCAGCATGGTCGCCAGCGGCGCATGCCGCACCACTTCCAGCAGCGTACTCACCGAATTCACTTCAATCCGCACCTGCGGCGTAATCCCCTGCTCACGGAAATACTCATCCACCAATAACCGCGTAATGAAGCCCGGCGCCAGCAAGGCGAAGTCCATTGAAGCCAATTCCGTCGACGTCAACACCGAAGGGCTGTCATAGAGCGGATGCCCAGGCCCGACCATGATCCCCAGCGTCTCGGTAAACGCCGGTATGCATTCGATATCGGCATTGCGCACCGGGGTAAACGCGATCGCGACATCCAGCGAGTCATCCGCCAGCCCGGCCTCGATGTCGTCCATCGACAACTCGAAGATCTCCAGATGAATCCCGGGAAACCGTGCCCCGTAGTCGCGCACCAGTGGCCCGACCAGATACGCCATGAACGTCGGCGTCATCGCCAGGCGCAGGGTGCCGCGGGACAAGTCCTTCACGTCGTGCAAGGCGCGCTGCCCGGCCTCCAGCTCCACCAGCACGCGCCGCGCGCACTCGATGTAAGCCACGCCGGCATCCGTCGGCTTCACCGTGCGTGAGGTGCGATCGAACAGGCTCACGCCGAGGGTCTCTTCCAATTGCCGGATCTGTTGCGACAGGGTCGGCTGCGACACGTGCAGCGCTTCGGCGGCGCGGGTGAAGCCACCGTGATCGGCAACGGCGAGCAAATAACGCAAATGTCGCAACAGCATGAGGACACCATCTATAGGCAGGGCTTATGCGAAGCATTGTATATCGATCTTGGACGCTATGAATCGACCGGCGCAACATTGCTTCCACACACAGCAAGCCAACCCCTGAAAGGAGTGACACCATGCAACAGTCCCACGCCTACAACGACAACAGCCTCGCCCTGACTACCCGCGTTCTCGACGCCAAGGCGAAAAAAGATCTGTCGTGGCAGGATCTTGCTGACGGCACCGGCCTCAGCCTGGCCTACGTCACCGCCGCCCTGCTCGGCCAGCATCCGCTGCCGGAAAACGCTGCTCGAGTGGTCGGCGACAAGCTTGACCTCAACGCCGATGACGTCGCCGCTCTGCAGATCATTCCTTTGCGTGGCAGCCTCAGCGGCGTGCCGACCGATCCGACCATCTACCGTTTTTACGAAATGATCCAGATCTACGGCACCACGCTGAAAGCGCTGGTTCATGAACAGTTCGGTGACGGCATCATCAGTGCGATCAACTTCAAACTGGACATCAAGAAAGTCGAAGACCCGGAAGGCGGCTCCCGCGCCGTGGTGACCCTCGACGGCAAGTTCCTGCCGCTGCGTCCGTTCTGATGCGCCCGGCCCGCATCCTGCGTGCGGGCCATCTCATTTCTGCCACGAGGACACGCCCATGAAAGCCCTGATCGACGGCTTCCTGAAATTCCAGAACGAAGCCTTCCCGCAACGCAGCGAACTGTTCAAACATCTGGCCACGACTCAGCAACCCGGCACGCTGTTCATCACCTGTTCCGACAGTCGCGTGGTGCCTGAGCTGCTGACCCAGCAAGAGCCCGGCGAACTGTTCGTGATCCGTAACGCCGGCAATATCGTGCCCTCCTACAGCCCGCATCCGGGCGGGGTCTCGGCGACGGTGGAGTATGCGGTGGCGGTACTGGGGGTAACCGATATCGTGATTTGCGGCCACTCCGATTGCGGCGCAATGACGGCGATTGCCCAGTGCAAATGCATGGATCACCTGCCCGCCGTCAGCGGCTGGCTGCAGCATGCCGAGTCGGCGAAGGTAATGAACGAAGCGCGCGCGCATGGCAGCGACGCGGCGAAATTGAGCTCGATGGTGCGCGAGAACGTGATTGCGCAACTGGCAAATATTCAGACCCATCCGAGCGTTCGCCTGGCCCAGGAGCAAGGGCGGCTGAATCTGCATGGCTGGGTGTATGACATCGAAACCGGTTCGATCGACGCGCTCTCTTCCGATCGCCGCACCTTTGTGCCGCTGGTCGAGCGGCCTGAGACTTGCGCGATCAGCGCTAAGACTTCCAACGCAGCCTGACGCCCCGGCCGATGATCGTTCCCACGCTCCGCGTGGGAACGCAGCCCGTGACGCTCTGCGTCACTGGACGCGGAGCGTCCCTAGAGGCATTCCCACGCGGAGCGTGGGAACGATCAGATCAAAAGATCGCAGCCTTCGGCAGCTCCTACACGGCACGGTCCGGGTTTCAAGTCAGCGTTTCACCGTGAGATCAACCTGAGTCATCCGGCTACGCACGGTAAACACGCCATCGCCGGAAAGAATCGCGCTGCGCGCAAACAGGCGCCCGCTCTCCCAGTTCGAAAGACCCAGCTCAGGCTTGTTCAACGCGTACTGGCCATCGACCCAACGGGTGATGCCGTTGCCTACGAACGGGGCATTCACCGCGTTGTAGAAACGTTCCTGAACCGCCGCCGCCTCGCTGATCAACGACACGGTGAATTGCGGGCTGTAGCGGTTGAAGAGCGCAATCGCCTGATCCAGATCGTCGACAATCATCAGGCTGACTTCCGGGGTTTCTTCCCATTCCCACTCGCGACCCAGCTCCGACTCGGGCAAAGACTCGGCCAGCGCTTCGGTCTGGTAACCCTCGGCGCGATAAACCTCGACCGTTGCGTTCTGCCATTCGCTTGGCAGGCAACTTTCACTGCCCGCGACGATGTGCAATTTGCAGCCTTGGCCGCGCGCAGTACCGGCGTCTTTCAAGGCATCGAGGAACAGCGGCACCAGCTCATCGGCGCGTTCGCGCTGAATCAGGCAGACGTTCAGGGTGTTGCAGACCTTGCGGTCCAGCGAGTTGCGCACCACTGCCGCGAAGCGAGTGGCGTCGGCGTCACGGTCGGCGATCAGCCACGCGCCGCCGGTGCCGTGCAGGCTGACGGCAGTGCCGGCCTGCTGAGCAATGCTGCCCAACTGACTGACCGCACGGCCCGAGCCGCGCGCCACCGCCAGCGACAGACGCCGATCGGCAAACATCGCCCAACCGGCAGCATGATTGACACTTTCGACCAACGACACCGCCCCCACCGGCAAACCGGCTTCGGCCAGCGCCGGGTTCAAGGCGTGAGTGACGATGGCTTGCGCAGTGCCCAACGCATCGCTGCCGATGCGCAGCACAGCCGTATTACCGGTGCGCAACACCCCGGCGGCGTCGGCAAATACGTTGGGTCGGCCTTCGAAGACAAACGCGACGATGCCCAGCGGCGAGACCACTTGCTCAACCTTCCAGCCATCGTGCTCGACACTGCTGATCACTTTGCCCCGGGTCGGTGGCGCATCACGCCAGGCGCGCAGCCCGGCGATCATGTCGCGGCGCATGCGTTCATCAGCGAGCAAGCGTGTGGTCGAGCGACCGCGCGCCTTGGCCCGTTCGATGTCGGCGCGGTTGGCGGCTTCGATCTGCGTCCAGCATTCAGGACTTTCCAGGCGCTGAGCAAACAGATCGAAGAACCGGCTGATGGCTTCATCGGACACCGCCGACAACGCTGTGAATGCCGCAGCCGCACGCTCGATTGCCACCGAGGCGGCCTGTTGATCAGCCACGGGGATCAGCAACAACTCGCCACTGACCTGCTCGACCAGCAGATGGTCACCGGGCTGAAACCGCGCGGCCAGTTCGGGGCTGACCACGGTGACGCGGTTACCAGCGAAAGGGATCGGCGTGCCAGCGACTAGACGTTCGAGCGCAAGAGACATGAAGCGGATTCACCATGCAGAGGGCGGCCGGAAAATGTAGCGGATTACTGGCTGAAATACACCTCCTCAAACACTAAAGAAACCTGTGGGAGCTGGCTTGCCAGCGATAGCGGTGGTTCAGGCAAATTTATAGTGACTGACAGGGCCTCATCGCTGACAAGCCAGCTCCCACAGGGTCATGTGGTGTTCCGGTGGGTCAGAACACCGACCAGCCAATCCGCGAGCTCAGCAGTTCCAGCGCCGCCATCCCCGCCAGCGAGTTGCCGGCCGCATTCAGCTCCGGCGACCACACGCACACGCTGAACTGCCCCGGCACCACCGCAACGATGCCGCCGCCGACCCCGCTCTTGCCCGGCAGGCCGACGCGATAGGCGAAATTGCCCGCCTCGTCGTACAAACCGCTGGTGGCCATGATCGAGTTGACCTGCTGGGTCTGGCGGCGCGTCAGGATCTGCTCGCCGCTGTGCTTGCAGAACCCGTCATTGGCCAGAAAGCAGAACGCCCGGGCCAGATCGATGCAGTTCATGCGCAGCGCGCAGTGGCTGAAATAGCTGCGCAACACCGTTTCGACATCGTTGTGAAAGTTGCCGAAAGACTGCATCAAATACGCCATCGCCGCATTGCGCGCGCGGTGCTGGTATTCGGAGTCGGCGACCTTGCCGTCGATCATGATTTGCGGGTTGCCGGACAGACGCCGGACGAAGTCGCGCATCGACAGTGTCGGCGCGGCGAAGCGCGACTGGTTGATGTCGCAGATCACCAGCGCACCGGCATTGATGAACGGATTGCGCGGGCGGCCGCGCTCGAATTCCAGTTGCACCAGCGAGTTGAACGGCTGGCCAGAAGGCTCGTGGCCAAGCCGTTCCCAGATCGCTTCGCCGGAGTGATCGATGGCCTGCACCAGGCTGAATACCTTGGAAATACTCTGCACCGAGAACGGCGTTTCAGCGTCGCCGGCGCAATACATTTCGCCGTCGTTACTGTACACGGCGATGCCCAACTGGTTGGCCGGCACCGTGCCGAGGGCGGGAATATAGTCAGCAACTTTGCCCTGCCCGATAAGGGGCCGGACCGCGTCAAGGATCTCGTTCAACAGCGCTTGCATGCCGGGTTCCGAAAGTCTCGCCCCATGGGATCGCGGGGACACTGGGGCTAGACGCTGCGCCCGCCGGTCGCATCACACCGGCAAGCATCAGGCAGAATGTTCTAGGCTGAAGCGGACCATTAGACACGGGAGAGCACCATGCACCTCGAAGGCTCCTGCCATTGCGGCGAAGTCACGTTCAGCCTCGACAGCGCCCATCCTTATCCCTATCAACGCTGCTATTGCTCGATCTGCCGCAAGACCCAGGGCGGCGGCGGTTATGCGATCAACCTTGGCGGCGACGCGACCACTCTCAAGGTTCGCGGACGCAAAAACATCAGCATCTATCACGCGAAGATGAAAGCTGAAGGCGATAAACGCGCCCATCGCAGCAGCGCCGAGCGCCACTTCTGCTCACTGTGCGGCAGCGGCCTGTGGCTGTTCAGCCCGGAGTGGCCAGAGCTGATTCATCCATTCGCCTCGGCGATCGATACGCCGCTGCCGGTGCCGCCGGAACGCACACATCTGATGCTAGGTTCGAAAGCGCCGTGGGTTGAAGTCGAGGCGAAGCCGAAGGATCAGCAGTTTGATGTATATCCCGAAGAATCGATCGCCCAGCGGCATGAGCGACTCGGTGTGACTCGCTGAACACCGCGCCCTTCGCGAGCAGGCTCGCTCCCACATTTGGATTGCGATTACCTGTGGGAGCGAGCCTGCTTGCGAAGGGGCCGGGTCAGGCAATATCAATCAGTCCAGATGCGCCCAAGTCATCCTGAACAGCGCCCCACCCCACACCGAATCGCCAACTTCAACCTGCCCGCCATGGGACTGCGACACCCGCCGCACCAGCGCCAGGCCCAACCCAAAACCACCGGTGCGCCGATCCCGGCTGGCATCCAGGCGCGAAAACGGCTCGAAGATTTTCTCCCGTCCCTCCAGCGGCACACCCGGGCCGTCATCGCTGACCCGTACTTCATAGTCATCGCCATTGCGCAGCAGCGACACCTCGACACGCTGTTCGGCATAGCGAATGGCATTGCGCAAAAGGTTGATCACCGCCCGCGCCATGAAGCGCGGTTCGATGCTTACCGTGTCGACCTGGCAACCGGCGATCGACAACTGCACGCCCACTGCTTCGGCCTCAAGCGCCACACTGCCGACGACGCTGTCTAGCCAATCGGCCGCGTGAATATTCTCCCGTTTGATCACTGTCGCGCCGTGCTCGAGGCTGGCGTAGGTCAGCAATTCCGAGACCATCTCCTCCAGCTCACCAAGGTCGGCATACATGTCGGCGATCAGCTCGCGGTTCTCGCTGGCGTCCGGTAGCTGTTTGAGCTGATCAAGTTCGAACGACAGCCGCGCAATCGGTGTGCGCAATTCGTGGGACACGGCGTTGGTCAGTTCGCGCTGGTTGGCGATCAAGCCCTCGATGCGCGCCGCCATCAGATTGAAGTGCTCGGCCAGATCGCGGATGTTCGAGCGCCGCGACAACTGGATGCGCACCGACAGATCGTTGTCGCCGAAACGCTCGGCCGCCAGCCGCAGCTTTTCCAGATCGCGCCAGTGTGGACGCACCCAGAAAAAAAGCACGATGCCGATCAACACCGCGAGCATCATGTACGCCGCGGTGATGTAGAACGGCATCAGGCTCGGCTCTGGCGGCAGCTTGATGCTGAGCAACTGCGAGCCACCATCGATGTTGCTGATGAATTGCGTGTAATCGTCGCGGATCACCAACAGGTTCCGCGCGAGCTCGGCTTTTTCCTGCGGTGTCAGGGCCAGTTGATCGGCCTCGACCAGACTCAGCGACAGACCGTAATGCGCACGCAATGAATCGAGTTTCTGCTCACGCTCGGCACCCTGGCGGCCTTGCAGATGATCGACCAGCGACCACGCCTGACCGCGCACGGCTTCACGGTTGTAATCCTGCGTCTGGCTGTCGAGCAACGCGTTGAAGGTGTGCTCGACCGCCTGCAAGGCCAGCACCAGACCCACCGTCATCACCAGAAACAGGCCGAGGAACAAGCGCAGCATCTACAGCTCCCACGCGAACGGATTGAACAGATAGCCCTTGCCCCACACGGTCTTGATGCACACCGGCTCGCGAGGGTTGTCCTTGAGTTTGTTGCGCAATTTGCTGATGTAGACGTCGACGCTGCGATTGAGGCCGTCGAAGGCAATGCCGCGCATGCGATTGAGAATGTCATCGCGGGAAAGAATCTTGCCCGCCGAGCTGGCGAGCAACCAGAGCAATTCGAACTCCATGGTGGTCAGCTCGATCAGCTCACCGGTCAGGCGCACTTCCCGGCAACTGCGATCGATGCTCAATTGCCCGAACTCGAGGAAACTGACCACGCTGGTGTCCGGCGTCTGCCGCCGTTGCAACGCCCGCAGCCGCGCGAGCAATACCGGCGGTTTGATCGGTTTGATCACGTAATCGTCAGCGCCGGACTCCAGACCGAGAATGTGATCGAGATCGTCTTCCTTGGCGGTGAGGATCACGATCGGCGTGTCCGAAACACTGCGAATTTCCCGGCAGACCTGCAAACCGCTCTGCCCCGGCAACATCAGGTCAAGCACCAGCACTTTCGGCTTGAATTCCAGGAACGCAGCCATGGCCAGATCACCGCGATGAACCGTGCGCACCTCGTAGCCGTGTTGTTCTAAAAAGTGTGCGATCAGTGCGGCGAGACGCTCATCGTCTTCGACCAGCAGAACTTTGCCGAAACCCAGGTTATCCATAACAACCGTTGCCAAGCCAAACGTGGAAGGGCCGATATTATGCTGGCATTCATCGAACAGGCGATGACGGCAGACAGCAAAAACCGGCCACTCGGGCCGGTTTTCGGTGATGTTTCATACTCTTAAGAGTTTTTAACAAATTCAGGCGGGCACACCGCTGTGGAAGCGGAATTCCTCGTCCGGCGATTCGATCAGTTCCTGCTCGGCCGCACGGACGCGCTCGATCACCTGCGCGACATCCTTGGCATCACCATACTGATAGGCCAGTTTCAGATAACCCTGAAAGTGCCGCGCCTCGCTTTTCAGCAAACCGAAATAGAACTTGCCCAGTTCTTCGTCCAGATGCGGCACCAATGCTTCAAAGCGTTCGCAACTGCGCGCTTCGATGAAAGCACCAACCACCAGCGTATCCACCAGTTTCACCGGTTCGTGGCTGCGCACCACCTTGCGCAGGCCCGAGGCGTAGCGGCCGGCGTGCAGCTGACGCAGCTCGATCTTGCGCCGTTTCATGATGCGCATGACTTGCTCGTGGTGCACCAGTTCTTCCCGGGCCAGGCGCGACATCATGTTGATCAGGTCGACATGGGCGTGGTACTTGGCAATCAGGCTCAGCGCCGTGCTGGCGGCCTTGAACTCGCAGTTCTTGTGATCGATCAGCAAGGTTTCCTGATCGGCCAGTGCCGCCTGGACCCAGGCGTCGGGCGTGCGGCAGCCAAGGAATTCGTGGATTTCGGGAAGGATCATGGGGCTCACGGTAAAAGGTGTTCGAGCGAAGGGCGCCGATTATACCGGCCTGCCCGCAGACCACCAGCGGCGGCTGTTGATATGCATCAAGTCGCAGACGTTCGGGTAGCAACTATAGTTGTGCAACGCCGTGCCTTTTCTTTGCTGGAGACTCCGCTCATGCAAGCCATTCGCAGCATTCTGGTGGTCATCGAACCTGAACATGCAGAAAGCCTGGCGCTCAAGCGCGCCAAGTTGATCGCCGGTGTCACCCAGGCCCATCTGCATCTGCTGGTGTGTGACAAGAAGCATGACCACGCCGGCCTGCTCAGCGTGCTCAAGGCGGCATTGCTCGCCGAAGGCTACAGCGTGACCACCGAACAGGCGTGGAACGAGAGCCTGCACGAAACCATCATCGATGTGCAGCAGGCCGAGGGATGCGGCCTGGTGATCAAACAGCATTTTCCCGACAGCTCGCTGAAAAAGGCCCTGCTGACCCCGGCCGACTGGAAGCTTCTGCGCCACTGCCCTACCCCGGTGCTGCTGGTAAAAACCGCCGGTTCGTGGAAGGACAAAGTGATCCTGGCTGCGGTCGATGTCGGCAATGCCGACGGTGAGCATCGGCATTTGCACAGCACCATCATCGATCACGGCTATGACATCGCCAGTCTGGCCAAAGCGCACCTGCATGTGATTACCGCGCATCCGTCGCCGATGCTCTCGGCGGCAGACCCGACGTTTCAGCTGAAATCGACCATAGAAGCCAAATACCGCGAGCAGTGCCGGGCGTTTCAGGCGGAGTTCGATGTCGATGACGAGCACCTGCACGTTGAGGAAGGCCCGGCAGATGTGCTGATCCCGTTCATGGCGCACAAGCTCCAGGCAGCGGTAACGGTAATTGGCACGGTGGCGCGCAGCGGTTTGTCAGGCGCGCTGATCGGCAATACCGCTGAAGCGGTGCTGGATACGCTGGAAAGCGATGTGCTGGTGCTCAAGCCGCAGGAGGTTGAGGATCATCTGGTGGAACTGACGGCAAAACACTGAGGATTGCCATGCCTGACTGGCGCTTTCGCGAGCAGGCTCGCTCCCACATCTGGAATGCATTTCCCTGTGGGAGCGAGCCCTGTCTCTTATACACATCAGACGCTGCCGACGATTAACC
>NZ_JAPCIK010000031.1:0-9604 GCF_025910115.1 Pseudomonas sp. RG1
GCTCGCTCCCACATCTGGAATGCATTTCCCTGTGGGAGCGAGCCTGCTCGCGAAGCTTTTGCTGTTCAGGCGCCGAAGGCGTCTTTCAGAAAGCCCGGGGCGATGTAGCGCTGATAATGCGCTTCCGACAGCAGGAAGAATTCCCGATCAATGGCATCGCGCAGTTCCGGCAGGTTCCAGTCGCGGAACTCCGGCAGCAACACCATCCCGTACGCCTCAAGATTAATGATCACCCGCGCCCCCCGGGCAATCAGCTGATAGGCCCAGCAATATTCCGACTGATGCGGTACGAAGCGGATCTTGCGCTGTTCGAGCTGCTCGCGCAGGCGCGCCGGATCGAAGATCTCGACTTTGCTCGCCATCACTTGTGACAGCAACTGCTCCAGACGCAGCCACACCGCACGCTTTTCCTCCTCGTTGTACCCGTTCCAATGGATCACTTCGTGGTGGAAACGCTTGCAGCCACGGCACACCAGGTCACCGTAAACGGTGGAGCAGAGGCCGACGCAGGGGGTCTTGATGGTCTGATTGGGCATAAATGGGCAGAACACTGAAACGCGGAACAGGCCGGCATGTTAGCCCTTTGTCGGGCATTGATCACCCCTCAAACAGCAAGGTCTCGCCGGCGTCGCAGGTTTGCTCCGGCCGCGCTGATTGCCACGAAAGTCCAATAGAGCGCGACTTACCTTTAAATTTTTTTTGCCGTAGAATCAGCCAGCCTTTTAAGGCGCCAATGTCCGTTAGAAGCTGTTTTCAAAGCGTCACGAGCACAGTCGTTCCTTCAGAGCGGTGTTGGCGAAGGGTTTTTCCAGCGGGGAAAAGCCCAACGCCAACCCTCATCAGCTCCCCGTTCTGCAGGCGTAAAACTTTGAAAGCAGCTTCTGTAAGGAATTGCCGGTAATTCTGGCCGAACGACCCACAACGTCGTGAGGCGCATGAGTACGGCAATTTCGGGATGAGCGTCCCGGACACCCATTTGGGACCACTGATGAGGGTAATAACTGTGCTTGAAGCCTACCGCAAACATATCGAAGAGCGTGCAGCCCTGGGTATCGTTCCCCAGCCGCTTAACGCCGAACAAACAGCAGGCCTGATCGAGCTGCTGAAGAACCCTCCGGCTGGCGAAGAAGCTTTCCTCGTTGACCTGATCACCAATCGCGTACCACCTGGAGTGGACGAAGCCGCCTACGTCAAGGCCGGTTTCCTGTCTGCCCTGGCCAAGGGCGAAGCCACCTCCCCTCTGCTGGACAAGAAACGCGCTGTCGAACTGCTCGGCACCATGCAGGGCGGCTACAACATCGTCACCCTCGTTGAACTGCTGGACGACGCCGAGCTGGCGCCAGTCGCCGCCGAAGAACTCAAGCACACCCTGCTGATGTTCGATGCCTTCCACGACGTCGCTGAAAAAGCCAAGAACGGCAACGTTCACGCCAAGGCCGTGCTGCAATCCTGGGCTGACGGCGAGTGGTTCAAGAAGCGCCCGGTCCTGGCCGACAAGATCAGCCTGCGCGTATTCAAGGTCACCGGCGAAACCAACACCGACGACCTCTCCCCTGCGCCAGACGCCTGGTCGCGTCCTGACATCCCGCTGCACGCGCTGGCCATGCTGAAAATGGCCCGTGACGGCATCGTTCCGGACGAGCAAGGCAAGACCGGCCCGATGAAGCAGATCGAAGAAATGCGCGGCCAGGGCTTCCCGATCGCCTACGTCGGTGACGTGGTCGGTACCGGTTCCTCGCGTAAATCGGCCACCAACTCGGTGCTGTGGTTCTTCGGCGACGACATCCCGTACGTGCCGAACAAGCGCGCTGGCGGTTTCTGCTTCGGCAGCAAGATCGCTCCGATCTTCTACAACACCATGGAAGATGCCGGCGCCCTGCCGATCGAGTTCGACGTGTCGAACATGAACATGGGCGACGTGATCGACCTGTACCCGCACGCTGGCAAAGTCTGCAAGCACGGTACCGACGAAGTCATCACCACTTTCGAAATGAAAACCCCGGTGCTGCTGGACGAAGTCCGTGCCGGCGGTCGTATCCCGCTGATCATCGGCCGTGGCCTGACCGAGAAGGCTCGCGCCGAGCTGGGTCTGCCAGCGTTCGACCTGTTCAAGAAGCCGGAAGCTCCGGCTGAAAGCACCAAGGGTTTCACCCTGGCGCAGAAAATGGTCGGCAAGGCCTGCGGTCTGGCAGAAGGCCAGGGCGTGCGTCCTGGCACCTACTGCGAACCGAAGATGACCACCGTGGGTTCTCAGGACACCACCGGTCCCATGACCCGTGACGAACTGAAAGACCTGGCGTGCCTGGGCTTCTCCGCTGATCTGGTGATGCAGTCGTTCTGCCACACCGCGGCCTATCCAAAGCCGATCGACGTGACCACCCACCACACCCTGCCTGACTTCATCATGACCCGCGGCGGGGTTTCCCTGCGTCCGGGCGACGGCATCATCCACTCGTGGCTGAACCGCATGCTGCTGCCGGACACCGTCGGTACCGGTGGTGACTCGCACACCCGTTTCCCGATGGGCATCTCGTTCCCGGCCGGTTCCGGTCTGGTCGCGTTCGCCGCTGCCACTGGTGTAATGCCGCTGGACATGCCGGAATCGATCCTGGTGCGTTTCAAAGGCAAGATGAAACCTGGCATCACCCTGCGTGACCTGGTTCATGCCATTCCGTACTTCGCTATCCAGAACGGTCTGCTGACCGTCGAGAAGAAAGGCAAGAAAAACGCCTTCTCCGGCCGCATCCTGGAAATCGAAGGCCTGGAAGGGCTGACCCTGGAGCAGGCGTTCGAACTGTCCGACGCCTCGGCCGAACGTTCGGCTGCCGGTTGCACCATCAAGCTGTCGAAAGAGTCGATCACCGAGTACCTGCAGTCCAACATCACCCTGCTGCGCTGGATGATCGGCGAAGGCTACGGCGATGCGCGTACCCTGGAACGCCGCGCTCAAGCGATGGAAGCCTGGATCGCCAATCCTGAGCTGATGGAAGCCGATGCCGACGCCGAATACGCCGAAGTCATCGAAATCGATCTGGCCGAGATCAACGAGCCTGTGCTCTGCGCGCCGAACGATCCGGACGACGCCCGTCTGCTGTCCAGCGTTGCTGGCGAGAAAATCGACGAAGTGTTCATCGGTTCGTGCATGACCAACATCGGTCACTTCCGCGCTGCCGGTAAACTGCTGGATCAGGTCAAGGGTCAGCTGCCAACCCGTCTGTGGCTGTCGCCGCCGACCAAGATGGACGCTCACCAACTGACCGAAGAAGGCTACTACGGCATCTACGGCAAGGCTGGCGCACGCATGGAAATGCCAGGCTGCTCGCTGTGCATGGGTAACCAGGCACGCGTTGAGCCGAACAGCACCGTGGTGTCGACGTCGACCCGTAACTTCCCGAACCGTCTGGGCGACGGCGCGAACGTCTACCTGGCCTCGGCCGAGCTGGCGTCCGTTGCTTCGATCCTGGGTCGCCTGCCGACCGTCGAGGAGTACATGGAATACGCTGGCAAGATCGACAGCATGGCGGCCGATGTCTACCGCTACCTGTCCTTCGACCAGATCGCCGAGTTCCGTGAAGCTGCTGCGAACGCCAAGATACCGGTCGTTCAAGCCTAACGCTGCAAGGCAATAAAAAACGCCGCCCATCGTGAGATGAGCGGCGTTTTTTTTGATCGTTCCCACGCTCCGCGTTGGAACGCAGCCCCGGACGCTCTGCGTCCCCAAGCGTGACGCAGAGCGTCACAAGAGGCATTCCCACGCAGAGCGTGGGAACGATCAGTGATTACACAGCCAGCTTGTAAACCAGCGCCGAAATCGCCACCAGCCCGACCGCGGTAACAAACACGTTCGACGCCTGACCGCGATAGCGCGCCATCGCTGGCACCTTGCGAATCGCGTACATCGGCATCAGGAACAGAATCGCCGCAATCACCGGCCCACCGACGGTTTCGATCATGCCCAGGATGCTCGGATCAAGCGTTGCGACGATCCAGCAGATCACCAGCATGAACGCCGCCACGATGCGATCCAGCGCCTTGGCGCCCGGACGCCTCCCGCTCTTGACGATCAGGCCCTTGAGGCCTTCGCTGGCCCCGATGTAATGACCGAGGAACGACTTGGAGATCGCCACAAACGCAATCAACGGCGCCGCAAACTCGATGGTCGGGTTGCTGAAGTGGTTGGCCAGGTACGACAGGATCGAAAGATTCTGCTCTTTCGCCTCAGCCAGTTGCTCTGGCGACAGGGTCAGCACGCAACTGAATACGAAGAACAGCACCAAAATGACCATCAATGCATGAGCGCGCGCGAGGATCTGTGAGCTGCGCTCGTCGGCGTGCACACCGTAACGACGCTTCTGGTCCATCGCGAACGCCGAGATGATCGGCGAATGGTTGAACGAGAACACCATCACCGTAATCGCCAGCCACAGCGTATGCAGCAGCGCTGACGGCGCCGGCACTTGCGAGGCGGTGGCGAGGATGCCGCCGTTCCAGTGCGGAATCAGGTACACGGCGAGGAACAGCAGCGCAACGATGAACGGATAGACCATCAGGCTCATGGCTTTGACGATCGCCTGCTCACCGCAACGTACCACGGCCAGCAGCCCGAGAATCAGCACGAACGACAGCAACGCGCGCGGCGGCGGCGTGATGTGCAGTTGGTGTTCGAGGAAACTGGCGACCGTGTTGGTCAGGCCGACACTGTAGATCAACAGGATCGGGAAGATGGCAAAGAAGTACAGCAGCGTGATCAAGGCACCGGCCTTGATACCGAAATGCTGCTCGACCACTTCGGTAATATCGGCACCTTCGCGACCGGACAGCACAAAACGGGTCAGGCCACGGTGCGCGTAAAACGTCATCGGGAAGGCCAGCAGCGCGAGGATCACCAGCGGCCAGAAGCCCCCCAGCCCTGCGTTGATCGGCAAAAACAGGGTGCCGGCGCCAATGGCCGTCCCAAACAGTCCCAGCATCCAGGTGGTGTCCTGGCGATTCCAGCTCGAAAGTTCAGCGGGTGCTGCTGCGTCGAAGCGCTTTTCGAGGCTATTGGCCTGATCATTCATCCGGTCGGATCTCCGCATTCCGGTCACTTGCCACTCGGTCAGGACGCGTCGGAAAAAACCGACAGACATGCTCCGGCCGAAACAGGGGCGCGATTCTCCGTGATAAATCAATGCAAGCAAAGACTTAGCTGAGGAATGGTTGTGCGGAGCAGACCGATGGGGAGTCGTTTTCGGAATGCTTTTTGCCGCTCCCAGCTACGCTGCATGTCGTTTTCTGGCAGTTTTTCCGGCACCGTGCGCAGCCGGAACGATCAGATCAATCGAGCGACCAGAAAGCCAAACGACATGCAAAGCAAGGCAAGACTCAGCAATGCGAGGATCGGAACGATGTCGCCTCGCTGCTTGAGGCGTAACCTTTCTACGTACTCGTCGTGCTCTCGATCGGAACGGTCAATCATGGCTTGTCGGTCGAACGTACTCATGGTGATTTCCTTATTCGCGGGTAACGGGTTGGATAGAGCGAAACGCGCACATTCATAACTTGAGCGAAAGGCCGATCAAGGCCGCTGTCGCGGTCAACATTCCGGCCACTACCGCAACCGGGTAGAAATAGGTTTCCCATTTCATCTTTTTTTCTTCCGCCACAAGTTTTTTCCTCTCGGCCACAAGCTTGCGTATTTCATTCATCAGCTTGTCCAGTTCGAGGTTTTCCCGGTCGTTTTGAAGCATTCGCCTTCCCTGGCTGGTGGCAGCTATCGCGCAAGCTGCTCTGAGGCGTGATGATTTCGCATCCATACGGGTGCTGACCAGCAGACGCATCTGCCATTCCCGTAGGCAAAATCCGCGAGTCACGTAAGCCGCCTCATACACGGAATTTGCAATATTCCAGACCAATTACCTGCCAGAACCCTGACCTTGATCTAGCGTGTGAGAAGCCATAACCCAAGGAGCCCCCATGCCACTGGTCCGCGTCGACATCCAGCAAAATCCCGATCCCACTTTCGCCAAGCGCATCGGCGAACAGATCTACGCCGCTCTGCGCAGCTGTATCGATGTGCCCGAGCACGACAACTTCCAGATTCTCAACGAACATGACGCCCAGCATTTCGTTTATGACCCGCAATACCTCGGCATCCAGCGCAGCGACGGCGTGGTGTTCATCCAGATCACCATCAGCGAAGGGCGCAGCGTGGAAAAGAAACAATTGCTGTTCAAAACCATTGCCGAGCGCCTGCATGCGCAACTGGGTATTCGCTTGGAGGATGTGTTCATCAATCTGCTGGAGGTAAAGAAAGAGAACTGGTCGTTCGGTAATGGTGTTGCGCAATACGTCAGCTGATGGGTCGTGCGCCATGCCTGCGTACTTGCTTGTTCCACGAACCCGTCCAGAATCAAAGCACCACTGCTTGAATGCAACGATTGCCAAGCCGCTGCGGATTCAGCACTCTGAGTCGACTTTCGCGACCCACCCGCCGCCAATCACAGGAGCCGCGCAATGCCCGCAACCGTTCTGGTACTGGTTGAAACGATCAATGACTATCTGCCGATTCTTGAGCATCAGGGATTCCACCTGATCCTTGCACCAACGCCAGCCGAACGCGCGCAAGCCATCGCCACCCATGGCAGTCGCGTCGACGCCGTGCTGACTCGTGGCCCGCTGGGCCTGACTGCGCAAGAGATCAGCGCCCTGCCCGCCCTGAAAATCATCACGGTGATCGGCGCCGGTTATGAACAGGTCGATCTGCAAGCAGCCAGTGACCGCGGGATCACCGTCACCAATGGCGCCGGAGTCAATGCCTCGTCAGTGGCCGATCATGCGATGGCATTGCTGCTGGCATTGGTCCGCGACATCCCGCGCTGCGATGCCGCCGTGCGCCGCGGTGAATGGCCGAAAATCATGCGCCCGTCGCTGGCCGGCAAGCGTCTGGGCATCCTCGGGCTGGGCGCGGTGGGCATGGCGATTGCCAAGCGTGCGGAGCTGGGTTTCGACATGCAGATCAGCTACCACAACCGCCAGGTGCGCAGTGACGTCGCTTATGCGTTCTGCTCGACACCGACCGATCTGGCGCGAGCCTCGGACTTTCTGGTCGTTGCCACGCCGGGTGGCATTGCTACTCAACATCTGGTCACGCGAGCCGTGCTCGATGCCCTCGGCCCCAAGGGATTTATCGTCAACATCGCCCGCGCCAGCGTTATCGCAACGGCAGACCTGATCACTGCACTCGAACAACGTCGTATCGCCGGCGCAGCGCTGGACGTGTTCGATCACGAACCGGAAGTGCCTGATGCCCTGAAACACCTCAGCAACGTTGTGCTGACTCCCCACGTCGCCGGGCTGTCCCCTGAAGCCACGCAAGGCACTGTCGAACTGGTCGGCAAAAACCTGATGGCGTTTTTCTCCGGGCAACCGGTGCTGACGCCTGTCGCCCTGCCACCGAAACTGAGCAACCAGCGCGTGCATTAAGGCGCGCAGGATCCTCGGTCTGCGCCGCTGCTCGCCCCATTCTCAAAGTTGATTATCCAGCAACACGCTAACCTATAAGACCGACCCGCGCTTGTGAGCACCCGAGCGCGCCATTAGATTAGCCAATGATGTCTGGCCTCCAAAATAAGCAGAAGGGATAAGCATGGCGCTTACTGACCAGTCCACCCGGATCCGCGCGGGCGAAGAACTCGATGCCAGCCTGATCGATCCGTACCTCAAGGCGCACATTCCCGGCCTGACCGGCACGCCGCAGATCAGCCAGTTTCCCGGCGGCGCGTCGAACCTGACCTACCTGCTGGAATACCCGGAGCAGGAATTCGTTCTGCGCCGCCCGCCGTTCGGCCACAAGGCCAAATCCGCCCACGACATGGGCCGTGAGTTCCGCATTCTCAACCAACTGCGCGACGGCTTTCCGTATTGCCCGAAGGCCTACGTCCATTGCACTGACGAGGCCGTCATCGGCGCCGAGTTCTATGTGATGGAACGGGTCAAAGGCATCATCCTGCGCGCCGAACTGCCGCCGGAACTGGGCCTTGATTCGGCGAAAACCGAAGCGCTGTGCAAAAGCTTCATCGACCGCTTCGTCGAACTGCATCGGGTCGATTACAACGCCTGCGGCCTCGGCGATCTGGGCAAGCCCGAAGGCTACGTCGCGCGGCAGATCAGGGGCTGGAGCGAGCGCTACGAAAAAGCCCTGACCCCGGACGCGCCGCACTGGGAAGCAGTCAAAGCCTGGCTCAACGACAAGATGCCAGCCGACCACCCGACCTCGAGCATCGTCCACAACGATTACCGCTTCGACAACGTCATCCTCGACCCGGCCAATCCGATGCAGATCATCGGCGTGCTCGACTGGGAACTGACCACCCTCGGCGACCCGCTGATGGATCTGGGCAACACCCTCGCCTACTGGATCGAAGCCGGCGACCCGGCACCGGTGCAACTGATGCGCCGCCAGCCAAGCCATGCACCGGGCATGCTGACCCGCCGCGAATTCGTCGACTACTACGCCGAGCGCTCGGGCATCCGCATCGACAATTTCGACTTCTACTACACCTACGGCCTGTTCCGCCTGGCCGGCATCGTGCAGCAGATCTACTACCGCTTCTACCATGGCCAGACGCAGGACAAACGCTTCGCGCAGTTCATTCACATGAACAAACTGCTGGAGCAGATGAGCCTGCAGGTCATCCAGAAATCCAGCCTCTGATCCGGGCCAATAACAAGACTTCCAACAAGGGAAACCCATGTCCAAGACTCAGTTGTTCGACCTCGACGGCAAAATCGCTTTCGTCTCCGGTGCCAGCCGTGGCATCGGTGAAGCCATCGCCAAACTGCTGGCCCAGCAAGGCGCCCATGTGATCGTCTCGAGCCGCAAGCTCGAAGGCTGCCAACACGTCGCCGACGCCATCACCGCCGCCGGCGGCAAGGCAACAGCCGTGGCCTGCCACATCGGTGAGATGGAGCAGATCAGCCAGGTCTTCGCCGGGATCAAGGAACAATTCGGCCGCCTCGACATCCTGGTCAACAACGCCGCGACCAACCCGCAATTCTGCAACGTACTCGACACCGATCTGGGCGCGTTCCAGAAGACCGTCGATGTGAACATTCGTGGCTATTTCTTCATGTCGGTCGAAGCCGGCAAGCTGATGCGCGAAAACGGTGGCGGCAGCATCATCAACGTCGCCTCGATCAACGGCATCTCCCCGGGTATCTTCCAGGGCATCTATTCGGTGACCAAAGCGGCGGTCATCAACATGACCAAAGTCTTCGCCAAGGAATGCGCGCAATTCGGCATCCGCTGCAACGCCCTGCTCCCCGGCCTGACCGACACCAAATTCGCCTCGGCGCTGGTCAAGAACGATGCGATTCTGAAACAGGCACTGACGCAGATCCCGCTCAAACGCGTAGCCGACCCAAGCGAAATGGCCGGCGCGGTGTTGTACCTGGCCAGCGATGCGTCGAGCTACACCACCGGCGTGGCGCTGAATGTGGATGGCGGATTCCTGTCCTGATATCTGTCCCGTGTGGGGGCGGGGGGGGGGGGGGGGGGGGGGGGGGGGGGGGGGGGGGGGTGGTGGTGTGTGGGGGGGGGCGGGGGGCGGGGGGGGGGGGGGCC
>NZ_JAPCIK010000032.1:0-8141 GCF_025910115.1 Pseudomonas sp. RG1
GCGCCCCCCCCCCCCCACCCCCCCCCCCCCCCCCCCCCCCCCCCCCCCCCCCCCCCCCCCCCCACAGGGTCACTGCTGGGTTCCAGGCCTCGTGCAATCGAGGAATCGCGAGTGTTATTGGGTTATGCAACGGGTAGTGGTGATGTGGCGCGTCACCTGCCCATCCACATACATATCCCCGGCAACCTCAGTATTCTCCAACACCTCACACCGACGTTCCGGCGGTGGCGGCGGCGCGACAGGCGCAGGCGGTGGAGGACTGGAACAACCGGCCAACAGCACAGCAAGAAAAGCCAACGGCAATACGCGTTTCCCAGGATTATTCATAGGACGACCCGCGGTAAAGAGAGACAAACTCCCGCAACCCAACCGGCCGCGGAAGACCTGACCACTCATTCTTTATAGCTGAGCGCCTTGTTAGCGCCAGTGGATTGGGGAGATTGGCTGGGATTGGCTGTCGGTTTTGCGGGATTTTCCGGCAGTGGGCTGGATTGAGATCATCGTTGTCGGCGAGGGCCTCATCGCGAGCAGGCTCGCTCCCACAGAAAAGCAAAATCAAATAAGCAAGCCACCCCACCACCCAACACGATGAGCGTTAGCTCGAGTACCGCTTTTGATCTTGATTCACAGGCGACGTCGGAAGGCTGAGTGGAGGGATTGATCCGGGCGTGGGAGTGCAGCGACCGTACGACGCAGTCGTACACAGCGGAAGGAGGTGCAGCGGAGCAAACCGTAGCCGCTGCGCCCGGATCAGTCCCGGAGCGAAGGAACCCGAGCCTGCGAGGGCCGAACGCAGGAGCAAGCCTTTTCGGTTACCTTTTCGGCGTTTGGAAAAGGTGACTCGCCGTAAGGGCGAAACCGCCAGCCGCAACACCCGCAGAAACGGATATACACCCAACCCCCCCAGAGCATGGCCGGCCCAAAGGCCGCCAAGACCCAAAGCGCGCTTAAGCCAAATCCGGATCCCGCGAAGAACGCAAGGAATTGCTCTCAAGCTCATACCGCAACTCATCCACCAACGCCTCGACCGCCCCAGGCGTACGTAGCGAAGCCAGATCCAGCCCGCTGATCACCAGATCCACCTGCCCCGAATCCAGGTGATACAACTTGACCGTCAGCGAATGATCACCATCCACCGAACACTCACAAGCCAGCGGCGCAAAACTGTGCTCGAGCCGAGCGCGCAACTGCGCAAGATTCATCATTGACGTTGTTCCTATGACTGTTTCAGAAGGGGCGCGATCGCAGGCCCAAAATGGCCCACACCGCACCCCACCAGCCTAAGAACACAACGCCTTGGCCAATACATGAATTTGCACCCTTGTAACTAGTGCATTTGCACCCCTCAACGCTGGCCCTTGGTGCCCCACTCTCCCGAAAACAAACCGCGCTCCCGAGCCCAGACGATCGCCTCGCTGCGGCTATGCACATCGATTTTCGAGTACACAGTGGCAACATGATTGCGCACGGTATTGGGCGCCAGTTTCAACCGCGCGGCGATCTCCTTGTCCGCCAGTCCTTCACAGATCAAGCCCAGCACATCGCGTTCACGGGCCGTCAGGTCAGTGAACGAGGCACTGGGCAGCTGCGGCGAGTTGATCTTCTTCACGTTGGCCAGCTTCTCGATCAGCGTCCGGCTGAACCACGATGCATCCTTCATCACCTCTTCGATCGCCGCGACCAGCTCAAGCTCAGTGCGCTTGCGCTCGGTCATGTCCATCAGCACCAGCAAATAGCAGGACGTGTCGTGAATGTTCACGGTGTCGGCCGAGACCGCACATTCCAGCAACTCCTCGTCCTTCTTGCGCACCGGCACATCTACCCGATCCACCCGACCGTTCTTCGCCAACGCCGACAATAACCGGGTGCGCGCGCTGTCGTCGTGGATGAAGCTCAATTGCGTCACGGTTTTGCCGAGTACGTCATCGCTGTCATAGGCCAGGGTATCGAGGAATGCCTGGTTGACGTCGATGACCTCCTGCTTTTCAGCGGTGCAGATCAGAATCGGCACCGGAGTCAGACGAAAAGCCTTGGCAAAGCGCTCCTCGCTCTGACGCAAGGCCACTTCGACCCGGCGCCGAGGCTCCATGTCGACGAAGGAGAACAGCATGCAATTCTCGTCATTGAGCAGCAGCGGCTGACCGGCAACGATCACCTGTTTACTGCCACCGTCGGGGAGGCGCAGTTCTGCCTGCATCTGCGGAATGGTCGCGACATCGCGCAAGCGCTGAACGGCCAGATCGCGCTGATCGGCCTGTTCGAAAATATCGATTTCATACGCCGAGGTGCCGATCACCTGATCGCGGGTATAGCCGGTCATTTCCAGAAAGCCCGGGTTGACCTTGATGTAGCGCAAATCGCTGAGACGACAGATCACTGCCGGCGCGGGGTTGGCGTTGAAGGTTTTTTCGAAACGCTGCTCGGCGTTGGCCCAGTCGGTGACGTCGCTCATGATCAGCACCAGCGACTCGGGCTGGCCGACGCGGTCGGTCAGCACCATGCTGCGCACGCTGTGCACCCAGACCCGCTCCGGGTCGTCCACGGACGAGACTTCGATCAGCACATCATTGAACGCCTCGCAGCGGGCGACGCGGCTGATCGGGTAGTTGTCCGGCGGCAAGACATGATTGTTGCGATAGCGCAGCGTGAAGCGTTTGGCGTACTCGTCGGCGTTGCTGCCCAGATCACCGATGGTGCTGACACCGTGCATGGTCAGCGCCGCTTCGTTGGCCCAGAGGATGCTTTTGTCGAGTTCCAGCAGAATCACCCCGTCCGACAGCCCGGCGATGATCTGCTGCAACTGGCGACGGTTGGTTTCGGTGGTCAGGACTTCCTGGCTCATTGGATCTCCACACTGTGATGCGGCTAGGTGAAGAGTACGACCGCAGCGGTTCGGGATCGTGCCACGGCCTCAAAATCGCCAGAAATCCCCTGTGGGAGCGAGCCTGCTCGCGAAAGCGCTGGGTCAGATAGGCCATTCGGTGACTGACCCGGCGCATTCGCGAGCAGGCTCGCTCCCACAGGTTTACTGGGTGTGTTTACCTTAGGCGGCACGCTCGCTGTCCGCCACCATCGCCGAAGCCGCGAGCATCGCCCTTAGCAACACCGCGCACCCCGCCGCGAGATCATCCGGTGCGGCATTCTCTATTTCGTTATGGCTGATCCCACCCTCGCACGGCACGAAGATCATCCCGGCCGGACCTAGCTCGGCGAGAAAGATCGCGTCATGCCCGGCGCCACTGACAATGTCCATGTGCGACAGACCCAGCCCTTTCGCGGCGCCGCGCACCGCCTCCACACAGCCCTTTTCGAAGTACAGCGGCGGGAAGTCGGCGGTCGGGGTCAGTTCATAGGTGAGGCCGTGTTCTTCGCAGGTCGCATCGATCACTTGTTTCACTTCGGCAATCATCGAATCCAGCCGCGCTGGCTCCAGATGCCGGAAGTCGAGGGTCATACGCACTTCGCCGGGGATCACGTTGCGCGAGCCGGGATAGGCTTGCAGGCAGCCGACCGTGCCGCAGGCGTGGGGCTGATGACCGAGGGCGGCGCGGTTGACGGCGCCGACGATCACCGAAGCGCCGACCAGGGCATCCTTGCGCAGGTGCATCGGCGTCGGGCCGGCGTGGGCTTCGACGCCGCGCAATTTCAGGTCGAACCACTTCTGCCCTAGCGCGCCGAGTACCACGCCGATGGTTTTCTCTTCGTCCTCGAGGATCGGGCCTTGCTCGATGTGCGCTTCGAAGTACGCGCCGACTGGATGCCCGCTGACCTTGCGCGGGCCGGCGTAGCCGATGGCATTCAGTGCTTCGCCGACCGTGACGCCATCGGCATCGACCTTGGCGAGGGTTTCTTCGAGGGTGAATTTCTCGGCGAAGACTCCGGAGCCCATCATGCACGGGGCGAAGCGTGAGCCCTCTTCGTTGGTCCAGACCACCACTTCCAGCGGCGCTTCAGTTTCCACGCCGAGGTCGTTGAGGGTGCGCAGCACTTCGACGCCGGCGAGCACGCCGAAGCAACCGTCGAACTTGCCACCGGTGGGTTGAGTGTCGATGTGGCTGCCGGTCATCACCGGGGGCAGGTTCGGGTTGCGTCCGGCGCGCCGGGCAAAGATGTTGCCGACGGCATCGACCGTGACGCTGCAACCGGCGTCCTTGCACCACTGCACGAACAGGTCGCGGGCCTGGCGGTCGAGGTCGGTCAGGGCCAGGCGACAGACGCCGCCCTTGACCGTGGCACCGAGTCTGGCCAGTTCCATGAGCGAGGCCCAGAGGCGATCGCGGTTGATGTGCTGATGGGTGGATTGCAGAACGTCTACGGCTGCGTTCATGGGGATCTCCTCAATGCTGATGCCGATAGTGCCCATGCTCTGCGTGGGCATTCATCCATGGACGCTCTGCGTCCGCTGTTGGGACGCAGAGCGTCCCGGGCTGCATTCCCACGCAGAGCGTGGGAACGATCATGTGTTACACCGCTGTTTTCACGGCAGAAGGCTGCGCCCGCATTACACACAACCCGTAATAAATCACTCCGCCCAACGCCGAGCCGGTGAACCAGCCATAGCTGTAGAACCAGCTGAACGCGTCGCTGCCCAGCGACAGCAAGGTCAGCGCCACCGGCACGCCAAAGGCGAGAAAACCCGCCCAGTTCCAAGCCGGATACACGTCATCGCGGTACAGCCCGGCGAGGTCCAGTCGCTGTTTCTTGATCAGGAAATAATCCACCACCATGATCCCGGCGATCGGCCCGAGCAGGCTTGAGTAGCCCAGCAGCCAGTTCGAATACACGGCTTCCAGGCTGATGTCGGAAACGATCAGGCCAAGCTTTTTCAGCAGTTCATGGCCCATCAGCACCAGCCCGACCAGACCGGTGAGCAACACCGCTTTGGTGCGGTTGATCACCTTCGGCGCGATGTTCTGGAAGTCATTGGTTGGCGAGACGATATTGGCGGCGGTGTTGGTCGACAGTGTGGCAACGATGATCAGCGCCATGGCCACCGCGACCCACACCGGGCTCTGGATATGGCCGATCAGCGTGACCGGGTCGGACACGGTGACGCCGACCAGTTTCACCGATGCGGCGGTCATCACCACGCCCAGCGCAGCGAACAGGAACATGGTCAGCGGCAGGCCGAAAATCTGCCCGAGGATCTGATCCTTCTGGCTCTTGGCGTAGCGACTGAAGTCGGGAATGTTCAGCGACAGCGTGGCCCAGAACCCGACCATTGCCGTCAGCCCTGCCGCGAAGTAACTCACCACGCTGGCGCCTTCCGGACGCTTGGGCGGGATCGCCAGCAACTCAGTCATCGACACATTGGGCATCGCCCACACCAGCAGGCCTATGCCCACCGCCACCAGTAACGGCGCCGACAAGGTTTCCAGCCATTTGATCGACTCGGCACCGCGAATCACCACCCACAGATTCAGCGCCCAGAACACCATGAAACCGATCACCTCGCCGGTGCCGCCGAGGGATTTCCAGCCCTCGAACACCGAGCCGAGAAACAGGTGAATCGCCAGGCCGCCGAACATGGTCTGGATGCCGAACCAGCCACACGCCACCAACGCGCGGATCAGGCACGGCACGTTGGAACCGAGAATGCCGAACGACGAGCGCAGCAGCACCGGAAACGGAATGCCGTACTTGGTGCCGGGGAAGGCATTGAGGGTCAGCGGAATCAACACGATGACGTTGGCAAACAGAATCGCCAACAGCGCTTCGCCGACGCTCAAGCCGAAATACGCGGTGAGCACGCCGCCGAGGGTGTAGGTCGGCACGCAAATCGACATGCCGACCCACAGCGCGGTGATGTGCCATTTGTTCCAGGTGCGTTCGCGCACCTTGGTCGGTGCCATGTCGTGGTTGTAGCGGGGACTGTCGAGGACATCACTGCCCGCTTCGAGCTCGTACAAGCCGTCGCGCTCGGTCACTTGTGATCTGGTCTGTTGCATGGCCGCTCCACTGTTCTTCTGATTATTTTTTGCTCATCAGGCGGCTGGCGCATACGGCGCCAGCCGGACGATGGCCGGAGGAACTGACAACTTTCATGCACCGGCCATGGTGCCAGCGGCGGCATCAATAAACGTGCCGGGTCTGGCGCTTAACGCTTGGGCGGTGCACTGCACGCTTTGCAACTTTCTGATATTCATCAGTTTTAATTGAATATTCGATGAGTCCGGGAAAACTTGTCTGAACGCTCAGGCTAAACGTCGGGCAAGTTGTCCGAAGTGTCAGGACTCAAACTGGTGCACTGCATTTATTTTTGTCGGTGAACCCGCAACCGCAGCACAACTTCAAGCGGCTGATTTCACATAGGAAATCTTGCTCATATTTCCATCCTGTCAAGTGCGTCAAAATGGTGAGCAGCCTCACCATTTTGGTGATTTTCATTATTTATCCTTATTTATCAATAGCTTGAAACAGCTATAAGCTTATAAAAAATATTCTTGATCATTCTTGAAATCGCGACTAGTTTCTATTCCTGACAGCGATGACAGGAATACGAACTGCGCCGCTGTACTTCAATAAAACATTTAGAACCGGCACAAGTCGGTCATGCCTGCGAGGAATCCGGAATGTCTCTGTTGATCCGTGGCGCCACCGTTGTTACCCATGATGAAAGTTACCGCGCCGACGTCTATTGCGCTGACGGCGTGATTAAAGCCATTGGGGAAAACCTCGACATTCCCGCCGGCGCAGACGTGCTCGACGGCAGTGGTCAGTACCTGATGCCCGGCGGCATCGATCCGCATACGCATATGCAACTGCCGTTCATGGGCACCGTGGCCAGTGAGGATTTCTACAGTGGCACGGCGGCGGGTCTGGCCGGCGGCACCACGTCGATCATCGACTTTGTGATTCCCAACCCGCAGCAATCGCTGATGGAAGCGTTTCATCAGTGGCGCGGCTGGGCGCAAAAGTCTGCGTCGGACTATGGCTTCCACGTCGCAATCACCTGGTGGAGCGAGCAGGTGCGCGAGGAAATGGCCGAGCTGGTCAGCCACCACGGCATCAACAGCTTCAAGCATTTCATGGCCTACAAGAACGCGATCATGGCCGCCGACGACACCCTGGTGGCGAGTTTCGAGCGCTGCCTGGAACTCGGTGCGGTGCCGACCGTGCACGCGGAAAATGGCGAACTGGTCTATCACCTGCAACGCAAGCTGATGGCCCAGGGCATTACCGGGCCGGAAGCGCATCCGCTGTCGCGACCTTCGCAGGTCGAAGGTGAAGCCGCGAGCCGGGCGATCCGTATCGCCGAAACCATCGGAACGCCGTTGTACCTGGTGCACGTTTCCACCAAGGAAGCCCTCGACGAAATCACCTATGCCCGCAGCAAGGGCCAGCCGGTTTACGGCGAGGTGCTGGCCGGGCACTTGCTGCTCGACGACAGCGTCTATCAACACCCGGACTGGCAAACCGCCGCCGGCTACGTGATGAGCCCGCCGTTCCGTCCACGCGGCCATCAGGAGGCGCTGTGGCACGGGCTGCAGAACGGCAATCTGCACACTACCGCCACCGACCATTGCTGCTTTTGCGCGGAGCAGAAAGCCGCCGGCCGCGACGACTTCAGCAAGATTCCCAACGGCACCGCCGGTATCGAAGACCGCATGGCGGTGTTGTGGGATGAAGGCGTCAACTCCGGGCGATTGTCGATGCAGGATTTCGTCGCGCTGACCTCCACCAACACCGCGAAGATATTCAATCTCTATCCACGCAAAGGCGCGATCCGCGTGGGCGCCGATGCCGATCTGGTGCTGTGGGATCCGCAAGGCACTCGGACCATTTCCGCCAAGACCCACCATCAGCAGGTGGACTTCAACATCTTCGAAGGCAAGACCGTGCGCGGCGTGCCGAGCCACACCGTCAGCCAGGGCCGTGTGGTCTGGGCCGACGGCGACCTGCGCACCGAACGCGGCGCCGGACGCTACATCGAACGGCCGGCCTACCCGGCAGTGTTTGATTTGTTGAGCAAGCGGGCGGAGTTGCATAAGCCGACTGCCGTTAAACGCTGACCCCTAGTGATCGTTCCCATGCTCTGCGTGGGAATGCAGCCCGGGACGCTCTGCGTCCCATTGGAACGCAGAGCGTCCCTTGAGGCATTCCCACGCAGAGCGTGGGTACGATCAACCACTGCCCACCAG
>NZ_JAPCIK010000033.1:0-39614 GCF_025910115.1 Pseudomonas sp. RG1
CCCACATTTAAAAAGGGGGGGGGGGGGGGGCCGCCCCCCCCCCCCCCAAGGCGCCATCAGCCCCACTGCAAATGCTCAACCATCACCGACATCGATATCCACCATCGCCACGATTGCCTTCCGCCCCTCCCTCACGAAAGGCACGATTGACCCATCCGAAACACAACGAGGCGTTCACATCATGATCCACACCCAAGTCACCCTCTCCGTGAGTTTCCCGGTGTTCGGCAGCAACTACTACCAACAGCACGTCGTGCCGCGCAAGGCGCAGACGCTGGTGTTCAACAAGGATTTCGACGATCTGCTGATGCCCGCCGCCAGCAACCATTTCAGCAATGAAGTGGTCGGCCTCAACGATCAGTTCCGTTTTCTGAGCGACATACTCGCCACCCATTTGCTCGATCACGAGGCCTCGGTGCCTGCGCGATCCCGCGTCCAGGCGAACGCTCGTTTTTTCAGCTGAAGGCTGATGCACAGAGGGCGTTCCTTTGATGGGAACGCCCTCTTCATTCAATCAGTCATCATCGCGATCACGGTGATAACGACGGCCATCGCGGCGGTCGTCATCGCGGTCGTCCCAGCGCCGGTCATGGTCGTAATAGCGGCCATGGTCGCGGTCGTAGTGCCGGCCATGGCGATGGTCATCATCAAAATCCGCAATACAGCCGCTGAGCAATACGGCGGCGGTCACAGTGAGCAGCATCGTTGTCGCTTGCTTCATTCAACACTTCCCTAAAACCCAAGGTCTTGACGACGGAAATCGCCACGCTGCCCGCGTCGTCGGGACGCAGTGCGCGCAGCCGCAGATACGACCGGGCAAAAGCGCGTTGATTCAGTCGCCACTATCGACCGTTTGTCGGCTCGTTCGTCGCAGCCGAACAGCGGCGTAACGCCACCTATACTGCTTGCAACCTACCCCCATGCAATGGATCTGCGCCCTCAATAACAATAAGCAGAGGTGGATCATGGTCTGGCAGCAAATCTACGACCCGTTCGGCAACCCGGTACTCTCCACGCTGATGGCCGCAGTGCCGGTGGTGGTGATGCTCGCGGCGCTGGCGTTCTTTCACGTCAAGGCGCATCTGGCGGCGCTGTTGGCGCTGGCGTCGGCCCTGCTGATCTCGATTTTCGCCTTCGACATGCCGGCGGGCATGGCCGGTTCGGCGGCGTTGTTCGGCGCGGCGAATGGCTTGCTGCCGATCGGCTGGATCGTGCTCAACATCATTTTTCTGCATCGCCTGACCACCGAGAACGGTTCGTTCAAAGTGCTGCAGGACTCCCTCGCGCGCATCACCGATGATCGACGTTTGCAGTTGCTGCTGATCGCCTTCTGCTTTGGTGCATTCTTCGAAGGTGCGGCAGGCTTTGGCACGCCGGTAGCGGTGACCGGGGCGATTCTGATCGGCCTGGGTTTTTCGCCACTGGCCGCATCGGGTCTGGCGCTGATCGCCAACACTGCGCCCGTGGCTTTCGGTGCGCTGGGCACGCCGATCATCACCCTGGCCAAAGTCACCGGGCTGGACGAGATGGAGCTGTCGATGATGGTCGGCCGGCAGTTGCCGTTCTTCTCGGTGCTGGTGCCGTTCTGGCTGATCTGGGCGTTTGCCGGGTGGCGCAAGATGCTCGAGGTGTGGCCGGCGATTCTGGTGGCCGGGGTGAGTTTCGCCATCCCGCAATTTCTCGTCTCGAACTATCACGGGCCGATGCTGGTGGACGTCATCGCTGCGCTGATTTCCATGGCCTGCCTGACGCTGTTCCTCAAGGTGTGGAAACCGGCGACCATCCACACCTCGGCAGCGTTGTCCGGGCGCGTCGACAACTCCAAGGTCGACGAAGAAACAGTCACCGCCAGCGCCGCGTTCAGCGATCAGGCGCGCCCGGCAGTGATGCGTGCGTGGATGCCGTGGATCATTCTCACGGTGTTCGTGTTTGCCTGGGGCACGCAGGGCTTCAAGAACATGTTCGATACGCGCCCGGTGATCGACCCGGTAACGCAATCGGCCAAGCTCGACCCGCAAGGCAAACCGGTACGCGAGGCCAATCCGATCTTCGCCCCGGCGCTGACCTTCACCGGTCTGCATCTGCAAATAGAAAAAGTACCGCCGGTTGTCGCGGCGCCGAAAGCCGAGGAAGCGATTTACAAGTTCACCTGGCTGACCGCCACTGGCAGCGGGATCTTGCTGGCGGCGATTGTTGGCGGTCTGCTGATGGGGTATTCGATCCCGCAACTGATCAAGCAGTACCTGCGCACGTTGTGGGTGGTGCGGTTTTCGTTGATCACGATTGCGGCGATGCTCGCGCTGGGCTTCCTCACGCGCTATTCGGGGCTGGATGCGACCATGGGCCTGGCGTTTGCGGCGACGGGGATTTTCTACCCGATGTTCGGCACGCTGCTCGGCTGGCTGGGGGTGGCGCTGACCGGTTCCGACACGGCTTCGAACGTGCTGTTTGGCGGCTTGCAACGGGTGACCTCGGAACAGCTGGGTATCAGCCCGGTGCTGATGGCGGCAGCGAACAGTTCCGGTGGGGTGATGGGCAAGATGGTCGACGCGCAGTCGATCGTCGTCGCCTCCACCGCGACCCGTTGGTACGGACATGAAGGCGAGATCCTGCGTTATGTGTTCTTCCACTCGATCGTGCTGGCGATCCTGGTCGGCGGGCTGGTGACGTTGCAGGCGTATGTCGCACCGTTTACCTCGATGGTGGTGGGTGGGCCATAACTGAAAAACACATCTCCACTGTGGGAGCGAGCCTGCTCGCGAAGAGGTCGGCAGATCCAGCAGCGGCTGGGTCTGACCCGACGCTTTCGCGAGCAGGCTCGCTCCCACAGGTCAATTGATGAGCTCAGCACATAACTCTTTAGCGCAAATCCGACAAAACCTTTTCCCTCCCGCTGCGGTCACTCCTTTTACGAGACTGGCATGCATGCCGGCGCGCCCGTTTGGGCCTTTTGCAATCCTGCCGCCCGATGAGAGAAAAGGAATCGAACCATGCCGATTTCCCGACGCAATTTCATGATCCTCGGCGCCGTAACCGCGACGGCGTTCGCCATGCCCCCCTTTATCAGCCTCAAGGCCTACGCGGCCAGTCTGGAGCAACCGGCCATGAGTAAAGTGACCCTGCAAGTCAACGGTAAACCGCAAACCCTCGAAGTAGACACTCGCACTACCCTGCTCGACGCCCTGCGCGAACACCTGCACCTGACCGGCACCAAGAAAGGCTGCGACCACGGCCAGTGCGGCGCCTGCACGGTGATCGCCGACGGTCGGCGGATCAATTCCTGCCTGACCCTCGCAGTCATGCACGACGGCAGCGAGGTGACCACCATTGAAGGCCTCGGCATGCCGGACAAGCTGCACCCGATGCAGGCCGCGTTCATCAAGCACGACGGTTACCAGTGTGGCTATTGCACCCCAGGGCAGATCTGCTCGGCGGTCGCGGTGCTCAAGGAAATCCGCGACGGCATTCCCAGCCACGTCAGCCCAAGCCTGACCGAGCCGCCGAAGCTGATCGCCTCCGAACTGCAGGAGCGCATGAGCGGCAATATCTGCCGCTGCGGCGCTTACTCGAACATCATCGAAGCCATCACTGAAGTCGCGGAGGTGCCGGTATGAGAGCCTTCAATTACAGCCGCGCCGACTCACCTGCCGCAGCCGCTTCCCAGGCTGCGCAAGTCGAAGGCGCCAAGTTCATCGCCGGCGGCACCAACCTGCTCGACCTGATGAAACTCGACATCGAAACCCCGGTACACCTGATCGACATCAACCACCTCGGCCTGGACCAGATCGAAGCCACGCCCGAAGGCGGACTGCGCATCGGTGCGCTGGTACGCAACACCGATCTGGCCGCCGACGCGCGCGTGCGCAAGGACTACGCCCTGCTCTCCCGCGCCTTGCTCGCCGGGGCTTCCGGGCAGCTGCGCAATATGGCGACCACCGCCGGCAACCTGCTGCAACGCACCCGCTGCCCGTACTTTTACGACACCCACCAGGCCTGCAACAAACGCAACCCCGGCAGTGGCTGCGCGGCGATCGGTGGCGTGACTCGGCAACTCGGAATCATCGGCGTCAGCGACGCTTGCATCGCCACTCACCCGAGCGACATGGCCATCGCCATGCGCGCACTCGATGCGCAGATCGAAACGGTCAAGCCTGACGGCAGCACGCGCAGCATTCCCATGGCGGATTTCCATCAATTGCCGGGCAACACGCCGCACATCGAAACCAGCCTCACGCCCGGCGAGTTCATCACCGCCGTGACCCTGCCGGCACCGGTCGGCGGCACGCACATTTATCACAAGGTCCGCGATCGCTCGTCTTACGCGTTTGCCCTTGTTTCAGTCGGTCTGATCCTGCAAAAGGACGGCACCGGCCGTGTCGCCGTCGGCGGCGTTGCGCCGAAACCGTGGCGGGTCGAAGCCGCTGAAGCGCTGTTGCCCAAGGGCGCCAAAGCAGTCAGCGAACGCCTGCTTGAGGGCGCGACACCCACCGATGACAACCAATTCAAACTGACACTGGTCGAGCGCACGCTGGCTTCGGTGTTGGCGCAAGCGAGGGAAACCGCATGAAATTCGACACGCCCGCCACCTCCAACCCCATCGACCGCCTGAAGGTCGTCGGCCAGCCCACCCAGCGCATCGAAGGCCCGTTGAAAACCAGCGGCCAAGCCACTTACGCCTACGAGCAACATGAAGCAGCGGCCAATCAGGCCTACGGTTTCATGGTCGATTCGGCGATTGCCAAAGGGCGGATCAAAGCCATTCATCTCGACGAGGCCAAAGCCGCACCCGGCGTACTCGCAATCGTCACTGCCGAGAACGCCGGCAAGCTAGACAAAGGTGATTACAACGCCGCGCATCTGCTCGCCGGTCCCGAGGTACAGCACTACCAGCAAGCCGTTGCATTGGTGGTTGCCGAAACCTTCGAACAGGCCCGCGCCGCCGCGCAATTGGTCAGGGTCGATTACGAGACCAGCGAAGGCAAGTTCGATCTGGCCAGCGTCAAAGACCTCGGCGTCGAGCCGAAAGACGAGCTGCCGGACGTCAATCACGGCGACTTCGACAAGGCCTTCACCGCCGCGCCGGTGCAGTTCGATCAAACCTACACCACGCCAGACCAGTCCCACGCGATGATGGAACCGCACGCCACACTGGCCGCGTGGAAAGGCGATCAGCTGACCGTGTGGACCTCGAACCAGATGGTCGCCTGGAGTGTCGGTGACATTGCGAAAACCCTCGGCCTGCCGAAGGAAAAAGTCCGATTGGTCTCGCCGTACATCGGCGGTGGTTTCGGCGGCAAACTGTTCATCCGCGCCGACGTGATTCTCGCCGCTCTCGGCGCGCGCATGGCGGGGCGGCCGGTGAAAGTCGCCCTCGCCCGCCCGCAAATGGCCAACAACACCACCCATCGCCCGGCAACGATTCAGCGCATCCGCATGGGCGCAACGGCGGACGGCAAGCTAACCGCCATTGCCCATGAAGGCTGGTCGGGCAATCTCGCCGACGGCAAGGTCGAACTGGCCGCGCAACCGAGCCAGTTGCTCTACGCCGCAGAAAACCGCCGCGTCAGCATGCGCCTCGCCCCGCTCGACCTGCCTGAAGGCAATGCCATGCGCGCGCCGGGTGAAGCGCCGGGGCTGATGGTGCTGGAAATCGCCATGGACGAAATGGCCGAACAACTGAAGATGGACCCGGTACTGTTCCGCATCGCTAACGACACTCAAGTCGACCCGGTGAAAACCGAGCGGCCGTTCTCCCAACGCCAACTGGTCAAATGCCTGCAGATCGGCGCGGAGAAATTCGGCTGGGAGCAGCGCAAGGCGCAACCGGGCACCCGTCGTGAAGGCCGCTGGCTGATCGGCATGGGCGTGGCGGCGGCGTTTCGCAACAACCTGCTGGTCAAGTCCGGCGCCCGCGTACGCCTGGAGCGTGACGGCAAGGTCGTTGTTGAAACGGATATGACCGATATCGGCACCGGCAGCTACACGATCATCGCGCAGACCGCTGCCGAGATGATGGGCGTTGGCCTCAATGATGTGGTGGTGCGTCTGGGCGATTCGGACTTCCCGGTATCGGCCGGTTCCGGTGGCCAGTTCGGCGGCAACTGCTCGACCGCCGGGGTCTACGCTGCGTGCGTGAAATTGCGCGAAGCGGTGGCGCAGAAGCTGGGGCTGGCGGCGGATCAGGCGGAGTTCGCCGATGGACAGGTGCGGGTCGGCAGCAAGAGCCTGCCGCTGCGCAACGCGGCTGAAGGCGGCGCATTGGTCGGCGAGGACAGCATCGAATTCGGTGATCTGGCCGAGAAATATCAGCAATCAACCTTCGGCGCGCACTTCGTCGAAGTCGCCGTCGATGCCGCCACTGGCGAAGTTCGCGTACGGCGCATGCTCGCGGTGTGCGCGGCCGGGCGAATTCTCAACCCGACGTCGGCGCGCAGTCAGGTGATCGGCGCGATGACCATGGGCGTCGGCGCGGCGTTGATGGAAGAGCTGGCGGTGGACAAGCGCCTGGGCTTTTTCGTCAACCATGACCTGGCTGGATACGAAGTGCCGGTGCACGCCGACATTCCGCATCAGGAAGTGATCTTCCTCGAAGAAACCGACCCGATTTCGTCGCCGATGAAGGCCAAAGGCGTGGGTGAATTGGGGATTTGCGGCGTGAGTGCGGCGGTGGCGAATGCGATCTACAACGCCACCGGCGCGAGGGTGCGGGAGTATCCGATTACGCTGGACAAGATTCTGGATTCGTTGCCGGAGATGATCTGAAGCGAAAAGCCCCTCATCGGAACGCCGCCCGCCTAGCCCTCTCCCAAAGGGAGAGGGGACCGATCCGGGTATATTCAGGATGTGCAGCGACGTGAAAGTCTTTCTGTGTATCCATAATCGCAACGGCAAGTTCAGGTCGATGCACATCGCAAGACACCTCGGTCGGCTCCCACTCCCCCGGAAGACGCCTGGGGTGAGTCGCATGCTGTTAGCGCACCTGCATGGGGTGCTAGGGGTCGAGTGGATTCACCACCACGCTTGCAGAATGCCGAACGTCTCGAGCATCCCCCAATCGACTCCCTCTCCCTCGGGAGAGGGCTGGGGTGAGGGGCGCGGTTTCACTCGATCTTTGGATATTGCTCTTCACTGACCTGCTCCATCCAGTCCACCACCTTGCCATCCAGCACTTCGGCGATCGCGATATGACTCATCGCCGTCGTCGGTGCTGCCCCGTGCCAATGTTTGGCGCCTGGGGCAATCCACACGGTATCGCCCGAGCGGATTTCACGCACCGGCTGGCCCCACTCCTGCACGAAGCCTGCCCCCGAGGTGACGATCAATGTCTGCCCCAGCGGATGGGTATGCCATGCAGTGCGCGCGCCCGGCTCGAACGTTACGGTCGCACCACTGATCCGCGCCTCATCGGTACCTTTGAACGGCGCATCCACCCGCACCGTGCCGGTAAACCAGTCAGCAGGGCCTTTGGCCGACGGTTGCGAGCCATTCGGTGTGACCGTGACACGGGGATTTTCGGTGGCCTGCACCTCACCAGCCAGCAGCGAGAGCGTCAGTGCGGAAGCAGCAATCGGGTTCATGGCATTTCCTCCAATAAACGATGCAACCACTGTAGCGATCCGCACTCTTTGGATAATCGACTAGAATCCGAAAAAACTTATGCAGGACGATCATCAATGCTTCGGGAAAACGCCACCGACCTGCTCGCCTTTCTCGCCGTCGCCCGTGAACGCAGTTTCACCAAGGCTGCGGCCAAACTCGGCGTGTCGCAATCGGCGCTCAGCCACACCATTCGCAGCCTCGAGGCGCGACTCGGCCTGCGCCTGCTGACCCGCACTACGCGCAGCGTGTCGCCGACCGAGGCCGGCGAACACTTGCTGCAAACCATCGGTCCGCGCTTCGATGAAATCGAAGGGGAACTGGCCGCCCTGAGCAACCTGCGCGAAACCCCGGCGGGCAAGATCCGCATCAGCGCCACCGACCATTCGCTGAACTGGATCCTGCGTCCGGTGTTGCAGGATTTCCTGCCGCAGTACCCGGATGTGTCCGTCGAGGTTTGCTGTGACTATGGTTTCGTCGACATCGCCGGCCAGGGCTTCGATGCCGGTGTGCGCCTGGGCGAAGACGTCGCCCAAGGCATGATCGCCACCCGTATCGGTCCGGACATGCGCATGGCCGTAGTCGGCTCCCCCGCCTATTTCGCCCGGCGCGATCCGCCGCAAACCCCGCGCGACCTGACCGACCACGCCTGTAACAACCTGCGCCTGCCAACCAATGGCGGGCTGTATTCGTGGGAGTTCGAAAAGGACGGTGAAAGTCTGAAGGTACGCGTTGCCGGGCAGATCACCCTGAATGGCGTGTACCCATTGCTCGACGCCGCGCTGGACGGTTTCGGGCTGAGCTACATCCCGGAAAACGTCGTCGCGCCCTTTCTGGCGGGCGGTCGCCTGGTCCAGGTACTGGGAGACTGGTGCCCGACATTTTCCGGTTATCACCTGTACTACCCGAGCCGGCGCCAGGCAGCGCCAGCGTTTGCGTTGTTGCTGGAAGCGTTGCGCTATCGCGGTTGACCCGGCTCAGCCCAGCAACGCAATCAACTGATGCCGCTGCGCATCGGTCAGCATCGGCCCAAAACCGGCTCCGGCGTTGTCAGCCATGTAGCGCGGATTGCTGGTCCCCGGAATCACGCAGGTCACCGCCGGATGCGCCAGGAGAAATTTCAGTGCCAGTTGCGGCCAGCTGTTGACCTGCACATCCGAGACCCACGCCGGCAGCGGCTTGCCCTTGAGCCGGGCGAGCAGATCGCCGCCGCCAAACGGCCGATTACAAATCACCGCCACCCCACGCTCGCGGCACAGCGGCAGGATGCGTTTCTCGACCGCACGATCATCGAGGGCGTAGTTGATTTGCAGAAAATCAAGCTTCTCGGCTTTCAGCACGGCCTCGACCTCGTCATAGGCCGACGAGGTGTAATGGGTGATGCCGATGTAGCGAATCCGCCCCTGCTCCTGCCATTCGCGCAGGGTCGGCAAGTGGGTTTGCCAGTCGAGCAGGTTGTGAATCTGCATCAGGTCGATGCGCTCGGTTTGCAGCAGTCTGAACGACTGCTCCATCTGCGCGATGCCCTCTTTGCGCCCGCGCGTCCATACCTTGGTGGCGAGAAACGCCGGCGAGCGCGGTTCGTGAATCGACAGCAGTTCACCGGTGGTCTGCTCGGCGCGGCCGTACATGGGTGAGCTGTCGATCAGCGTGCCGCCCTTCCTGAACAGCGCTTCGAGGACGGCGGGCAACTGCCGGTAAACCGGATCGCCCGGCGCGACGTCGAAACCGCGATAGGTGCCCAACCCGACCATGGGCAGTGCCTCGGAGCTGGAAGGGATGGCGCGGGTCTGCATGGTCTGGTCTCCTGCCGTGGGCGGCGCAGTGGCGGTCGGCGCTACGCTGCCGGCCAATGCCCGATCAATGGTGAGCAGCGCCGCAGCTTGGGCAGCCAGCGTGAGCAAGCGGCGACGTGAGTAACCCTCAGTGTGGCGCATGCGAGTCCTCCTGCTGCGCGGATCTGTTGCACGGTGTGTGCGCCGGCTGTCAGGCGCAGTCGCTGAACTACACTGCCACAGCCAACCTTTCTCCCCGTTAAAAGTAGCCGAATGTCCCGAACCCTGATGTCACTCGTCGTTTTCATCATTGCCGTGTACCTGGTGCTGTGCGCCGCGCTGTTCGTGTTTCAGCGCTCGCTGATCTGGTTTCCCCAGCCTGCCGCCGTGGTTACAGCGGACTCGCGAATGAAACTGTCGATGCCGGATGCCGAGGTCTGGGTGACAACCCGAGAGCGCAGCGGATCGCGCGCGCTGATCTATTTCGGCGGCAATGCCGAGGACGTCTCGCGCAATCTGCCGGAATTCACTGAGGCGTTTCCTGGCTACGCGCTGTATTTCCTGCATTACCGAGGCTTTGCTGGCAGCACCGGCTCGCCATCGGAAGCCGCGATCGCCGAAGATGCGCTGGCACTGTTCGATCAGGTCTATGCCAGCCACCCGCAGATTGCAGTCATTGGACGCAGCCTCGGTTCGGGGGTAGCGGTGCGCCTGGCCAGTCAGCGGCCGGTGCAGAATCTGATTCTGGTGACGCCGTTCAACAGCCTCGAGGAAATCGCCGCACGGCAATACCCATGGGTGCCGGTGAAATGGTTGCTCAAGGATCGTTTTGAATCGGGCAAGTACGCGGCGCATATCCGCACGCCGACATTGCTGTTGACGGCCAGCGATGACGACGTGATTGGGCGCAGCAGCACGCAGCGCTTGTTCGAGAGTTTTCCTGCGGGCGTGGCGACGCTGAAGGTGGTGCCGGACTCGGGGCATAACTCGATATCCGAGCGGGGGGAGTATTGGCGGTGGATGGGGGATGTGTTGAATCGCTAGTGGTTGTTTGCCAGTGATAGAGAGGTCGACCGGGGCGGCGTCTTCGCGAGCAGGCTCGCTCCCACAGTTGTTCCGAGTACGCCGTAAGCGCGATGTGGGAGCGAGCCTGCTCGCGAAGGCAGCGGTTCGAACAACAGCAATTCAATTGCATTTGCCGCCACTGAACCAAGTCCAAAAAACCCAGTCCTATCCGCGCCGCCACACACGGCTCCCTCACTCTAGCGCTGTCCCCTTTCAGAGCTGTCCGTCCCATGCGCCACGCCGTTCGTTCGTCTCGCTTCGTTTCGCTGTGCCTGCTGAGCCTGTTCCCCTTTTTCACTGAATCCGCCCACGCCAGTGCGGAGCGCGAACTGGTGGCCGCCATCAATGATTACCGCGCCCATCCGCAACGCTGCGACCGCCGCACTGCGCAGCGTCTGGCGCCTTTGGCTTTGAAATCGAATCTAGCCTTGCCGATCGGCTATCGCTACGGCGGCGGCATGCGCGAGGCGTTGAAGTCTTCCGGCTATTCAGCAATCACGGTGCGCAGCATCCGCATTATCGGAGCCGAAGACGCCGACGAGGCCTTCGATCAGTTGCAGAGCGACTATTGCGCTGCCTTGCTGGATGCGAACTACGCCGACATCGGCGTCAGCCATTCGCGCAATCAATGGCAGGTGGTGCTGGCGCAACCGGTGCTCGACAGCCGCGTCGGTGACAACCGCAGCGTCGGCAAGGCGCTGCTCGCCGAGGTCAACGCCGCCCGCGCCCGGCCGCGTATGTGTGGCCGCCAGCGCTTTGCCGCCGCGCGGCCGTTGAGCTGGAACGCCGCCCTCGGCGCAGCGGCTCAGGGCCACAGCAAAGCCATGGCTTACGGCAATTATTTCGCCCACCGCGATCCCGACGGTGACATGCCGGCCGACCGCGCCCGTGCTGCCGGTTATCGCGGCCGCCAAGTCGGGGAAAACATCGCTGCCGGGCAAAGCTCACCGGGCAAAGCCATGGCCGGCTGGCTGGCCAGCCCGGGCCACTGCGCGAACCTGATGAACCCGATGTTCACTCAGGTCGGCGCCGGCTTCGCCAGCGAAGCGCGCAGCGACGACGGCGTTTACTGGACGATGCTGTTCGGCGCGCCGTAAATCACGGCTGACTCCGGGCATTCTCATCGCTTGGCGTGGCCGGGCGCGGCATGACGTGTTGATGGCCGGTCGGGTCGTTGAGCTGGATGACATTACCCTTCTGCCACGCATCAGCCCCCGTTGCGACAGGCGCCGGTTTGATCTCGGCGCGGGCCTTTTTCTTTTCGGCGCTATCAATGCCCAGACGCTGATCGCGCTGGCGGACCATTTGCGCATCGGCCTGACCGTCAGCGGTAAAGCCCATCATCAGCTGCGGCACGCCCAGCGGCAGTTGCTTGTCCTGATCGGTGTGCCAGGTGTGCCAGGTCTTGCCGTAGGTATTGGCGAGTTTTTCCATCAAGCGCGTTTCTGCCACTTGCGGGATGCCCGGCGCGACCAACTGGCCAGAACTGACTTCGTGAGCGTGGCTGTGCCACAAGGCTTTCTCTTTTGCCGGCAATTGCGTGAACAGGCGCTGGCTGATGATGTATTCGACGCCCATCAGCTTGGCTTCAGCGGTGTTGCCGTCGTAGATCACGCACTGGAACACTTCTTCGTTGAGCGCCGAGCAGTAGTGGTGCGCTTCCATCTGCGCGCCGGGATGACCGTTGTAAAAATGGAAACCATCGAGGTACATGTTCAACGCGCGAATTGGCGGCTTGTCCTGCAACCACTGCGCGCCGACTTCGAGCATTTCCGTGTCGGACGCCTTGGCCTGGCCGGGCGTCTGCACCGGCGAATCGGTGTTACTCATGGCGCAACCGGTCAATGCGGCGACCATCAAACCGATAGGAACCCAACGTCCCTGTGAGGTTGTCGTACGCATGTTTCACTCCTCGAACTTTCAGTGACGGGCGCGTGCTGGCCCTGTTCTGCAACTGAAAGCAGGAGATCGGCAGAGTTCGAAAAAGCTGCGTGCGGATCAGACTGGAGAGATCGTCGCCAGCACGCCGATCAGAATGGTCAAGGTCAGAAAACCGCCGAGAAAAATTGCCATCTTGTACATGTCGCGCTCCTTGATACGGGTGTGCGGTGCGCCGGACGCTTCGGAATGAGGTCGGAGGGTGACTGGCCGCACTGCCGGGGCATTCTGAGCCTGTGGCTGTACTGAATACAGAGGCAGATGAAACAGAAAAATACGGATCAGATGCGCATCTGATCCGCTTCGGGCATCAAGCGGTATTCAGGCTGAGACTTGAGGATCCACTTTCGGCGCGGTTGATCTACAGTCATTGCCGACCGACAACAAGAAAAACCGGAATGACCATGCCCGACCTCGCCTTGCAGCCCAACGTCGCCGCGTCCCTCGAGCGCTGGCACGAGATGATCCGCAGCGGCAATCTCAAAGCCCTGCCCGAACTGCTCGATCCGCAAGCTGTGTTCCGCTCGCCCATGGCCCACACGCCCTACCTCGGCGCGCCGGTGGTGGCGATGATCCTCAACACCGTGTTCGAAGTCTTTGAAGATTTCGCCTATCACCGCGAATTGGCGACGGCGGATGGCCTGAATGCGATTCTCGAATTCAGCGCCAGGGTCGGCAGCAAGGAACTCAAAGGCATCGACATGATTCGCTTCGATGAACACGGCAAGATTGTCGAGTTTGAAGTGATGGTGCGGCCGCTGAGCGGCTTGCAGGCACTGGGCGAAGAAATGGGTCGGCGACTCGGTGCTTATCTCGCGTCTGCAAAAGCCTGAATCCATCCCGCATAAAAAAACCCACTGACCGTCGCCGGTTCAGTGGGTTTTTGTGTGTCAGGGTTCTGCTTACAGAGCCATGTCACGTGCAGCGTTTTCCTTCGGCGCTACGGCTTTGTCAGCCGCAGGTGCCGCCGGAGCAGCTACCTGACCGATCGCTGGAGGCGTCGGCAGTTCGAGGATTTTCGCGGTGTAAGCCCACTCGGCAGCCACTTTGGCCGGATCGCTGTTCAGCTGGGTGCCATAGCTCGGCACGATCTGGTGCAGCTTGGTCTGCCACTCAGGGGTTGCGACTTTGTCTTTGAAGACTTTCTGCAGCACGCTCAGCATGATCGGTGCAGCGGTCGACGCGCCTGGCGATGCGCCCAGCAGGCCGGCGATCGAGCCGTCTTGCGAAGCAACGATCTCGGTGCCCAGTTTCAGCACGCCACCAGCGGCTTCATCACGCTTGATGATTTGCACGCGCTGGCCGGCTTGCCACAGGCGCCAGTCTTCGGCTTTGGCGTTCGGGAAGTATTCCTTCAGCGCGTTCAGACGGTCTTCATCCGACAGCATCAACTGACCGGCAAGGTACTCGACCAGCGGGTATTCCTTGATGCCGACCTTGGTCATTGGCCAGATGTTGTGGGTGGTGGTGCTGGTCAGTAGGTCGAAGTACGAACCTTCCTTGAGGAACTTGGTGCTGAAGGTCGCGAACGGGCCAAACAGAATGACGCGCTTGCCATCCAGAACACGGGTGTCCAGGTGCGGAACCGACATCGGTGGCGCGCCAACCGAAGCCTTGCCGTAGGCCTTGGCCAGGTGCTGCTCGGCAATCGTCGGGTTCTCGGTCACCAGGAACGAACCGCCAACCGGGAAGCCTGCGTATTCCTTGGCTTCAGGAATGCCCGACTTCTGCAGCAGGTGCAGGGCACCGCCGCCAGCGCCGATGAACACGAACTTGGCGTCGGTTTCGGTCTTGCTGCCGTCTTTGAGGTTTTTGTAGCTCACACGCCAGGTGCCGTCGGCGTTCTTGGTGATGTCTTCGACTTCGCTCGACAGTTTCAGATCGAAGTTTGGTTTGGTTTGCAGGTGAGCGGCGAACTGGCGGGTGATTTCGCCGAAGTTCATGTCCGTACCCAGCGGGCTCCAGGTGGCCGCGATTTTCTGGTTCGGGTCACGCCCTTCCATCATCAGCGGTACCCACTTCTTGATCACTGCCGGGTCTTCGGAGTACTGCATGCCGGCGAACAGCGGGCTCGCCTGCAGGGCTTCGTAGCGCTTTTTCAGGAACTTGATGTTGTCATCGCCCCACACGAAGCTCATGTGCGGAGTGGTGTTGATGAACGAGCGAGGGTTCTTCAGCACGCCCTGCTGAACCTGCCAGGCCCAGAACTGACGGGAAACCTGGAACGCTTCGTTGATCTCGACAGCTTTCGGGATCGTTACGTTGCCCTTGTCGTCTTCCGGGGTGTAGTTCAGCTCGGCAAGAGCCGAGTGACCGGTACCGGCGTTGTTCCAGCCGTTGGAGCTTTCCAGGGCGACGCCATCGAGGCGCTCGACCATTTCCATCGACCAGGTCGGTTCCAGCTCATTGATCCACACACCCAGGGTGGTGCTCATGATGCCGCCGCCGATCAGCAGGACGTCGACTTTCTTGGCTTCGGCAGCATTGGCAGACGACATCCCCATCGCCAAAGCCAGACCGAGCAAGGCTGTGTTCACTTTCTTAAACATCTGTTGCACCTATGATAAAACGCCTTCCGCCCGTCGTTGTTATCAGTCTGCGTTGCGCTTTGCTGACGCTCAGGCTGGCGTCGCGCAATCCGGCACACTTCAATATTGACGGGTGGGCACACAAGGCCGACATGTGGCATCGACCTCAGTTAATGTCCCTTCTGAACTGACTTCTTATCGTTATTGGCTTCAGCTGCTTGAGCGACAGGGATCCCGTCGGCCCGCCGGAAAGGCCAGCCAACCGAATTAAGTCAAAGCAAATTTGGCGCGGAGAATATCACGTCAGGGCGAACCCGCGCGTCTGTTCCCGACTTGAAAGTCTTTTTCCGCTCAGAGACTTATCGGCCATCGGCAACCAAACATGACTGCGATCAGGCATTGGCCTGCAAAGTTTTTTGCGCGATACGCATCGCAACTTGATGAATCAGCGCCAACGGCTCGTTGTTCATGCAGAAAATAACCTGCTAAGTTGTACGATGACTGACGAACAAAGCCAGTCATCCCAACCCAATAACAACAAGGAAACAACATGACCAAGTCCCGCCTCCTCATCGGTTTGTTCTGCGCGTTCAGCGCCTGCGCCATGGCCGCCCCTGCCCCAGCGGAAAAGGACGTCGCCCAAGCGGTGGATCACCTGACTCAGGCGATGCTGCACAAAGACATCGCCGAGTTGAACGCTCTGACCGCGCCGAACCTGACCTACGGCCACTCCAGCGGCAAGATTCAGGACAAGCAGGAATTCATCGCCGACATCGAAACCGGCCGCAGCGCATTCAAGACCCTCGAAATGCAGAAGCAGACCATTACTCTGTCCGGCGATACGGCGCTGGTGCGCCATCATTTTTCTGCGCAGGCTTTGAAAGGGGCCGAGGTGATTCCGACCGAGATCGAGAATTTCCAGATCTGGCAGAAACAGGGCGGGAAATGGTTGTTGGTGGGGCGGCAGGCGTTCAAATTTTGATTGAGGGCAGATTGGCCTGATTCAGTGTTGCCCGAGCTGGCCTCATCGCGGGCAAGCCCGCTCCCACAGTGGATGATGGTGTACACACCGTTGCATTCACAACATCAGATCCTGTGGGAGCTGGCTTGCCAGCGATAAGGCCGTGATAGACACCAGTCCTACCGCTATCACAACCGAAACCGATCCACCGACTGCGCCAACTGTCCCGCCAGATTCGATAATTCATCGGTAGTCGTCGCCGTCTGCCCGATCACCCGGCTATTGCCCTCGCTCATTCCCGCAATCATCTCCACCTGATGGGCGATTTCATTACTGGCCTGACTCTGTTCGCCAATCGTGCGGGTGATGTCATTGACCAGTTGCGTGGTGTTCAGCGTGGCGTCGAGGATCTCGCGAATTGCTCGCTCAACCTCCGCTGTTACCGCCATGCCTTTGTCGACCTGCGCCACACCGGCCTCCATGCTGCTTACCGCCTCGCGCGTGCTGTTCTGGATGCGCGCGACCATTGCGGCGATTTCCTGGGTCGAAGCGCTGGTGCGTGCGGCCAGGCTGCGCACTTCATCGGCGACCACGGCAAAGCCACGGCCCTGTTCACCCGCCCGCGCTGCCTCGATCGCCGCGTTGAGCGCCAGCAGGTTGGTCTGGTCGGCGATGCTCTTGATCACCTGAATGATGTTGAAGATCGCCTCGGATTCCTGATCCAGCGTGCGGATCACCTGCGCCGACTGCTGTGCCGAGCGGGCGATGTCGTCCATGTCGCTGACCACTTGATGAATCACCCCGCCACCCTCCTTGGCCAGGTTTTCGGCCTGATTGGCCATGCTCAGGGCACGTTCGGCGTGGCGGGTGATTTCTTCGATACTGGCGGTCATCTGGCTGGCGGCAGCGGCCATGGTGCCGGCGGCAACGCTTTGCTGCTGGCTGCTGTCGGCGACCTGATGGCAGCCGTGGCTGAGCTGCTCGCTCATGCCACTGACGCCGTGAGCGTTGCGCCGGACCACGTCGATCATGTTGCGCAGATCACGCTGCATGGTCGCCAACGTGCGGATCAAAACGCTGGCTTCGTCCTTGCCGGCGGGCTCGACAATTGGTTCGCTGAGATTGCCATGGGCAATGCTTTCAGCGATGCGGCTGGCGGATTTGAGCGGCCCCATGATACTCAGGATCACCCAGCGCCCCTGAATCAGCAGCAGCAACAGACTGACGACCAGCACCACTGCCAGCGCAAGATTGGCGTGGCGGATGGCCGCTTCGGTGCCTTCGCTGGTGTGCCGGGTATTGTTTTCGATCAGTTCGCTGAGCGCGCCCATCTGCTCTTCGAGCTGAGTAAAGGCGCTATTGAACGTGCCGAGCTGCTGTTGGGCGGCATCCGGATTGTCCAGCGCCACGCCGACGATCTGCTCGGCGGATTTGATGTAGGTATCGAGGCTCGGCTTGATCTGCTCCAGCGCCGTGCGCAATGCCGGGTTGATCGGCAGCTTCAGGTTGTCATTCAGCACTTCACGAAAATGCCCGGCGTGCTCGGTGAGCGAATCGCGCACTTCGGTGGCGGTGGCGGTGCTTTTGCCCAGGCCGACCAGCATCGCCGAATAGACATCGGCGCGCAGGGCGTCGTGCATCATGTCCGCTTCCATGTGATTGCGCAGCGCGCTCATGCTCACCGTGTTATCGCCGACCGCCGTGGCCATCCGCAGATTGCCGACGTAACTGACCAGACTTACGATCAGCGCCGTCAGCAGGCTGGTCGCAATCAGCAACACCAAACGCAGTTTGATCGACACCGTGGAATCTCCCGTGGGCACGCTGGATTGCGCTTGTCGGATTTCAGTTAAGCCTATGTGCAGGGAACTGCCGACACAGAGCGTATCGGCTGATGTCAGCGGCGACTTGAATCCGGCAAAACTTTTCAAACGCGAACCCGGTCACACATTGCAGCGCCGCTGGATAATGCCTTCATCGCCGGTTAACCCCGGCAGGCTATCAATCCATGGCTTCGAACATTCATGCAGCTGAAGGAAACGCTTATGAAACGCGCACTGTGGTTTGGTCTGCTCGGCACGCTGGCAATCGGCACCGCACAAGCGGCAACGGAGAAAGTCGCGATCAACCTGGTCAGCGCTGACGGCGCGCCGCAGGCGATCGGTTCGGTCACTGTCAGCGAGACGCCGTACGGCCTGTTGTTCACCCCGGACTTGAAATCGTTGCCGGCCGGCATCCACGGCTTCCATGTCCATGAAAACGGCAGCTGCGAAGCGGGCACCAAAGATGGCGTCAAGGGCGCAGCGCTGGCCGCTGGCGGGCATTTCGATCCGGCGAAAACCGGCAAGCATCTCGGCCCGTACGCCGACGGGCATCTGGGTGATCTGCCAGCGGTATATGTGATGGCTGACGGGGTCGCCAACTATCCGGTGCTGGCACCGCGTCTGAAGAAGATTTCCGAGATCAAGGGCCACGCCCTGATGATTCACGCCGGCGGCGATAACCATTCCGACATGCCCAAGCCACTGGGCGGTGGCGGTGATCGCATGGCCTGCGGCGTGATCTGATCCTTCAGGGCGGCGCTCGACGCCAGCGCGTCAACACCAGCAAGGACAGCCCGGCGCCGAACAGCGCCAGGGCCATGTCCTTCTGCGAATCCCACGGATCATTCTGCGCACCGACGAAGGCCTGGCCAGTGTCGTCGCCCAGGTAAGCGCCGCCGACCCATTCGATCAATTCGTACAACGCCGACGTCGCCAGCACTACATTCAAGGTCAACAGCGCCAACCACGCGCCACGCAACGGCGTCAGGCGCAGCAGCACTTCGCGAATCGGCCAGACCAGCAGCAATCCATAGCTAAGGTGCACCAGCCGATCATAGTGATTGCGTTCCAAGCCAAGAACTTTGTTGACGCTGACCCCGGCCAACAGCGTGCCCCACTGATCGTACGGCACCCGCGAATAGGTGTAATGCGCGCCGACTTCATGAATGCACAGAAAGGCGAAGAGCATCCCCAGCGACAGCGTCGACAGGCGAAAACGCCGATGCGCCAGCAGCAGGGTCAACACCAGCGCCAACGCCAGGACATTTTCCAATAGCCAGTCGACGCGGCTGCGCGGGAACAGGCCGAGCGCGATGGTCAGGCAGACAAATCCAGCGAGCAAAAGCGCTTCGATCCGCGTATCTGCCGGTTGGGCAACGTTATCGCTGACTCTGACGAGCATGGGTCGATTCTCTGCAATACAGGCAAGCGGTAGACCCTTGCCGGTTTAGCCCGTTCCTCGCCGCTACGTTTTTGCGGCCTACGGAACTCCCGCGCGCCGTTCACCTCTGAGGTTATGTAGTCCCTTCCCTTTTTGCTTAGCGCTTGTGGAGGAACACGTCATGCGCAAGTTAGTCCTGATTTCTTCTCTTATGCTTTGCCTGCCGGTCGGTTCGGCGCTGGCCCGCGTTGACGCGGGTGATGTCGCCACTTCGGCCGGTGTGTCCGCGTCGCTTTACTCGACCTTCAAGGATGACAAAATGGTGATTCCGGCCCGTGACGACGTGTCTGCATTCGTCGCCAGCGGCGGGGCCATTCGTGGGGTTTATCTTGAGTCGGTACTGCAACAGGTGCGCCAGGCCAACCCTGGCTTGAACGCCAGTGATGAAGACCTGGCCAACGCCATTCTGGTGCAATACGAAGGCGTGCAGCAGTAGTCACGAGGGAAGCAGCGGCCGATGGACGGCCGCTGAGTGCGCATAGGCAAACATGTCCGACGGCCTCTATGATGGAGGCCATGACGACGACCGTGCCCTTGCGCTCACCCTGCCCTCCCGGCGCCTGCATCTGCGGGCGCGATCCGTTGCTGGAAACGCCCGGCGCGGATTTGCGCATCCTGCGCTTGACTCGCGCTGAAGAAAAAATTCTTCTGGCGCGCCTGGAACAACTCAAAGACCTCGAGGACCTCAAACGCCTGCAACAGCGTATGTACGAGCAACTCGGCATTCGCGTCGACGTCGCCCCCGGTTTCAACGAAGTGCGCACCATGCGCGGCATCGCCATTCAGATCGACGAGCTGCCAGGCCTGTGTCGCAAGACTCGCGCGGCAATTCCGGCGGCGATTCGCAAGGGCCTGGAAAACCACCCGCAAATCGCCTTCGAACTGCTCAACGCCCACGATTTGCTGCGCGACACCTGATCACTTTTTCATGCCGACGCGTTTGCGCATCTCGGCGGTGATGGTCTGTCGGGTTTTCTTCATGTCCGCCCAAGGTTCATCACCGACTTCGGTCAGACGCTCGTGAACGTTGTAGATGTTCCAGTGATTACCGCCCTTGATTTCAGCGACTTCCTCTCGGTACAGCGGCACCGACACCGGCATGCCTTCCCGCGCGCGTGCGGCGTAGGCGCAAATGGTGGTGGCGCCGAGGCCGTTGCGCAGGTAATCGATGAAGATCCGCCCGACGCGGTTTTTCGGACCGGACACCGCTGAAATACGATCCGGCAGCAACTTGGCCATGTGGCTGACGATGGCGTGGCTGAAGTCCTTCACTTCGTCCCAGCCATGCTTGCGGGTCAATGGCACCACCAGGTGAATGCCTTTGCCGCCGCTGGTTTTCAGGAAGGCTTTAAGGCCCAGCTCATCTAGCACAGTGAGGGTCAGCGCGGTGGCTTCAACCATGCTCTTCCATGGCAGCGCCGGATCCGGGTCGAGGTCGAGGACGAAGCGATCAGGCTTGTCCAGATCCACCTTCGTCGCGTTCCAGGTGTGCAGCTCGACGGTACTCATCTGCACCGCGCCGACCAGCGCTTCGGGATTGTTGATCATCATCACTGGCTGGCCGGTGACGTCCTTGTCCAGTGCAGTGATACCGGGAATGGCCAGACGATCGGCGTTCTTTTGGAAGAACAATTCGCCGGCAATGCCGTCCGGTGCACGCACCAACGCCACGGGGCGATCCTTGAGTTGCGGCAGGATGTATTCGGCAACGCTGGCGTAGTACTGCGCCAGTTGCATTTTGGTCGTGCCGCTGACCGCGTCAATCACCCGATCCGGGTGGGTAATGCGTACTTTGCCGCCGGCCAGTCCTGATTGCGACGGCGCGGTCTCGGCTTTTTTGCTGGCGGCGGTTTTCTTTGCCGGCTGCTTGTCGGCGGTTTTGGTATTTTCGGTTTTTTCGTTCTTTTCGTACTTGGCAGCTTTCACAGGCTTCGCTCGCTCCTCGGTAATGTCCTTGGCCGGTTTGTCATCGCGCAAACCATGGAATACGGCGTGGCGCACCGAGCCGTCCTTGGTCATCTCGGCGAATGCCACTTCGGCCAGCAGTTTGGGTTTGAGCCAGTGCACACCTTTGGCCTCGAAACCGCTGGGCGGATTGACCACTGCGGCGCTTTTGGTCTGCAACGGCTTGAGTTGGGCGAGGATGCTTTTCAATGTGGTTTCGTTGAAACCGGTGCCGACCTTGCCGGCATAGCGCAACTCGCCGCTGTCACGGTCGTGCAGGCCGAGCAGCAACGCGCCGAAAGCACTGCGCGCGCCTTTTGGATCGGTGTAGCCGACGATGACGAATTCCTGGCGATGCTTGCATTTGAGCTTGATCCAGTCGCCGCTGCGCCGCGATACATATGGCGAGCCGAGGCGTTTGCCGATCAGGCCTTCCATCTGCATCTGACAGGCGCTGTTGAGCAGCGCATCCGGGGTTTCTTCGAAGGCTTCGGAGAAGCGCAGCGTTGACGATTCTTTCTGTGCGCCGAGGATGGTGCTCAGCGCGGCGCGGCGTTCTTCCACCGGCACATCGCGAAGGTCGACGCCATTCAGATACGGCACGTCAAACAGGTAATAAACAATGTTGCCGCTGCGCCCGGCATCAAAAGCATTCTGCAACGCCTGAAAGTCCGGCACGCCTTGCTCATTGGCCACGACCATTTCACCGTCCAGCCACGCCGACTCCAGACCCAATGCCGCCAGCGCCTTGGCTTGCTGCGTCAGCTTGTGCGTCCAGTCGTGACCATTGCGGGTGAACAGCTGCACCTCATCGTGATCGATCCGCGCCATGATCCGGTAACCGTCGAACTTGATCTCGTAGCTCCACTGCCCTTCGGGTGCGCTGTCGACCAGCGTCGCCAGCTCCGGCTTGATCAGTGCCGGCAACTTGGCCTTGCGCGCGCCGGTAAGCTGCCCGGACGCCTGCTTGCGCGGCTTGGCCGGGGCCTTTTTTACCGGTTTGGCTTTATCGGCAGCAGCCGCCGATTTGCCAACAATCGTGCGCTCGCTGAGCACGCTGTCGGGCTCGGCGACCAGCACGTCGAAATCATCCTGCGGTCGCGCGGCGTTGTCCTGATGCTTGATCAGGAACCATTGTTCTTTCTTGCCCGGCATGTGCGTACGCACCAGATTCCAAACGCCGCCGAGCTTCTCGCCCTGAAGCTCGAACTTCAGTCGGCCCTTGGCATAGGCCTTGTGCGGATCGTCCAGCGGAATCCACACGCCGCGATCCCAGACGATCACATCACCGGCGCCGTAATGCCCCTCGGGAATGCTGCCTTCGAACGTCGCGTAATCGAGCGGATGATCCTCGACATGAATCGCCAGACGCTTGACCGACGGGTCCAGCGACGGCCCCTTCGGCACCGCCCAGCTCTTCAGGGCGCCGTCGAGTTCGAGGCGAAAGTCATAATGCAGGTGCGAAGCGTCGTGCTTCTGGATGCAGAACTGCAAGGCATGATCCTTGGCCGTCTTACGGCCCGAGCGCTTGACTGCGGCCGGTTCCGACGTCGCGGAAAAATCACGCATGCGGTTGTAATCGTCGAGGTTCCTGTTCATGAGCACACCGATGGCAGACGGGTTCTGTTATGCAGAAGAGCGACACGGCGGCGGAAAAATTCAATCGAGGTAAAAAAGCCCCGGACGGATGGAGCGGCCGGGGCTTGTAACGACACATCCAGTAATTGGCTGGGGCTGGCTAAACAGAGTGCAGACACTAAGGCTTTTCCGGCCTGATTGCGTCAGGCAACGATAGACCGACGCAGCCATAGCGCCAGCACCGTTGGGCTGACGCCGGGTCACCGATGAAATCGCACCCGAGAAATTTTCCGCGAGCCAGCTAAGATTCATGGGTGGTGAACCTTATCCCGGCCAAACCGGTCGATAGCTGCAACCCGACCCGGTTTGCCGACGCCCTTTCTGACGATGGGCGATACCCGGCTTGCTTCACTTTCTGGAGAACGCCCCCGTGATATCCACCGTACACATCGCCAGGCTCAAAGCATGGGGCGCCCATGGTTTTACCGCGACTGGCGTGGTCACCGCCTTCCTCGCCACCCTCGCCCTGCTGGAAAACCAGCCGATTCATTGCCTGATGTGGCTGGGCGTGGCGCTGATCGTCGACGGCCTCGATGGCGCACTGGCGCGCAAGGTCAATGTGCAATCGGTGCTGCCGAGTTTCGACGGTTCGATCCTTGATCTGGTCATCGATTACCTGACTTATGTATTCATCCCGGCACTGTTTATCTACCGCTACATTCCCCTGCCCGATTACACCCTGTTGCTGACGGTGTCGGTGATTCTGGTGTCGTCGCTGTTCTGTTTCTGCAACGTCAACATGAAGAGCAAGGACAACTATTTTGTCGGCTTCCCGGCGGCCTGGAACGTGGTTGCGCTGTGCCTGTACATCATCGGCCCGGGGCCGTGGATCACCTTTCTCACCGTGATCGGTCTGGCATTGCTGACGGTGACGCGGATGAAATTCCTGCACCCGTTCCGCGTGCGGCGTTTCATGCCAATCAATATCGCGGTGACGGCGATCTGGCTGTTGTGCAGCCTGTCACTGGTGCTCAATCACCCGGTGATCAACCCGCTGGTGATGGGCTTGTGGTTGCTGATGTCGGCTTATTTCCTGGGGATCTGCATCTGGCGCACGGCGCTGGAGTGGTTTGATCGCAGCCATTTGAAATAAGCACATCCCCTGTGGGAGCGAGCCTGCTCGCGAATGCGGTGGTTCCATCAACATAAAGGTTGGCTGGCACACCGCTTTCGCGAGCAGGCTCGCTCCCACAGAGATCTTCATCGATCAGGAGATCCGAGGTGGGCTAGCGCTTGGTAATCACCACCTCCAGATACTCACTCGACACCACCAGCGACGCCTCCCCGGCGCGATTCGACCGGTTGAGCAACTCCGTCAGATCATCCTCCAGCGCCTGTCCGGCCTCCGCCGACAACACCGCAAAAGCCTTGTGCACCGGCCCGTACCAGTGGCGAAAGATGTCAATGAAATGCGCCGCCGAGCGGTAGCGGAAATTGAAGTGGCTGCGGGTCACGCGTACGACAAAATCGCGGTCATCGAAATGCTTGTGCAGCCACGCATCCGAGCCCCAGTTCGATGGCGGCTGAGCAACCGCGGGCGGTGGTAGATGCTGGCCGAGAATCTTGAACATCTGCCCGACGAAGCCCTCCGGCGTCCAGTTGGCCATTCCGATCCGCCCGCCCCGCCGACAGACCCGCCCCAGCTCATTAGCGGCGCTGACCTGGTCAGGCGCGAACATCACGCCGAAAGTCGACAACACGGCGTCGTAGCTTTCATCGGGAAAAGGCAGAGCCTCGGCATCGGCCACTTGAAAAATCACCTCCAGATGTTCGGCCCGGGCGCGATCCTGACCACGCTCCAGCAATGCCGCGACGTAATCGGTCGAGGTCACCACACAACCGCGCCGCGCCGCTGCCAGGGTGGCGTTGCCGTTACCGGCGGCGACATCCAGCACCTGTTCATCACAGCGCAGATCGCAGGCCTCGGCGAGGCTTTCACCGACGATCTGCAATGTGGTGCCGATCACGGCGTAGTCGCCACTGGCCCAAGCGACTTTCTGACGTTCCTTCAGGGCAGTGAGATCAATCGGGGTACTCATGACAGCGAGCTCCGTGGCAGAGAGAATGCACAGGCTGCGACGCGGACCGTGCTTGCTCACTATCGCGCCGAGGCTGCCCGGCGTCCCTGCCAATCGTCCGGCAACCCCGTAAACCGGGCACTTTGCCGATGAGTGGTGAAGATCTGTCAAGCGCATGAAACACTCAGGCGGCCGGTGCCTTGGCCTCTTCCAGCAACTGCTTGATCATCTGCTCCTGCTCGGCATAGCGACCTTCGCCGAAGTGGCTGTAACGCACCTGGCCCTTGGCGTCGATCAGGTAATGCGCCGGCCAGTATTGATTGTCGAAGTTGCGCCAGATCGCGTAGTCGTTGTCGATGGCGACCGGGTAGGTGATGCCGAGTTTTTTCACCTGATCCTTGACGTTGTTGATGATGCGTTCGTAGCCGTATTCGGGGGTGTGCACGCCGATCACTACCAGGCCGTCCTTCTCGTATTTCTTCGACCAGTCTTTGACGTACGGCAGGGTGTGCTGGCAGTTGATGCAGTCGTAGGTCCAGAAGTCCACCAGCACCACTTTGCCGCGCAGGGATTCGGCACTGAGCTCTGGTGAATTGAGCCATTGCACAGCGCCCGACAGCGACGGCATCGAGCCCCGCGCCTCGTCCATCATCGAATCGGCGCGGACCTTGCTGACGAAGTAGTCGACCACTTTCGGCACGTTTTCCAGGACGTTTTTCTCGACGCTGGCCACGCCCTCGGAAGAGGTATTGGCGAGCAGGGTTTTGTCGGCGCCCGTCGAGATCACCGCGACCGTAGCAAGTACCGCAACCCCGGCACCGCGACGCAACCAGCCGCTGAACGGGATCGACGGTTTCAGCCGATTGACCAGACCGCGCCCGGCGAAGATCAACGTGCCCAGCGACAAGGCACTGCCGACGCCGTAAGCCAGCAGCAACAGGCTGGTCTGCGCATTGGCGCCTTGCAACATTGCGCCGGTCAGAATCACCCCAAGGATCGGCCCGGCACAGGGCGCCCACAACAGGCCGGTGGCGACACCGAGCATGATCGAGCCCATCGGTCCGGCACGTTTACGCGTGTCCTGATCGAGACGATTGCCGAGCGCGACAAACGGCCTGGTCAGCCAGTCACCGACGCGGGCCGAGATCAGCGACAGGGCGAACAGCGCCATGACCAGCAAGGCAACGTGGCGGCCGGTGTTGCTGGCCTGAATCACCCACTCGCTGCTGACCACGGCAAGGCTGGAGATCAGCGCAAAGGTCAGCGCCATTCCGGCGAGAGTCAGGAAGATCGAGGAACGGGTACGGTTGGCGCCAGCGAACAGAAACGGCACCACCGGCAGGATGCACGGACTGAGAACGGTCAGCAGACCGCCGAGAAATGCGATGAGGTACATAAGGGGTCACCTTGGAATGGGGGCTGGGCACACAACCGGGCAGCGAGGGAAACGTCCCTCGCTAGCTCGCTTTATTTACGCCGTGGCTCATGCAGTCTGGCCGTCGAGCAACTGCCCTTGAGGCGTACGACTGGCACCGTTTTCCGCGACCAGTTGGCCTTGCGGTGTACGGCTGGAACCATCAGCGGCGACCATCTGGCCTTGCGGCGTGCGGCTCGATCCGTCAGCGGCAACCATCTGCCCCTGCGGCGTGCGGCTGGAGCCGTCAGCGGCAACCATCTGCCCCTGCGGTGTGCGGCTGGAGCCATCAGCGGCAATCAATGCATCGCTGCCCTCCTTCGCCACGGTGGTCAGCTGGAAGCAGGTGCTGCTGGCGCAACTGCTCTGCTCCACAGCACTGTTGGCGTGGGCGGCGGCACCGGTGAAGGCGAAGGCTGCTGCGGTCAGAAAGCGCGAGACGTTGTTCATGGCAAAACTCCTTGCAGAAAAAGTAGGGATGACTCAGTTCTGGTTGTTGCAGCCGTCAGCGAATTTGCTGTAATCCAGCTCGCGGGTTTTGCCAGCGGAATCGAGGTAGGTCATGCGCGCCTCGGTGATGCCGCAGGTCACCGAGGTGTCTTCGGTCATCGACAGCACTTTCTGGATATCCAGATGGGTGCCGTAGGTGTAGGTTTGCCGGCTGACGTCAGCTTCGGCGTGGGCCGACAGGGTGCAGATGTTCAGAGCGGCGAACAGGCAGGCGGCGAATACGGATTTGTTGTTCATGGTGTAGTCCTCAAGGCTTCAGTGGGTTTGAGCCGAGGCGGTCTGTGTGTGCCTCGATGGAGCCTATTTGAGGCCTTCGAGGTATCGCGTCTGTGTCAGGAAAGGACGAGAATCACTCGTTGTGTATCCATGCAGCGTGTAGATACAGAGCGATACAAAACCGCGAAAAAATCGTGATTTTGCGTCGGTGTGTATCCGCCGCTGCGGCAGATACACTGCAATACAAAGGCAGGCAGGCGTGCGGTCTACGGCGCTATAGACTGCACGGCATTCCCCTTTGACAGAGGCTTGAACCGATGGAACATGTCGATCACATTCTCATCGTCGACGACGACCGCGAGATCCGTGAACTGGTAGGCAACTACCTGAAGAAGAACGGCCTGCGCACAACAGTGGTCGCCGATGGCCGGCAGATGCGCAGCTTCCTTGATGCCAACACCGTCGACCTGATCGTGCTCGACATCATGATGCCCGGCGACGATGGCCTGCAGCTGTGCCGCGAATTGCGTGTGGGCAAACACAAGGCGACGCCGGTGCTGATGCTCACCGCGCGCAACGATGAGACCGACCGCATCATCGGCCTGGAAATGGGCGCCGACGATTACCTGACCAAACCCTTCGCCGCCCGCGAACTGCTGGCGCGGATCAACGCCGTGTTGCGCCGCACGCGCATGCTGCCACCGAATCTGGTGGTCACCGAAGCCGGACGCCTGCTGGCGTTCGGTCGTTGGCAGCTGGACACCTCGGCCCGCCACCTGCTCGACAGCGACGGCACCATGGTTGCCCTCAGCGGTGCCGAATACCGCCTGCTGCGGGTGTTCCTCGACCATCCGCAACGGGTGCTCAGCCGCGATCAACTGCTCAATCTGACCCAGGGCCGCGAGGCCGATCTGTTCGATCGCTCCATCGATCTGCTGGTCAGTCGCCTGCGTCAACGCCTGCTGGACGATGCTCGCGAGCCGGCCTATATCAAGACCGTGCGCAGTGAAGGTTATGTGTTTTCGCTGCCGGTCGAGCTGCTTGGAGCTTCAGCATGAAACTCAAGCTGCAATGGCCGCGCACCCTCGCCTCGCGCCTGTCGCTGATCTTCCTGATCGGGCTGATTCTGGCGCAGGGCCTGTCGTTCGGCGCGCAGTATTACGAGCGTTACCAGAGCGCGAAAAGCACCATGCTCGGCAACCTCGAAACCGACGTCTCGACGTCGATGGCCATCCTCGATCGCCTGCCCGCCGCAGAACGCGAGGCCTGGCTGCCGCGTCTGGCCCGGCGCAATTACGGCTACCTGCTCAACGAGGGCGAACCGGGCATGCCGGTGACCTCGGCTGAAAAGTCCGTCGCGATTGCCTCAATTACGGCGGCCATCGGCGACACTTATCCCATCGTGTTTACCGAAGTTCCCGGTGGTCCGAGACAACATTTCCAGGGCCACTTGCGGCTGAGCGACGGCAGCCCGGTGACCATCGATATCCGTCCGGCGATGGTGCCGCTGTCACCATGGTTGCCGGTAGTGCTGCTGGGCCAACTGGCATTGCTGATCCTCTGCACCTGGCTCGCCGTGCGCATCGCCATTCGCCCCCTCACCCGCCTCGCCAATGCGGTGGAAACCCTCGACCCCAACGCCCATCCGATCAAACTCGACGAGCAAGGGCCGACCGAAGTGGTCCACGCCGCGCGGGCGTTCAACGCCATGCAAACGCGCATCGCCGCCTACCTGAAAGAACGCATGCAACTGCTCGCGGCGATTTCCCACGACCTGCAAACGCCGATCACCCGGATGAAATTGCGCGCAGAGTTCATGGACGACTCGGTCGAAAAAGACAAACTGAGCAGCGATCTCGGCGAAATCGAGCATCTGGTGCGCGAAGGCGTGGCCTACGCCCGCAGCGTTCACGGCGCCACCGAAGAAAGCCGGCGTACCGATCTCGACTCGTTCCTCGACAGCCTGGTCTTCGACTATCAGGACATGGGCAAGGACGTGCAGCTCGGCGGCAAGAGCAAGGCGGTAATCGAAACCCGCCCGCAGGCCCTGCGCCGGGTCCTGGTGAACCTGACCGACAACGCCCTGAAATTCGCCGGCGCCGCGCAATTGCAGGTCGAAGCGCAGGGCAACAGCCTGTCGGTGAAAGTCCTCGATCGCGGCCCGGGCATCGCCGAGGCCGAACTGGCGCAAGTAATGGAACCGTTCTACCGCGTGGAAAACTCGCGCAATCGTGATACCGGCGGCACCGGGCTCGGACTGGCGATCGCCCAGCAATTGGCGATGGCGCTGGGTGGCTCGCTGCTGTTGAGCAATCGTGAAGGTGGCGGGTTGTGCGCTGAACTGAAGTTGCCGCTGCCACGCTGAGAAAAACACCGACTAGACTCATTCATTACCCAGTCGAGGGGGCCGCAGGACGTCTGCTGTGCCCTGCCCCAATCCGTGACCACCGCCCGGTGGCGCCTGCCTCGACATTCAACGCCGCCGGACGGTGATCCTGTTTCAGGAGCACACGTGATGAATGAGGCGAAGCTCAACGAATTCATGGGCAAACTGGTCAACGACATGGGCGGCGCGGCGATGCTGGCCAATGTCATTGTCGGCGAAGAACTCGGTCTGTACCGGGCAATGGCCGACAGCCAACCGATCAGCCCCGAAGCCCTCGCAGCCAAAACCACCTGCAATCCGCGCCTGGTGCGCGAATGGCTCAGCGCCCATGCCGCATCGGGCTATATGGAACACCTTGACGGTCAATTCCGCTTGCCGGAAGAACAGGCACTGGCGCTGGCCGTAGAGGATTCGCCGGTGTACGTTGCTGGCGGTCTCGGCGTGGTGGCGTCGTTTTTCCATGACAAGGACAAACTGGTCAAGGCCATGCGCGGCAATGGCGCCTTGTCGTGGGGCGATCACCATCCGTGCATGTTCAGCGGCACTGAACGCTTCTTCCGCCCCGGCTACAAAGGTCACCTGATTGCCGAATGGCTGCCGGCACTGGAGGGTGTGGTGGCGAAGCTGGAACGCGGCGCCAAAGTTGCCGACATCGGCTGCGGCCACGGCGCCTCGACGGTGATCATGGCCCAGGCGTTTCCAAAATCGCAGTTTGTCGGCTTCGACTTCCACGAGCCGTCAGTCACCGTCGCCACGCAACGGGCCGAAGAAGGCGGCGTGGGCAACCGCGCCAGATTCTTCGAGGGCACGGCGAAAAACTATCCCGGCGGCGACTACGACCTGATCTGCTTTTTCGACTGCCTGCACGACATGGGCGACCCGGTCGGCGCCGCTCGCCACGCTTATGAGTCGCTGAAACACGACGGCACGGTGTTGCTGGTCGAACCGTTCGCCAACGACAAACTGGACGACAATCTCAACGCGGTCGGGCGCCTGTTCTACGCCGCCTCGACGTTTATCTGCACGCCCAATTCGCTGTCACAGGAAGTCGGCCTCGGGCTCGGTGCGCAGGCCGGGGAAATGCGCCTGCGCAAAGTCTTTGTCGAGGCCGGGTTCAAGCAGTTCCGCCGCGCCACGCAAACGCCGTTCAATTTGATTCTGGAGGCGCGCAAGTAACCCGTGCGGATCGCGTGCTAACCTGCGGAGCACTGCCCATTCTGGAGTGCTGAGCATGCTCGATAGCCCGATCCGCGAACATCTCGATACGCTGTTGCAGGCCATGGCCGACGATAAATTCCTGATATTGACCGGCGCCGGCATCAGCACGCCATCGGGCATTCCGGACTATCGCGACAGCGACGGCGTGCGTCGTGGGCGGCAGCCGATGATGTATCAGGAGTTTCTCGCCGCCCCGGAATCACGCCGGCGTTATTGGGCGCGAGCGATGCTCGGCTGGCCGCGCGTGCGTCAGGCCCGACCGAATGCCGCGCATGAGGCGCTGGCGACATTGCAACAGCGTGGCCGGATCAGCGCTTTGATCACGCAGAACGTCGATACCTTGCACGATCAGGCCGGCAGCCACGATGTGATCGAACTGCACGGCAGCCTGCATCGAGTGCTGTGCCTGGATTGCGGGCAGCGCAGCGAGCGCGACGCGATCCAGCAGTTGATGGAGACACAAAATCCCTACCTGAGTGGTGTTGATGCGGTGCAGGCGCCGGATGGCGATACCTTGCTGGATCCGGCGTTTGAAGCGCGGTTTCAAGTGCCCCGGTGCCCGCATTGCGCGGGTGAGCGGATGAAACCGGATGTGGTGTTCTTCGGCGAGAACGTGGCGCAACCGACAGCCGCACGGGCGCTGGCCGCCGCCGAGAATGCGGCGGGGTTGCTGGTGGTGGGATCGTCGTTGATGGCGTATTCGGCGTTTCGCTTGTGTCGGGTGATTGCCGAGCGTGGCAAGCCGTTGATGGCGATCAATCTGGGCAAGACCCGGGCGGATGATCTGCTCGATTTGAAGATTGAAGGCTCGTGTGAGGAGCTTTTGCCGTGGTTGGTGGAGGAGCTGGGGCGGTGAGATTTTGAGTAATGGGTTCGGCTTGAAATCGGCCCCTCACCCTAGCCCTCTCCCGAGGGAGAGGGGACTGACCGAGGTGTTTGTACGGGATTCGTCGACCTGAAATCACTCATCGAACTCAGATCTTTGACTGCCGTGCTGGTGCCGGACTCAATGCGCCCGATCCAGCCCCGCCAGCAATGCGCTGTCGTGGCTGTAGATGTCCGGCGCATAACGAACATGGCCGCTGCTGTCGACTTGCGCCGTCCAGTAGGTCATCAGGATCGGCACCGGCGCCGACAGGCGAAATTCATGGGTGCTACCGGTTGCCAGCAAAGTCTCGGTACGAGCTTTTTCTGCCGGGGACAGCAGCAGATCGCGCAGTTGCAGCGGGTGCTCGACGCGCACACAACCGGAACTGAACGCCCGTGGGCCTTTGTCGAACAGCGCCTTGCTCGGAGTGTCGTGCAGGTAGACCGAGAACGGGTTGGGGAAACGGATGACCATTTGCCCCAGCGGATTGCGTGGGCCGGCGTCCTGACGCAGGAGGATGTTGCCGGGGTTGTCCCAGTCGATGTCCGCCGCCGCCAGAGGCTGGCCGTTGGCGTCGAGCACTTGCAGGTTCTGGCGGCTGAGGAAGGTCTGGTCCTTGCGGATTTCCGGCAGCTTGTCTTCTTTCCAGATGGTCGGCGGTACGGTCCAGGTCGGATTCAGCGTCAGGCGGGTGACGCGGGATTTGAGCAGCGGCGTCTGGCGTTCGGCGCGGCCGACCTGGGTGCGGGTCTGCCACACCGGTTGACCGCCCTGATACAGCGTAAGCTCAGCGGCCGCGACATTCACCACCAGACCACTGGGCTCCATGTCCTGGGCCATCCAGCGGAAACGTTCGAGATTGACGCGCAGCTGATCGCGGCGGGTCAGCGGGCTGATGTTCAGCTCGGCAATGGTGCCCGGCCCGACCACACCGTCAGCCTGCAACGAATGGCTGGCCTGAAAGTGCTTCACTGCCTCCACCAGCACGTCATCGTAGGCGTTGTCCGGCGGCACCAGTGCGTGTGCCAGATAACCTTCGCTGTACAAACGTCGGGCCAGTTCCGGCACGCGCGGGTCTTCCATCGCCGGGCGCAGCAACGGGCCGTTGCCCACCGGCTGCCATTGCGGCAAGGCTTGCAAGCGTTGCGCGGCATACAGCTGACGCAGGCTCTGATATTGCGGCAGATGCGGACGCGCCAGGTCGAACGCCGCAGCAATATCGTTCATGCCCGGCACGGCAATGCTGAGCAGTTGCGCCTGACGATCGGTCGGCGGGCCGTCGACACGCCACAGCGGTTCGAAATGCGATTGCAACAGACGGCCGTAATGCAGATCCTGCAAGGCCTGCAGGTAGTTGCGGCTGATGTCGATGTCGGCGCACAGCTCGCCATCCTGCGGCGGTGTCGTCGCGACCGCATAGCGATTCGGATTCAACCCATCATCGGCCAACTGTTGCAATTGCGCGCGCAATGCCGGCAAGCGTGCCGACTCACTCGCCCACACCGGCATCCAGTCCTGCTGTTCATAAAACGCCTGCAATTGGCTCAACGCCGGGCCACTGAGGCGCGGAGCAATGGCCGGGCACGACTGCGCCAGGCTGATCAAAACCGCCTGCAACGGGCTGCGCGGCTCGACCGGCAATTGCGTTTGAGGCGTCGGCAGGGTTTCGAGCGGGGGCAGCGGCTCATCGGCGCAAGCGACAAACGGCGCAGCGAGCAAACAAATGCTCAAGTAGCATGCGTACTTTTTGAACAACTGCTTTACTCCAATCCATGGCCGTCCAGATGACGGTCAACCTTACATCAGGTGCGCTGAACAGTCAGGCTCGAACCGCGAGCCTGCGGGTATTGACTGGGAGTCAGGAGCCAAAGTGCCGTTTATGTAGCAAGTTGAGGACACTTTATAAAATGTTGACGTTTTTGCGCCGACTTCTGTTGAGCACCGCGACCCTTGTCGCCGTGACCAGCCCAGTATTTGCCGCCGGCAAGCCATCGCCGGTTCTCTACAACAGCCTCGCCCACGCCGCGCCGGAACTCAATCCCCAGGCGCTCAAAGGTGCATTGAACGCCATGCAATGCGCGGTCAACAACGGCGCGAAACCCTCGCGGCATCTGGCGATCATCGATTATTCGCAACCGTCCACCGAACGCCGCTTGTGGATCTTCGATCTGAGCAAAAAGAAACTGGTGCTGCGTGATCTGGTTGCCCACGGTTCGAACTCCGGGGAAAACTTCGCCACGCAGTTTTCCAATCGCGAAGGCAGTTATCAGTCCAGCCTCGGCCTGTTCCGCACTCAGGAAAGCTACGAAGGTACTCACGGCTATTCGCTGCGCATGGACGGTCTGGAACCCGGTTTCAATGATCTGGCCCGTGATCGCGCGATCGTGATTCATGCCGCCAGTTACGTGAACCCGCTGTGGAGCAAGCGTCAGGGGCGTATCGGCCGCAGTCAGGGTTGCCCCGCCGTGCGGCCGCAGATCGCCAAACAGGTGATCGATCGCCTGAAGAACGGACAGTTCATGTTTTCCTGGTATCCGGATCAGCGCTGGCTGCAAAAGTCACCGTATCTGAACTGCCAGCCGCAACAGGTGGCAAGCATTCTCAATACCCACGCCAGTTAACGCGCGTCGCCGCCGGCGGGTTTGTAGAACAGGAACCTGCCGGTCTGCGCGGTGTTGCGATAGGCCTTGGCCCAGCTCGGGTGCACGCCGCGATCGTGAAAATACAGGGCACCGCGCGTGCGGTCCTTGAGCTGACGGTTCAACGCCTTGCCGGCGATTTCCTTGGCCAGCGCGTATTCGGCGTCTTCCTTGACCTGATCGGGCTTGCCATCGCACCACCAGGAAAACTGGCAATTGCCGCTTTCCGAACCCTGCTTGACTACCGCGCACACCGTGTCGGGAAAGCCGTCGTGGCCGAGGCGATTCATCACCACACTGGCGACGGCTTCCATTTCCGGGGTGTCCTTGCCCTTGGCTTCCCAATAGATACTGCGCGCCAGACAGGTCAGCGGATCGTCCAGCGGCGCGGCGCCGGCCGGGTCTACTGCCTGCGCTTCGGTGGGGGTGATGGCCTCGGATTTCGGCGCCGGAGCAGCGCTGACTTTATCCGCCGCTTTCTCCTCCAGCACCTCGGCTTTCTGTTCGGCCTTGGCCTCGATCGGCGCCTGCGCCCCGGCCCATGCTGCACCGGTCAAAAAGATCCACAACAAACCGCCCGCCAAGCCTTTCGATCCCATGTCGGTTCTTCCGTCAGCGCCCGCCCGGGGCAAGATGTTACGTCGGTGAGACGCCCGGTTTGCGGGGTCTTCGCAGAGTGTAGCGAGCAAATGCGCGGGCACACCAGCGCAGAAAAAAATCCGCCGCAAAGAAAAACACATTCACTCACCGGGGGCCTTTCGCGCATCATGGGCGCATTCAGCTCAAGGGAGATTTCCATGCGCTTCATGCCGTCCGTTTTGCGTTGTGCCGCACTGTCGCTGGGCGTGGTGTTCGCCACCTCGGCGCTGGCTGCCGATGAACTGCAATTGATCGAGTCGATCAACAGCTATCGCAGCCAGCCGCAGCGTTGTGGCACGCAGGCATCGAACGAGTTGCCACCGCTGTCGGCCGATCCACGTCTACGCCTGCCGGCCAGCGGCGCGGTCGATCTGCAGCAGGCCATGACCAGCGCCCAGTACCCGATGGTCAACGTGCAGGCGATCACCCTCAACGGCCCGCGCGATGCGGCGTCAGCAATGAAGGCGATTCAGGAAAGCTTCTGTCAGGTGGTGCTCGATCCGCAGTTTGTCGATATCGGTGTCAACCGCGTTGACCGCGACTGGCGCATCGTCCTCGCGCGGCCGTTGCTGACGGCGAAACTCGGCGATGCACAAAGCGAAGGGCAAAAGCTGCTGGCGCAACTCAATACCGCGCGCGGCCAGGCGCGCCAGTGCGGCGGGCAGTCCTTCGCGGCGGCGGCACCGCTGGCCTGGAACGCCACGCTGGGCACGGTCGCTCAGGATCACAGCCGCGACATGGCCAACAACAATTACCTCGACCACAAGGACGGCGACGGCCGCACGCCGGGCGACCGCGCCGAGCTGTCCGGTTACAGTGGGCAACTGGTCGGCGAGAACATCGCCGCCGGGCAAGACACCGTCGGCAAGGTCGTCGACGGCTGGCTCGCCAGCCCCGGGCATTGCGCCAATCTGATGAATCCGCAATATCAGGAACTGGGCGCCGCGTACGCGACCGATCCGAAAAGCAACGCCGGCATTTACTGGACGGCAATGTTTGGCGCACCGTAAGGCATCATCGACGCCGTCAATCACTCGGTCAGCCAGAGTGATTGGACGGCGTGGCGAGCGCAGCCTACCCTGCGCGATCTGCGCCCGCTGACGGCGCTCCACATCCACGAGGCGAGCCCATGACACAGCGTGAATTGATCGATGGTCACAACCGCCGCGTGGATTATCTGCGCCTGTCGGTCACCGACCGCTGCGATTTTCGCTGCGTCTATTGCATGGCCGAGGACATGCAGTTCCTGCCGCGCCAGCAGATCCTCACCCTCGAAGAGCTGTTCCAGGTGGCGCAAAGCTTCGTTGCCCTCGGCACGCGCAAGATCCGCCTCACGGGTGGCGAGCCGCTGATCCGGCCTGGTGTCGTGCAACTTTGCGAACAGATCGCCGCCCTGCCCGGCCTGCGCGAACTGTGCCTGACCACCAACGGCTCGCAATTGGGCCGACTGGCCCAGCCGCTGTTCGACGCCGGGGTCAAGCGCCTGAACATCAGCCTCGACAGTCTCGATCCGCAGCGCTTCAAAGAGCTGACCCGCACTGGCGATCTGGCGCAGGTCATCGACGGCATCGATGCCGCGCGTGCCGCCGGTTTCACCCGTACCAAGCTCAATTGCGTGGTGATGCAGGGCCGCAACGATCACGAGATCAACGATCTGGTCAGTTTCGCCATCGAGCGTGATCTGGATATTTCCTTCATCGAAGAGATGCCGCTGGGCGCGATCGCCGAACACAGCCGCGCCGAATCCTTCTACTCCAGCGCGCAAGTGCGCGAACGCATCGCCGAACGCTTTACCCTGATCGACTCGACCGAATCGACGCAAGGGCCGTCGCGCTACTGGCGCGTGGCCGAAGCGCCGAACATTCGCCTGGGCTTCATTTCGCCGCACAGCCACAACTTCTGCGGCACCTGCAACCGCGTGCGCCTGACCGTCGAAGGTCGCTTGCTGCTGTGTCTGGGCAACGAGCATTCGATGGACCTCAAAGCGGTGTTGCGCGCCCATCCGGGCCACCCGGAACGTCTGGAGAACGCGATCATCGAGGCGATGAAACTCAAGCCGTATCGACACAACTTCGAAGTCAACGACGACGTGCAAGTGGTGCGTTTCATGAACATGACCGGCGGCTGATTCGCCGCGCAACCGGGACCGCGAGATGATCGTCAGACCGAGACCCAATCAGTTCGCCGTGCTGTTCACCCTCAGAGGCTCGATCGCCAAACGCATCGCCGTGCGCACTTTGATGCTGACACTGCTGGCGGCAGCGATTGTGCTGATCGAACTTCTGGTGCCGAGCTACTTCGCCCAGATCAATTCGACGCCGTTCACCCTGCTCGGTCTGTCGCTGTCGATCTTCCTGAGCTTTCGCAACAACGCCTGTTACGACCGTTGGTACGAAGGGCGCAAGGCCTGGGGCGAAGTGCTGTTGCGGGTGCGCGCGGTGATGCGCGAAACCCAAGGCATCGATGACTCGCGCCTGCGTGGGCAACTGTTGCGCAACCTGTGCGGTTTCGCCCACGCGTTGAATGCAAGACTGCGTGGCGACAGCGAGGAGCAGGCCAGTGCCGACTGGGTCAGCCCGCCGATCGATGGGGCGGCGCCGGATCACTGCGGACAGATCATTCATCAGGTCGGGCGCCAGTGTTCCGAGCTGGAAACGGCCGGTGTGCTGTCGCCTTGGCGTTATCAATTACTGGCCAATCACCTGACCTGCCTGAGCCAGGCCCAGGCCGTTTGCGACCGCATCAAGAACACGCCACTGCCCTTCCCTTACACCCTGCTGCTGCACCGCACCATCTACCTGTTCTGCCTGCTGCTGCCGTTCGCCATGGCGCAATCGCTGGGATGGTTGACGCCGCTGTTCACGGCGATTGTCAGCTACACCTTTTTCGGCTTCGACGCGATTGCCGATGAACTCGAAGACCCGTTCGGCCGCGATGAAAACGATCTGCCGACCGATGCACTGGTGCGCACCCTGGAGCGCGATGTGCTGTACGAACTCGGCGTCTCGCCGTTGCCGCCCGCACCGGAACCGGACGATTACGTGCTGCGCTGAATGGCTCAGCGGCGGGCTCGGCGTGTTGACTCTGGATCGAGGTGCTGCCATTCGCGAGCAGGCTCGCTCCCACAGTTGAAATGCACTCTCCTGTGGGAGCGAGCCTGCTCGCGAAAAAGGCAACTCGGTCAAGCAGCCCAAACGCCGTAAAGCGCCACCGACGAATCTTCCATTTACACGCGCGCAAATTCCCCCTTACTATCCGGGCACACCGGTCGCCGGGCCTGCCCAGCCGCCGACGCTTTCCGCCAACGGAAACACGCGTTATGAGTACGTCACCACAACAACCGCAAAGGTTGCACGTCTCTGCTGTACGCGCCCACTGCAACAGGGGCCGCGTATGAACCGCATCGTCAATCTGCCCATGGCCCTGCGCCGTTCCAAGCTGCGTCACTCCGCACGCCCGCCGGATATCGCCATTCCTGCCTGATCGCGTGAGCTGTAACCGCGACAGTCAATTTCCCGATTTTCCTGATATCCCTGCCGGGACACTTACGCCTTTTTGTCGCGTCGTGTCCGGCCGAATCTGCGCGCCTGTGCGGCGCCATCGTGAGTGATTTGCCATGAAATTCGCAGCCATCGAAGACGCACGCCTGTTCCTCGAACAGAACCCCGATATCGACATGATCGAATTGTTCATCCTCGACGCCAACGGCGTGCCGCGCGGCAAGCTGTTGCACCGTGAAGAACTGCTCGCCGTGTACGAAAGCGGCCGACCACTGCCGAGCACCATCCTCGGCCTGACCGTACAAGGCGAGGACGTGGAAAACTCCGGACTGGTCTGGGATGTGGGCGACATCGACTGCCGCGCCTATCCGCTGCAAGGCAGTCTGGTACGCCTGCCGTGGCGACAGATTCCAACCGCTGCGGTGCAGGTCAGCATGCACCCGAGCGAGGGCATGCCGGCGAGCATCGCTGACCCTCGGCACCTGCTGATCAAAGTCATCGACGGGCTCAAGGCCGAGGGCTATCACCCGATCATGGCCTGCGAGCTGGAGTTCTATCTGCTCGATGCCAAACGCGACCACAACGGCCGCCCACAACCGGCGCTGGACGCCGACGGTGGGCGACCGCGACACACGCAAGTCTACGGTCTGCGCGAGCTGGAGCAGATCGAGCCATTCCTCGCCGACCTCTACAGCGCGTGCAAACTGCACGGTATTCCGGCGCGCACGGCGATCTCCGAATACGCCCCGGGGCAAGTGGAAATCACCCTTGAACACGGCGATGCGCTGGAAGCGATGGATCAGGCGGTGCGCTACAAGCGTCTGGTCAAAGGCGTGGCGCACAAGCACGGCATGCAGGCGACGTTCATGGCCAAGCCGTTCGATGATCTGGCCGGCACCGGCATGCACATGCACGTCAGCCTGGCCGATGCCGAGGGGCGTAATTTGTTCGCTTCTGAAGACCCGGCCGGCACACCGCTGTTGCGCACGGCGATCGGCGGCATGCTCGCCTCGCTGCTCGATTCGCTGCTGCTGTTCTGCCCCAACGCCAACTCCTACCGGCGTTTCCAGGCCAACAGCTACGCGCCACTGGCGCCGACCTGGGGTGTCGATAACCGCACGGTCAGCCTGCGCGTACCCGGCGGCCCGGCGCCGACACGCCACATCGAACACCGCATCTGCGGCGCCGACGCCAACCCTTATCTGGCAGCGGCAGCGATCCTCGCCGGCATTCATCGCGGCATCCGTGAAGAGCTGGATCCGGGGGCACCGGTCGAGGGCAATGGTTATGCCCAGGCGAAAGAACTGCTGCCGACTGATTGGCTGACCTCGCTGCAGGCGCTGGAAAATTCCGCGTGGGCACGGGAGGCGTTGGGCCAGGAATTCCTTGGGGTGTATCTGGCGGTGAAGCGTGCCGAGTATCGGCAGTTCATGGCTGAAGTGGGTGAGCAGGATTGGCGGTGGTACCTGACCGAGGCTTAACGATCCGACACCGAAC
>NZ_JAPCIK010000034.1:0-54350 GCF_025910115.1 Pseudomonas sp. RG1
AAGGGCGCAAATTTAATTATGTGGGGTGACTGACACACCGCTTTCGCGAGCAGGCTCGCTCCCACAGGGAATGCACTTCGAACTAGAATTTTTTGTGGACCCTGACATGACCATTCGCTGCAATTCCTACTACACCGCCACCCTTAACCAGGACACCGACTACCCGACCCTGCAAGGTCGGCACAAGGTCGATGTGGTGATCATCGGCGGCGGTTTCACTGGCGTCGCCACTGCCGTCGAACTGGCGGAAAAAGGCCTGAAAGTCGCCATCGTCGAAAGCCACAAGATCGGGTGGGGCGCCACCGGGCGCAATGGCGGGCAAGTCACCGGCAGCCTGTCCGGCGACGGCGCGATGCGCAAGCAGATGCGCGCGAAACTGGGCGATGACGTGGACGATTTCATCTGGCATCTGCGCTGGCGCGGGCATGAAATCATCCGCCAGCGCGTCGAGAAATATGCGATCCAGTGCGACCTCAAACACGGCCATTTGCACGCGGCGTACAAGCCGAGTCACATGGTCGATCTGCGCAAGGATTACGACGAAGCCGTGCGCCGAGGTCTGGGCGATGAGGTGAGCCTGCTCGACCGCAGCCAGGTTCGCGACCTGCTGCAAAGCGAGCTCTACCACGGCGCCATCAAGAACACCCGCAACATGCACCTGCACCCGCTCAACCTGTGCATTGGCGAAGCACGCGCAGCCGAAAGCCTGGGCGCGCTGATCTTCGAAAACAGTGAAGTGCTGGAGATCATCCACGGCGACACACCTGGCGTGCGCACCGCTCACGGTCAGATCGACGCCAATCAAGTGATGCTCGCCGGCGATGTCTATCACAAGCTCGAACCGGGTCAGCTCAAGGGCAAGATCTTCCCGGCCATGGGCGGCATCGTCACCACCGCGCCGCTCGGTGATCTGGCGAAACAGATCAACCCCGAAGACCTCGCCGTGTACGACTGCCGCTTCGTCCTCGATTACTACCGGCTCACCGCCGACGGCCGTTTGCTGTTCGGCGGGGGCGCCAACTACAGCGGCAAGGATTCGCGCGACATCGCTGCGGAACTGCGCCCGTGCATCGAGCGCACGTTCCCGGCGCTAAAAGGCGTGCCGATCGATTACCAGTGGAGCTGCGCGATGGGCATCGTCATCAACCGCATCCCGCAACTGGGCAAGCTCTCGGACAACGTCTGGTATTGCCAGGGCTACTCGGGACATGGCATCGCCACCACGCACATCATGGGCGAAATCATGAGCCGGGCAATCACCGGGCAAATGGAGCAATTCGACACCTTCGCCGCGTGCCAGCACATTCGCGTGCCAATGGGCGACCTGCTGGGCAACCCGTTGCTGGCGGCGGGGATGTGGTATTACCAGATGCTTGAGCGGTTGCGCTGAATTCACTGGCCCTATCGCGAGCAGGCTCGCTCCCACATTGGATTTGTGCACGACACAACACTCTGTGGGAGCGAGCCTGCTCGCGAAGAGGCCCTCAAACCCCATACAAACTCAATCCGGCAACTGCTCCACGACAATCCCCAACCGCCGATAATCCTCGACATTCCCTGACCCGGGATGCCGCTCGGTAATCAACCTATGCAGGCGCGTACACGGCGCCACCACAAACGGCTCCACCGCGCCCAGCTTGTCCGCCGTGGTCACCGCAATCACCCGCGTTGCACTGTCGAGCATCGCCTGTTTGATCGGCACTTCATCGAAATGCAGCGAGGTGATGCCGACCTCGGGATGAATCGCACACACCCCGGTAATCGCCAGATCCGCCTTGATCCCCGCCAGCAGTCGCAGCGCTTCCTGACCACTGGCCGACATCGAATGCGGATTCAATTCACCACCCGCCAGAATCACTTTCACGCCTTTGTATTCGGACAAGGCAATCGCCGTCAGTGGGGAAGCGGTCACGGCAGTGATGCGGATGTCGGACGGTAATGCGCGGGCGACCTGCAACGTGGTCGAGCCGGAATCGAACAGCACAATCTGCCCGTCCTCGATGTGCTGCGCCGCCAATTGCGCCAGACGCACCTTGACCTCGTCGGTCTCATCCAGACGCGTGAAGTAATCCTTGCCCGAGTCCTTCGGTCGCGGCAGCGCCCCGCCATGCACCCGCTGCACCAGCCCGGCGCTGTCCAGCTCGGCGAGGTCGCGGCGGATGGTGTCTTCGGACACTGCGAAATGCTGGCTAAGCTCGGAGGCCATGACCTTGCCGTCACGTTCGAGAAGCAAAAGGATTTTCTGCCGACGCAGGGACGGCAATTCAGCGATGGAATGGTCGTGCATGGTTATGCCTGTTTGTGCTTGTAGTTGCAGGTTTCAGCGACACTAGCGAAAGTCTCAGGCAAATACAAACGCAACGGCCATCAATGCTTTCGATCATTGGAATCAACACGGCGAATTTTTTCTTTGCGCTGCGCCTGTTCACAATGGCCCCACTCTCAAAAGCTCAGGATGAACAGCCCATGAATCTCAACTTCGCCTTCGCCTGCATGATCGTCGTGTCGTTCGCGATTGCCTTGGGCCACGCCTGACCTGCACCAACAACGCCGGGGCAAAATGCAGCAGCACCATCCGGCTCAGATGATGCGTCAGGATAAACACCACATTCAGCCCGCCGCCAAACGCGACAATCGCAATCGTCTCGATCGCGCCCGGCATGTACGCCAGCCACAGCGACAGTGGATCACTGCCCAGCCAGCGCGCAGCTACCTCGGCAAACGCCGCTGCGACGACGATCATCAAGCCGACCGAAACCAGAGCGGTGCGCCCATGACGCGCCAGCTCTGCGATGCCCAGCCCCTGAAACCGTGAGCCGATACGCACGCCAAGAATCAGTGCGGCCAGGTTCAAACTCCACTCCGGCATGTGAAAGCCGTGCAGCCATCCCGACTTCACAAATACAGCGGTTATGAGAATTGCGGTAAGCATGAATGGTGCCGGGACGCCGACCAGCAACAACAGGCGGCCGAGCAATACGCTCAGCGCGATGACAGAGAACGCGGTCAGCGCCATGCCTGTGGTCAACGGATCGCTGGCGACTTCAGCCACCGCCGCTTGCCCGGGAATGAGCAAACTCACCAGCACGGTGATCAACAGCAGTCGCATCAGATGCACGATGATGACTTTGCTCGAAGCCTTTTCCGACTCAAGCAAATCGAACACTGCGGCCAACGCGCCGGGATACACCGCCAGCAGTGCATCGGTGCGGTTCCAACCGGCGCCGCGTGTCAGCCACCATCCGGCGAGTGCGATTTGTACGGTCAAGCAGATCAGCAACACGCCAAGGCTGGGCAACATCGTCGCGGCCGTTTCACTGTCCCATGCTTCGAACATCAGCCCGGTGGCGATGCCCAGCGTGACCTGGATGTAGCCCAGTCCATAAGGAGTTGCCGGAGCAATGCCGGTTTTGCTGGCAAACAACGCAGTAACGACAATCGAGCCCAACAGCAAGCCGTGAGGCACGCCTTCAAACTGCAACAACGCGCCGAAACCAGCCGCAACCAACAAGCACACAATGGATTTCATAGTTCGCCTTCCTGGCTATTTTGTGAGACACCACCATTCCCTGGTAGGAGCTGCCGAAGGCTGCGATCTTTTGGGACGCAGAGCGTCCCCGGCTGCATTCCCACGCAGAGCGTGGGAACGATCAGATCGCAGCCTTCGGCAGCTCCTACAGGGGGATTGGCATTTCTATGCGCGAAGGCGTGCAATCGCCCGCCGATATTTCTCGATCCGCTCCAGATCCTCCCAACTCGGCGAGGCAATCCGCGAGATATCGCTGTTCTCTTCCAGATCCGCCAGCTTCACCACCCGGCCGATCGGGTTTTGCGCGGCGCGGTCGACAAAATCCTCGTAGGACTCGCCCGGCACTTTGGTCACCGCTGCAATCGCCGCCAGCACCTCTTCGCTGAAACCTTCCCCGCGCAGATCATCCAGGCTCACCCCGCAATCCTCGACCACATCGTGCATCACAGCGACGATGCGCTCCTCCAGCGTATTCATGCGCAACATGACTTTCAGCGGATGCAAAATGTACGGCGCCCCGCCCTTGTCCACCTGCCCGGTGTGGGCCGTGGCGGCAATGGCGATAGCGCGTTCGAGGGTTTGGGCCATGGGAATCGAATCCTGCGCTGAATGTTTCTGATTGTTGCGCAGTGTACGCGAAGATCGCTCAGCGCAAACCGATTGAACCTTGCCCGCCCTCGCCGCCTCGAAACCAGACAAGCGCCAAATCACCGATCAGACGCGGCGCCATTGGAGAGGAATTGCCGATGAAAACCCGACTGCTGCTCCTGATCGCCACGTTCGCCATCATCCCCACCTGCGTCATGGCCGAAGGCTGCGACGTGCAGACCCGCTCCTCCAGCGCCTCGGTGCCCGCCGTGGAAACCCACAGCTGCTACGAATACGAAGGCATGCCCGTGGACTCCATCAACTGGTCCTGCAGCAACGAAAGCAAGGACACCCTCAACGCCACCAAGAAAAAAGTCGATCGCTGCGACGACCACTACCAGGCCACCTGCACCGCCCGCCTCACCCAGGAATCCTTGGCCAACCCGCACTCGACCAGCAAAGACAAAAGCGCCAAACCGCTGAACATGCCCAACAACGCCAAAGTCACCACGTATTACTACGACGGCGAGCACCTGGCGCAGGCAAAGATTGATTGTGAAAACAGTGGCGGCAACTGGAAGGCTAAATAGCTTCAGTAACCAGTGATTGCCTGATAAAAAGCCCGGCTAGATGCCGGGCTTTCGGCTTCTGAATCCACTATCAGCCCTCACCGGCACCGCTGCTGGTGCCGCTGTCGTTCGATTGCTTCGAACCACTGGGCTTGGAGCCCGCAGGGGTCGAGCCGTCGTTGTTGGTGGTGTTGCCTTGTGTACCTTTCGGCACGGTGGCACCGTTGGAATGAATGTCTTCCGGCGCACTCGGATTAGTTTGGCTATTGCCGTCGTTAGCAGTGGGTGACGGGGTGTCGCCGGCGGCTGTTGCGTAGAGCGAGGTGGCGGATAACAGCGTGGCCAGGGTCAGAGCTGCGAGGTTGGATTTGCGCATGTTGGCGGTTCCTTTGCGGGGGTGAGTTATGCATTGGAAGCGCGTGCGCGGGGAAAATGCGGGAGGGCTGACGAATGGCAGAAACAAATAACCCGGCACCTCGTAAAGATGCCGGGTCAACAAAAAAATAATGCGTTATCCGATCAGAAATTCGCCGGCGTATTCGCACTAATAATCTCCGCCTCATCCGCGCCGATATTCCGGAACTTATGCGGCAACGTCGTCGGAAAGTAATAACCATCCCCCGCACTCAGCACACTCACCTGCCCGTCCACGGTCAGCTCCACCGTGCCGCGCGTGACCAGTCCGCACTCTTCGCCTTCGGCATGCACGATCGGCTCTTCGCCGGAGCTGGCGCCGGGGGCGTATTGTTCGCGGAGCAGGCGCATCTGGCGGCTGGGGACGGAAGCGCCGATGAGCAGCAGGCGCAGGCCGTGGCGGCCGAGGTCGGGTTGTTCGTTGGCGCGGAACACGTATTGGTGTTCGCGCGGGGGCTGGTCGAAGGTGAAGAAGTCGGCCAGGGACATCGGTATGCCTTCGAGCAGCTTTTTCAGCGAGCTGACGGAGGGGCTGACGCGGTTCTGTTCGATCAGCGAGATGGTCGCGTTGGTCACGCCGCTACGCCGGGCGAGCTCGCGCTGGGAGAGTTTGTAGCTTTCGCGTACTAGTTTGAGTCGAGAACCCGTATCCATGACAGCCTTATGTAAAAGCGACTTAAGGGCGATGGGGGTGGGTGGCGGGTGACGCGCAGGTCGCGCGGATCACGTTGCTCCCGTGTCCCGGAACCGTGAAAGGCGGCTATTAAATCACGTTTGCCGGTGTTGCTCAGCAGGTTCGATGGATGGTGCGGCAAAAGTCCTGTTGGCCTTGGCAATACAGTCACTGTGGGAGCGAGCCTGCTCGCGAAAGCGTAGTGTCTGGCGAATCGATGTCGCCTGATATGGCCTCTTCGCGAGCAGGCTCGCTCCCACAGTGGACATCAGTGGTTTTGCATAAGTGAAAAACCGGCGGGGTCTTTCGGACCGCCGCCGGTGAGGTAAGTCAGACGCCGAAGCGGTCGCGCAGGGAGTAGTAGACGGCGCCGAGTGCGGTAAGCGGTGCGGAGAAGGTGCGGCCGCCGAGCATCGGCATGTGCGGCAGCGAGGCGAAGGCGTTGAAGCGTTCGGCGTCGCCGCGAATCATTTCCGAGATCAGTTTGCCGGCCAGGTGCGAGCAGGTGACGCCGTGGCCGCTGTAGCCCTGCATGTAGTAGGCGTTTTTTTCGATGCGGCCGAATTGCGGCATGCGCGACATGGTCAGCAGGAAATTGCCGGTCCAGCGGTAGTCGATTTTCACGTCCTTGAGCTGCGGAAAGGTCTTGAGGATCTTCGGCCGGATCAATTGTTCGATATCGTCCGGTTCCCGCGCACCGTAGACCACACCACCACCGTAAAGCAGGCGGTTGTCAGCGGTCAGGCGGTAGTAATCCAGCAGGTAGTTGCAATCTTCCACGCAATAGTTGTTGGTGATCAGACTGCGCGCCTGCTGCTCGGTCAGCGGTTCGGTGACGACGATCTGCGAGCCGCACGGCATGCTTTTCGCGGTGACGCGGTTGTCGAGACCTTGCGGCAGATAAGCATTGCCGGCGATCAGCAGGTATTTGGCGCGGACCAGGCCTTTGGCGGTGCGCACGGTGATCGGCTCGCCGTAGGTGATTTCCACCGCCGCTGATTGCTCGTAGATCTTGCCGCCCAAACGCACGATGGCAGCGGCCTCCCCTAGCGCCAGATTTAGCGGATGAACGTGGCCACCCTGCATGTCCAGCAAGCCGCCAACGTAGGCGTCGGAGCCGACTTCGCGACGAATATCCGCTGCATCGAGCATCTTCAGATTGCGGTTGCCGTAGCGTTCCCAGTTGCGCTTCTGCTCGGCCAGGCCGTTGAGCTGTTTCTTGTTCATCGCTGCGAAAATACCGCCCGGGCGGTAGTCGCACTTGATGTCGTAATCCTTGATGCGCGAACGAATGATATCGGCGCCTTCGAAGATCATGCTGCCGAGGATTTCTGCAGTCTTGTCGCCGTAGCGCTCTTCGATGACATCGACGTCGCGGCTGTAGGAGTTGACCAGTTGCCCGCCATTGCGACCGCTGGCGCCGTAGCCGACTTTCGCCGCTTCCAGCACGGTGACTTTGTAGCCGGCTTCGCTGAGGAACAGCGCCGAGGACAGACCGGTATAACCGGCGCCGATGATGCAGACGTCGCAATCCAGCGCTTCTTCGAGAATCGGGAAGTCGATGACTTCGTTGCGGGTGGCGGCGTAGTAGCTGTTTACGTGTTGCTGTTTCATAGGTTTCTCCGAAGGCCGCCAATCAGGGGCGACCGCCGCTGTAAAAGAATCAGAGCTTGATCCAGGTCGCTTTCAGTTCGGTGTACTTGTCGAACGCATGCAGCGATTTGTCGCGGCCATTGCCCGATTGTTTGAAGCCACCGAATGGCGCGGTCATGTCGCCGCCGTCGTACTGGTTGACCCAGACGCTGCCGGCGCGCAGGCCGCGGGCGAAGGTGTGCGCCTTGCTCAGGTTGCTGGTCCACACCCCGGCGGCGAGGCCGAAGATGCTGTCGTTGGCGATTTGCAGGGCTTCTTCGGCAGTGTCGAAGGTGATCAGCGACAGCACCGGGCCGAAGATTTCTTCTTGGGCGATAGTCATCGCATTGGTCACGCCGTCGAAAATCGCTGGCTGCACGTAGAGGCCGCCGGTTTCTTCGAGGGTGCGTTGGCCGCCGGCAATCAACTCGGCGCCCTGCTCGCGGCCGATGCTGATGTAGCGCAGCACGTTGTCCAGTTGGCGCTGGTCGACCACGGCGCCGACGGTGGTCGCCGGATCCAGTGCGTGCCCCGGTTTCCACGCTTGCAGCGCTTCCACCAGCAGCGGAATGAACTGCTCGCGAATCGAGCGCTCGACCAGCAGACGCGAGCCGGCAGTGCAGACTTCGCCCTGGTTGAAGGCGATGGCACTGGCCGCCGCTTGGGCTGCCGCGCGCAGGTCCGGGGCGTCAGCAAATACCACGTTCGGGCTCTTGCCGCCGGCCTCGAGCCAGACGCGTTTCATGTTGCTCTGCCCGGCATAGATCATCAGCTGCTTGGCGATCGCCGTGGAGCCGGTGAAGGCCAGCACGTCGACGTCCATGTGCAACGCCAATGCCTTGCCGACGGTGTGGCCGTAGCCCGGCAGCACGTTGAACACGCCCTTCGGAATACCCGCCTCCAGCGCCAGTTGCGCGATGCGGATGGCGGTCAGCGGTGATTTTTCCGAAGGCTTGAGGATGAACGAGTTTCCCGCCGCCAGCGCCGGGGCAAACTTCCAACTGGCCATGATCAGCGGGAAATTCCACGGCACGATGGCGGCGACCACACCGGACGGCTCACGGGTGACGAGGCCGAGTTGGTCGTGCGGCGTGGCAGCGACTTCGTCGTAGATCTTGTCGATGGCCTCGGCGCTCCAGCGGATCGCGTTGGCGGTCGCCGGGATGTCGATGTTCATCGAATCGCTGATCGGTTTGCCCATATCGAGGGTTTCCAGCAGCGCCAGTTCTTCCTGGTGCTGCAGGATCAGATCGGCGAAGCGGATAAGAACGCGCTTACGCTCGGCCGGGGCTTTTTTCGCCCAGATGCCGGAGTTGAACGACTGGCGCGCGGCTTCGACGGCCAGGTTGGCGTCGGCTTCATCGGTGCTGGCGACGGCGGCAAGAAAGCGGCCATCGACCGGGCTCAGGCATTCGAAGGTGTCGCCGCTGATCGCCGGGCGATATTCACCGTCGATGAAGGCGCGGGATTCGATGGACAGGGACTGGAAGCGTTGTTCCCAGTCGTTGCGGGTTGTGGTCATTGTTTTGAGCTCGACAAGGGGGAATTTGGGGGTTGGTCTGGTTGCTTTGTCTGGCCGGGAATCGCTGCCCTCACCCTAGCCCTCTCCCAGAGGGAGAGGGGACCGATCGGGGGATGCCTGGTAACTGCGCCGACCTGAAAAATTTTTGCCGAATCCATCATCGACTGGATCGTTCAGGTCGCCGGATATCTCCAGACGACGCGGTCAGTCCCCTCTCCCTCCGGGAGAGGGTTAGGGTGAGGGGCTTTTGATCTTCAGACCGTATGCAGATACCAGTTGTACTCAAGGTCTGAGATCGAGTTCTCGAACTCGGCCAGCTCGCTTTCCTTGCACGCGACGAACACGTCGATGTACATCGGGTCGATGTAGCGGGCCATGACTTCGCTGTCGTCGAGCTCGCGCAACGCGTCGCGCAGGTTGTTCGGCAGGCTCTGCTCGTTCTGCTCGTAGCTGTTGCCTTCGACCGGCGCGCCGGGCTCGATCTGGTTGGTCAGGCCGTGGTGAATGCCGGCCAGCACCGACGCCATCAGCAGGTACGGGTTGGCATCGGCACCGGCGACGCGGTGTTCGATGCGCACGGCATCCGCTGAACCGGTCGGCACGCGCACGGCCACGGTGCGGTTGTCGATGCCCCAGCTCGGCGAGTTCGGCACATAGAATTGCGCGCCGAAGCGGCGGTACGAGTTGACGTTCGGGCAGAGGAACGCCATTTGCGCCGGCAGGGTCTCGAGCACACCGCCGATCGCGTGACGCAATGCGGCGTTCTGCTCGGGATCCTCGCTGGCGAAGATGTTGTTGCCTTCTTTGTCCAGAATCGAAATGTGCACGTGCAAACCATTGCCGGCCTGACCCGGATAAGGCTTGGCCATGAAAGTCGTGTCCATCTCGTGGTCGTAGGCGATGTTCTTCACCAGACGCTTGAGCAGGACCGCGTAATCGCAGGCCTTGATCGGGTCGGAGACGTGATGCAGGTTGACTTCGAACTGCGCCGGGGCGCTTTCCTTGACGATCGCATCAGCGGGAATGCCCTGCTCTTTCGCGCCTTCGAGGATGTCTTGCAGGCAGTCAACGTATTCGTCGAGATCGTCGATCAGGTAAACCTGGGTCGACACCGGACGCTTGCCGGATACCGGTGAGCGTGGCGACTGCGGACGGCCATTCACGTTGTCCTGGTCGATCAGATAGAACTCGAGTTCGAACGCCGCGCAGATGGTCAGGCCGAGGTCGTCGAATTTGCGCACAACGTTGGCCAGCACTTCACGCGGGTCGGCGAAGAACGGCTGGCCTTCGATCTCGTGCATGGTCATCAGCAGTTGTGCGGTCGGGCGTTTTTGCCACGGCTCGATGCTCAGGGTGCCGGGAATCGGGTAGCAGATGCGATCGGCATCGCCAATATCCAGGCCCAGACCGGTGCTTTCCACCGTCGAGCCGTTGATATCCAGCGCGAACAGCGACGCCGGCAGGTTGATGCCTTTTTCGTACACCTTATGAAGACTGGTGCGTTCGATGCGCTTGCCGCGCACCACACCGTTCATATCCGCAATCAGAAGGTCGACGTACAAAACCTCAGGATATTTCTTAAGGAATGCGTTGGCTTCGTTGAGTTGAACGGTACGCAGAGGGACCGACATGATGCACCTATTTAGCTGTTAATTATTATGTTCACCACTGTGTTGCGCAGCCAGTCAATCCGAAAGGCAAAGTGAAGTCAATAGCGAACACCCTGCCCTGCAGCCTTTATTTTTCGGGCTTTTCTTAACACTCTCGTGCCATATCCGTCGCTAAACCCCGGTAAACCTGAGCGATTTGATGAACGGCGTTTAGAATTTTTTACATGGCAGTTGTTAATTAAAATCAACGAGGCTAAGCTCCGGAAAAGCTCGTTCAAGTGACAGACTTCGAGGTGAATAAAAATGGCATTCAAGCCATTGATCGGCGTTACTGCGTGCGTCAAACAGATTGGCCTGCACCCCTATCACATCAGCGGCGACAAGTACGTACGTGCTGTCAGCGTTGGCGCTGAAGGGTTGCCAGTGGTCATTCCTTCCCTCGGCAACCTGACTGAAATCGAAGACCTGCTCGGTCAGCTCGACGGTCTGTTGCTCACCGGCTCTCCCTCGAACGTGGAGCCCTTCCACTATCAAGGCCCGGCCAGCGCCCCCGGCACGGATCACGATCCGGCTCGCGACGCGACCACCCTTCCTTTATTGCGTGCAGCCATCGCGGCGGGCGTTCCGGTGCTCGGCATCTGCCGTGGCTTCCAGGAAATGAACGTGGCCTTCGGCGGCAGCCTGCATCAAAAGGTGCACGAGCTGCCCGGCATGCTCGACCACCGTGAATCCGACAGCCCGGATGTGGCCGTGCAATACGCACCAGCCCATGCGGTCAGCGTGATCGCTGGCGGCGTGTTCGAAGCGCTGGAGCTGCCCGACGAATTTCAGGTCAATTCGATTCACAGCCAAGGCATCGACCGCCTCGCTCCCGGCCTGCGTGCTGAAGCCGTGGCACCGGACGGTTTGATCGAAGCGATCTCGGTCGAGCACAGCCCGACCTTCGCCCTCGGCATGCAATGGCACCCGGAATGGCAAGTGCTGGACAACCCGAACTACCTGAAGATTTTCCAGGCGTTCGGCGCAGCGTGCCGGCAACGGGCGGCGAAGCGCAGTCAGCGCTGACGCAATCCCAAACCAGATAACGATTTACTGCCCCCACGCCTGGCGGGTGTGCGTTTGCACATCCGCCAGGCGTGAACTGCAACACCCGTGATAACAACAAGTACGACCCAGGCAGCCAGGACGGCGGCGCCGAACAAGCCGGATCGGTACGGACAAAGGCCACTCAGGTCAACGCATATCCCCTGTGGGAGCGAGCCTGCTCGCGAAAGCGGTGTATCAGCAAACGATGATGTCGACTGACACTCCGTATTCGCGAGCAGGCTCGCTCCCACAGGTTCTGCGCCAGCTGACAGGCATTCCGGACCGTTCCGCAATCCACTTAAGCCCGGCCACATTGGCCAAGCACACGACACCTGTTGGGAGTTTCACATGGCAAACGCCTCCAGCACTTACCGCAAGGCACTCGAAGGTCAGCAGCAACCGAAAAAGGTGCTGGTGAAAGTCGATCGTGTCACCAAGAAGTTCGACGAAACCGTGGCCGTGGACGATGTGTCCCTGGAGATCCATCAGGGCGAAATCTTCGCGCTGCTGGGCGGTTCCGGTTCGGGCAAATCGACTCTGCTGCGCATGCTCGCCGGTTTCGAGCGGCCGACCGAGGGGCGGATTCTGCTCGATGGCGTGGACATCACCGACATGCCCCCATACGAGCGGCCGATCAACATGATGTTCCAGTCCTACGCGCTGTTCCCGCACATGACCGTGGCACAGAACATCGCCTTCGGCCTCAAACAGGACCGTTTGCCGGCCAGCGAAATCGATGCCCGCGTCGAAGAAATGCTGCGTCTGGTGCACATGACCCAATACGCCAAGCGCCGCCCGCACCAGTTGTCCGGCGGCCAGCGGCAGCGCGTCGCCCTCGCCCGCTCGTTGGCCAAACGGCCGAAACTGTTGCTGCTCGACGAGCCGATGGGCGCGCTGGACAAAAAGCTGCGTTCGCAGATGCAGCTGGAGCTGGTGGAAATCATCGAGCGCGTCGGCGTGACCTGCGTGATGGTGACCCACGACCAGGAAGAAGCCATGACCATGGCCCAGCGCATCGCGATCATGCACCTGGGCTGGATCGCGCAGATCGGCAGCCCGGTGGACATTTATGAAGCGCCGGTCAGCCGCATGGTCTGCGAATTCATCGGTAACGTGAACGCTTTCGACGGCACTGTGGTGGAAGATCTGGAAGGCCACGCAATCATTCACAGCCCCGACTTGCAGCAGAAGATCTACGTCGGTCACGGCGTCAGCACGTCGGTGCAGGACAAGTCGATCACCTACGCCATCCGCCCGGAAAAAATGCTCGTCAGCACCACCCAACCGGAGTTCCGCTACAACTGGTCCGAAGGCAAGGTCCACGACATCGCTTACCTCGGCGGCCACTCTGTGTTTTACGTCGAGCTGCCCGGCGGCAAGATCGTCCAGTCGTTCATGGCCAACGCCGAACGCCGTGGCGCGCGGCCGACCTGGGACGACAAGGTCTACGTCTGGTGGGAAGATGACAGCGGCGTGGTGCTGCGCTCATGAGAACTTTCAATCAGCAATTCTTGCGCCTGGTGCCCAGCGGACGAAAACTGGTGATCGGCATTCCGTTCATCTGGCTGTTCCTGTTCTTCATGCTGCCGTTCTTTCTGGTGATGAAGATCAGCTTCTCGGAAGCCGCGCTGTCGATCCCGCCCTACTCGGAGATCTACACCTTCGCCGAACAGAAATTCCAGCTGTTGCTGAACATCGGCAACTACACCCTGCTCGGCGAAGACGAACTGTACCTGTCGGCGTATCTCGGCTCGCTGAAGGTCGCGGCACTGAGCACGCTGATGTGCCTGGTGATCGGTTTCCCGATGGCCTACGCGATCACCAAGACCGGCAAGGAAACGCAAAACGTCCTGCTGCTGTTGATCATGATGCCGACCTGGACGGCGATCCTGATCCGCGTGTATGCGTGGATGGGCATCCTCAGCAACAACGGTCTGCTCAACGGGTTCCTGATGTGGACCGGGCTCACCGATCACCCGATCGAGATCCTCAACACCAACACTGCGGTGTACATCGGCGTGGTCTATGCCTATCTGCCGTTCATGGTCCTGCCGCTCTACGCCAACCTGGTCAAGCACGACAACAGCCTGCTGGAAGCCGCGCAGGATCTGGGTTCGAGCAACTTCAACAACTTTTGGAAAATCACCGTGCCGCTGGCCAAGAACGGCATCATTGCCGGCTGCATGCTGGTGTTCATTCCGGTGGTCGGCGAGTTCGTGATTCCAGAACTGCTAGGTGGCCCGGAGACGCTGATGATCGGTCGCGTGCTGTGGCAGGAGTTCTTCAATAACCGCGACTGGCCGGTGGCTTCTGCGCTGGCGGTGGTGATGCTGTTGATCCTGATTGTGCCGATTCTGCTGTTCAACCGCAGCCAGGCCAAAGAGATGGAGGCACGGGGATGAAACGCTTCAACTTTTCCAAATTCATGCTGATCTTTGGCTTGATGTTCATTTATCTGCCGATGCTGATCCTGGTGATCTACTCGTTCAACGCCTCGAAACTGGTGACGGTTTGGGGCGGCTGGTCGATCAAGTGGTACGTCGGCCTGCTCGACAACACGCAACTGATGGGCTCGGTGCTGCGCTCGCTGGAAATCGCCTGCTACACCGCGATTGCCGCTGTGGCACTGGGTACGCTGGCGGCGTTCGTGCTGACGCGGGTGACGCGCTTCAAGGGGCGCACGCTGTTTGGTGGCCTGGTCACCGCGCCGTTGGTGATGCCGGAAGTGATCACCGGCCTGTCGCTGTTGCTGCTGTTCGTGGCAATGGCGCAACTGATCGGCTGGCCGCAGGAGCGCGGCATTGTCACCATCTGGATCGCCCACACCACCTTTTGTGCCGCTTATGTGGCGGTGGTAGTCTCCGCGCGCCTGCGGGAGCTGGATCTGTCGATCGAAGAAGCGGCGATGGACCTCGGCGCCAAACCATTCAAAGTGTTTTTCCTCATCACCATTCCCATGATCGCGCCGTCGCTGGCCGCCGGCGGAATGATGTCGTTTGCCTTGTCGCTGGACGATCTGGTGCTGGCGAGTTTTGTCTCCGGGCCGGGCTCGACGACGCTGCCGATGGAAGTGTTCTCGGCGGTGCGTCTGGGTGTGAAGCCTGAGATCAACGCCGTGGCCAGCCTGATTCTGCTGGCAGTGTCGCTGGTGACTTTCCTCGTCTGGTACTTCGGCCGCAAGGCAGAGGCCAACCGCAAACGGGCGATTCAGGAAGCGATGGATCAGACCGCAAACGAGTCGTGGCAACAGCCGGCAGCGGCGACTGCCTGAGCAACACCGATGGACAACTGTGGCGAGGGGATTTATCCCCGTTGGGCTGCGAAGCGGCCCCTCCAGTTCTACCTGAAAACTCCGTATTCAGGTTTTGCGACTGCTTCGCAGCCGAGCGGGGATAAATCCCCTCGCCACAAGGTTCAAGTGCACCGAGCTTTTGTTTTGTTGAATAAGAAGAAGGGAGTTGTACCGATGAAAATGTTTGGCAGGACTCTGCTGACACTGTCCTTAATGGGCGCGATGGTCATGGGCGCCCAGGCCAACGACAAGGTGCTGCGTGTTTACAACTGGTCCGATTACATCGCGCCGGACACCGTGAAAAAGTTCGAAGACGAGACCGGCATCCGCGTGACCTATGACGTCTTCGACAGCAACGAAACCCTTGAGGCGCGTTTGCTCGCGGGCAAATCCGGCTATGACATCGTCGTGCCGTCGAACAGTTTTCTGGCCAAGCAGATCAAGGCCGGTGTCTACCAGCCGCTGGACAAGTCGAAGCTGCCGAACTGGAAGAATCTCAACCCGGTATTGCTGAAAAACGCTTCCGCCAGTGATCCGGACAACGCGCATGCGTTCCCGTACATGTGGGGCTCGATCGGCATCGGTTTCAACCCGGCGAAGGTCAAGGAAGTACTCGGCGCCAACGCCCCGACCAACTCCTGGGACTTGCTGTTCAAACCGGAGAACGCGGAAAAGCTCAAAGCCTGCGGCATCAGTTTCCTCGATTCGCCGACCGAAATGCTCCCGGCCGCCCTGCACTATCTGGGCTATCCGGTGAACGACAAGGACAAGGCGCACATCGCCGAAGCCGAAGCGCTGTTCATGAAAATCCGTCCTTACGTGGCGTACTTCCACTCCTCGAAGTACATCTCCGATCTGGCCAACGGCAACATCTGCGTGGCGGTCGGTTACTCCGGCGACGTCCTGCAGGCCAAGGCCCGCGCGGTGGAATCGGGCAACAACGTGGTGATCGACTACAGCATTCCCAAGGAAGGCGCCGGCAGTTTCTACGACATGGTCGCCATCCCCCGTGATGCGGCGAACGTCGACAACGCCTACCTGTTCATGGACTTCCTGATGCGCCCGGACATCATTGCCGAAGTCACCAACAGCATCGGCTACAGCAACGCCAACGCAGCGGCCACGCCATTGGTGGACGAAGCGATCCGCAACGAACCGGGCTCGTATCCGTCGCAAGCGGTGATGGCGACGTTGTATGCAGTGCCGGATCAGCCGATTGCCACGCAGCGGATCATGACCCGTGGCTGGACGCGGGTGAAGCTCGGTAAATAAAAACACCGATGATCAAAAATGTGGGAGCGAGCCTGCTCGCGAAGGCGCCGTGTCAGGCGATTGAGATGCCGAATGTGCCGACGCTTTCGCGAGCAGGCTCGCTCCCACAATGAAGCAATGCAGTGCTGAAAATTTTCCGTTCACGCAGCGCCTTACCACCGCTGCACCCTGCTCTGAACGGCCTCACCCGGCTCCCTCGGCTCGGGTGAATTTGCAGGCGCCTTCGGGCGCCTTTTTTTGTCCGTTCAGATCAGCGGCCAGTCCTGCAAAACCCGATAGCGACCCTTGTGCGATTCGAACAGAGCGAAGCGTTCAGCACGCAGAAAGAACTCCGGCGGCGTGCGCGATTCCGGCTCCGGCGCGCGGTACTCCCGCGCCAGTGTCAGGTGCGGGCGGAACTCGTGGGTGGGCTCGTCAAAACCGAACGGCAGCATCGCCTGCTCCAACGCATAGACCAGGCGCAACAACGCCGGCGGCGCCTGCTCGGGTGCAAGGGACAACACACCGGGGCGATGCCAGACCTGCAAGCGATCCAGCGCAACCCGCAACGCCTCGCCAGGAACACGTACGCCGCCGGCGGCTTCGCAGACGCCATGGATTTGCGCCAACGGCACCGCACCGAGGAACAGCAGAGTCAGATGAAAGTTATCCGCCGGCACCGGTTTGCCGCTGCGCAGGCCCAGCTCCGCGCGCCACTGGGCGATCGCCTTGCGCTGCGCTGGCGGGCAGTCCAAAGCGAAAAACAGCCGTTTCGACGGTTCATCCCTGCGCACTTCATCCATCATCGCCCTGCCCCCTTTATCGTCATGATCGAGCCGATTCTACACAGCCTGTTCTGACGACTCGCGACAGGAAGCTATAGTTCAAGGATTGCCATCAACCGGAGGCTGCCATGCGCGAGATCCTCAGCAAAGAACCCTGGTGGGCCCGGCCACCACATCCCGGACAGGACGAAAGCGAACTGGAATGGGGCTGGCTGGTGCATTACAGCGAAGGCGAACCGCGCTTCGAATTCGTTCGCGAGAGGCCCAGCGACGAGCAGATTCGCAACCGCAAAAGTTGCCGCGTCACTCCCTCGGCCGAGTGAATAGACCCTGTGAGCACTAATCCTGTGGGAGCGAGCAAGCTCGCTCCCACAGGGTCATGCATTGATCAGTGGGGTTGGGTGTCGCCGGCGGCGGTGTCGATGCTGACAACCACTGACATCCCCGGCCGCAAGCGTTCTTCTTCCTGCTGGTCGGGATCGATGGTGATGCGCACCGGCACGCGCTGGGCGATCTTGACGAAGTTGCCGGTGGCGTTGTCGGCCTGCAGCAAGGCAAATTCCGAGCCGGTGCCCGGCGAAATATGCTGCACATGGCCGGTGAATCTGCGGTGGTTCAAGGCGTCGACGGTAAAGCGTACCGGTTGCCCGACCCGCACGTTGGCCATCTGGGTTTCCTTCATGTTGGCGATTACCCACTTCTGGTCCGGGACCAACGCCATCAACTGCGCGCCGGAGTTGACGTAGGCCCCCAGGCGCACGCCGATCTGCCCGAGCTGGCCGTCGCGCGGGGCGACAATCCGTGTGTTCGACAGATCGATCCGCGCCAGTTGCACCGCCGCTTCGGCACTGGCCACGGCGGCCTCCAGCGAGCCGCGATTGACGATCACTGTTTGCAGATCCTGCCGGGCGATTTCCAGATTGGCCTTGGCCTGCGCCACAGAAGCCGTGCTCTGCGCGTTGGCAGCAAGGGTCACGTCGAACTCGCGTTTGGACACCGAGCCGTCGCGCACCAGTTCCTGATTACGCCGCAGATCGGCCTCGCTCTTGCGCAACTGCGCCTGGCTGTCGGCGAGCACCGCCTGGCGCAATTTGATCGTCGCTTCAGCGCTGTTGCGCTGCTGCACGACGTTGGCCAATCCGGCTTTCTGCACCGCCAGTTGTGCCAGGGACTGGTCGAGGCGTTGCTGATAAATGCGGTCGTCCAGACGCACCAGCAGGTCCCCGGCCTTGACGTACTGGAAGTCCTGCACCGGCACCTCGAACACATAGCCGCTGAGCTGCGGCCCGATGATCGTCACCTGCCCGCGAATCAAGGCGTTTTCGGTGGTTTCGACCGCACTGCTGAACGGCGGCAGTTGCCACGCATACAACACGATCAACACGCCGACGATGGCGATTGCGGCAAAGCCCAGTGAAGAAATGATCCGCACCCGCAGCGAACGCGGCGCAGTGTTGGGTGATGACGGCGGCGCCTCCCCTTCAGGTGTGGCGGCGATGGCGTTGGTGGTTGTGGTGGTCGGTTCGGTCATGAAGAAGTGGCACCGCTGGGTGGTACGGAAGGTGTCGGCTCAATGGCTTTGGTGGTGCTCATCAGCCACAACGCGCGAATCGAAAGCCAGATCATGGTCAGGACGGCAATGACCGCGATCAGCATGAAGACATCGTTATAGGCCAGCACGTTCGCTTCGCGTGTCGCCGCATTGGCGAGGCTGCGAATGCCGGCCAGATTGCGCAGGCTCGGGTCGGCGAGCAAACCGCCGAAGGCCGAGCCGCCGCTCTGCACCCGCGCGGCCACCAACGGATCGGACATCACCAGGTGATCGACGATGTGGCTGGAATGGTACTTCTCCCGCACGATCTGAAAAGTGCCGAGCAACGCCGCGCCGAGCAGTCCGCCGAGGTTATTGCAGATCCCGAACAGCACGGAAAAACTCACCAGGTTGCGCGGATTGGTCAGCACGTTGCGCGTGCCGAAGACCATGGTCGGGCCGAGAAAAAACGTGCTGCCGAATGCCAGCAGGAACTGGCTGAAATACATGTTGGCGGGACGGGTCAGGTTATTCGAGAAGCTGTCCATCACCGAACCGGTGGCCATCAGCGCCAAGGAAATGATCAACGGCATCAGCAGGTGTTTGGGGTCGATAGTCAGTGCGCTGGTGGCAAGCCCGGCGATGCTACCGATCAGCATCACCACGTACAGACTGTGCAACTGCTCATAGCCCATGTTGAGGTTCTGCATGAACCCCACGGCGCCGGTGGATTGCTCCGAGGTGACCATGCGGATCAGAGTCACCGCCAGCGCCAGGCGGATCATCGTTCCGCTGCCCAGCCAGCGGGTCATCAGCATCGGGTTGCTGCGGTTATGCTCGATGGCCAGGCCCATGATGATCAGCGCGATCGAACAGGCCAGCGCCACGCCGATCCAGTCTGCCGCCAGCCACCAGTCGATCCGCCCCAGCGACAACACCGCGCACAACAACGCTACACCCGTGGCGAGGATGGCGAAGGTGAGGAAATCGAGTTTTTCAAAGGTTTTGAAGCGGTCACCGGGCGGCAGCTTCAGCAGCAAGACACAGCCGAGTGACAGCAGGGCCATGCCCAATTCGAACAAGTACAAACCGCGCCATTCGGCGATCTGCAACAGGTCTTCGGAAAACAGCCGCGCCAGCGGTAACGCCAATTGCGACGTGCCGAGGCCGAGCACCAACGCTTTGAGCCGCCACTTCGCCGGGAACGCCTGGACCATGTAATACAGACCCAGCGAGCTCAGCGCCGCACCGACCATACCGTGGGCAGCCCGCACCGCCACTGCCGAGTTCAAATCGTTGACGAACAAATGGCCGAAGGTCACTAGGGCATACAGCACCAGAAACACCTCGGTGAACGCGCGCAAGCCGAACTGCTGGCGAAACTTCACCAGCAGCAGGTTCATCGATACGTTGGTCATCACATACGCCGCCGGCAGCCAGGCCATCTCCGCCGTGGTCGCGCCGAGCGAGCCTTGCAGGTAAGGCAGGTTGGCAACCACCAGCGAGTTGCCCAACCCACCAGTCACCGCCACCAGCACGCCAACCGCCGCGTACGCCAGGCGCTTGGGCGTGGAATGTAACGGGGTCGACGGGGAACCGGGCAGGCTGGGCTTTTCGTGGGGTTGCCAGTTGCGCGGGGCGTATTTATCCATGAATCGGCCTGGTGCTGGGGGTGAGGGAAGTTTGCCGCAATTTGACGGGCAATACACGACTCGACAGACACCAAGGAACCCTGTGGGAGCGAGCCTGCTCGCGAAAGCGCTGTGTCAGTCGACAACTTCATTGAATGAAAGTCCGCATTCGCGAGCAGGCTCGCTCCCACATGGGTTCGGCGTCGCATGGGAGGTCATCGCATAACTTCCAGTTGACAATCCCCGTAAATCTGGGAAATATCCGCATCGATGTTGTACGACGACGTATGACAAATAATAAAAACAACAAACGATCCAGGGAGCGTCCCAGTGAGCCCACTCGCCCGCAATTCCGTCCGCCCTTCACGTTTTGCCCATTTCAAATCGCGTTCGACCCTGAGCCTGATCGGTTGCAGCAGCCTCGCTCTGGCCTTGCCCATGAGCGCCGATGCCGAAGGCTTTCTTGAGGACAGCAAAGCCACGCTGAACCTGCGCAACGCCTACTTCAACCGCAACTTCGTCAACCCCGCCTATCCGCAGGGCAAGGCTGAAGAGTGGACGCAGAGCTTCATTCTCGACGCCAAATCCGGCTTCACCCAAGGCACGGTCGGCTTCGGCCTCGACATCCTTGGCATGTACTCGCAGAAGCTCGATGGCGGCAAAGGCACGGGCGGCACGCAACTATTGCCGATCCATGATGACGGCCGCCCGGCCGACAACTTCGGCCGCCTCGGCGTGGCGCTGAAAGCCAAAGTCTCGAAGACCGAACTGAAAGTCGGTGAATGGATGCCGGTGCTGCCGATCCTGCGCTCCGACGACGGCCGCTCCCTGCCGCAGACCTTTCGCGGCGGGCAGATCACGTCCACCGAGATCAACGGCCTGACCGTCTACGGCGGCCAGTTCCGTGGCAACAGCCCGCGCAACGACGCGAGCATGGAAGACATGTCGATGAACGGCCGCGGTGCGTTCACCTCCGATCGCTTCAACTTCGGCGGCGGCGAATACAGCTTCAACGAAAAGCGCACGATGGTCGGCGTGTGGTACGCCGAGCTCACCGACATCTACCAGCAGCAGTATTTCAACCTCAGCCACAGCCAGCCGCTGGGCGACTGGACGCTGGGCGCCAACCTCGGTTTCTTCACCGGCAAGGAAGACGGCAGCGCTCAGGCGGGCGACCTCGACAACAAGACCGCGTTCGCCCTGCTCTCGGCCAAGTACGGTGGCAACACCTTCTACGTCGGCCTGCAGAAACTCACCGGCGACGATGCCTGGATGCGCGTCAACGGCACCAGCGGCGGCACCCTGGCCAACGACAGCTACAACGCCAGTTATGACAACGCCAAAGAGCGCTCCTGGCAGGTGCGTCACGACTACAACTTCGTTGCGCTGGGCGTGCCTGGCCTGACCCTGATGAACCGCTACATCAGCGGCGATAACGTGCACACCGCCACCACCAATGACGGCAAGGAATGGGGCCGCGAATCGGAGCTGGCCTACACCGTGCAGAGCGGCCCGCTGAAGAACCTCAACGTGAAATGGCGCAACGCGACCATTCGCCGGGACTTCAGCACCAACGAATTTGACGAGAACCGGATTTTTATCAGCTATCCGATTTCGTTGTTGTAACGGTTGGCGGTTTGCCCTGTGGGAGCGAGCCTGCTCGCGAAAGCGCCGGACCAGTCGATTTGTTCTGACTGGCACACCGCATTCGCGAGCAGGCTCGCTCCCACAAGGGGATTGCATTGCAAGGCAGGTATCGGGTCTTGAGAAAATGAATCGCCCCTTCCGTCATCTACACCAAAAGTCGCGTTGACAAGATCCGGAAACCCTATCGATACTTCAGCGCAGTCATACGACAACCTACAACAAACCTAATAACAATGTGTTCAGGGATTGCCATGACGTCTACCTCTACCCCCCGCGCTCCTTTCAACCGCCTGCTGCTGACCGGTGCCGCCGGCGGCCTGGGCAAAGTGTTGCGCGAACGCCTGCGCCCTTACGCCAATGTGCTGCGCCTGTCCGACATCGCCGCCCTCGCCCCGGCCGTCGATGACCACGAAGAAGTCGTGCTCTGCGACCTCGCCGACAAGCAAGCCGTGCATCAACTGGTCGAAGGGGTCGATGCGATCCTGCATTTCGGCGGCGTTTCGGTCGAGCGTCCGTTCGAAGAAATCCTCGGTGCCAACATCAGCGGCGTGTTCCACATTTACGAAGCGGCGCGCAAGCACGGTGTGAAGCGGGTGATCTTCGCCAGCTCCAACCACGTCATCGGTTTCTACAAACAGGACCAACAGCTCGACGCCACCTCGGCGCGTCGTCCCGATGGTTACTACGGTCTGTCCAAGTCCTACGGCGAAGACATGGCCAGTTTCTACTTCGATCGCTACGGCATCGAAACCGTCAGCATCCGCATCGGCTCCTCGTTCCCCGAACCGCAGAACCGCCGGATGATGCACACCTGGCTGAGCTTCGACGATCTCACGCAACTGCTGGAACGCTCGCTGTACACACCGAACGTCGGCCACACCGTGGTCTACGGCATGTCCGCCAACAAAGACGTCTGGTGGGACAACCGCTACGCCAGCCACCTCGGTTTCGAAGCCAAGGACACCTCGGAAGTGTTCCGCGACAAGGTCGAAGCGCAACCGATGCCAGCCGACGATGATCCGGCGCGGATCTACCAAGGCGGCGCCTTCGTCGCAGCAGGCCCGTTCGGCGAGTGACCGTTCGACTTGATCCCCTTTAATAAAAACCATGGGAATGAGTATGCAAGCCGAATTGATCGTCGACGCCCGCAACGCGGTCGGTGAAAGCCCGGTCTGGGTGCCGCAGGAAAACGCCCTGTACTGGGTCGACATTCCCAACGGCGGGCTGCAACGCTGGAGCGCTGACACTGGCCATGTTGCCTCGTGGAAGGCCCCGGAAATGCTCGCCTGCATCACCCGCCACCGCAGTGGTGGCTGGGTCGCTGGCATGGAAAGCGGCTTCTTTCGCCTGCACCCGCACAGCGACGGCAGCCTCGACAGCGAATTGCTCGCGACTGTCGAGCACAGCCGCGCCGACATGCGCCTCAACGACGGTCGCTGCGATCGCCAAGGGCGTTTCTGGGCGGGCAGCATGGTGCTGAACATGGGACTGAACGCGCCTGAAGGCCGGCTCTATCGCTACAGCGCCGGGCAGACGGGCGTGATCGAAGCGCAGCTGGATGGCTTCATCGTGCCCAACGGCCTCGGTTTCAGCCCTGACGGCAAAACCATGTATCTGTCGGATTCGCACCCCGATGTGCAACTGATCTGGGCCTTCGATTACGACATCGAGACCGGCACGCCATCGAATCGCCGAATCTTCGTCGACATGAATCATTTCCCCGGCCGCCCCGATGGCGCCGCCGTGGATGCCGAAGGCTGCTACTGGATCTGCGCCAACGACGCCGGCCTGATCCACCGCTTCGCCCCGGACGGCCGACTGGATTTCTCGCTGGAAGTACCGGTGAAGAAACCGACCATGTGCGCCTTCGGCGGCAGCAACCTGGACACCTTGTTTGTCGCCTCGATTCGCCCCGGCGATGACCACGACCCGCAATCGCTGGCCGGCGGCGTGTTCGCCCTGAAGCCAGGTGTCAAAGGCCTCGCCGAACCGCAATTCAACGATTTGCTTTAGACCCTCTGCTGGACCGCTGCGCCTTGAACACAAAAATAACAAGACTGGAGACTCACCCCCATGAACTTCAAACGCACCTTGCTCGCCGCTGCACTCCCGCTGATGTTCACCTTCGCTGGTGCCGCTCAGGCACTGGAACTTAAAGTCGCCGACATCCACCCCAAGGGTTATCCCACCGTGGAAGCCGAAGAAAGCATGGGCAAGACCCTGACCAAGGAAACCAACGGCGAGCTGACCTTCAAGTACTTCCCAGGCGGTGTACTCGGTTCGGAAAAGGAAGTTATCGAGCAGATGCAATTCGGCGCGATACAGATGTCTCGCGTCAGCCTGGGTATCGTCGGCCCTGTGGTGCCGGATGTGAACGTGTTCAACATGCCGTTCATTTTCCGCGACCAGCAACATATGCGTAACGTCATCGATGGCCCGGTGGGCGATGAGATTCTCGACAAGATCACCAACTCCGAATTCAAATTGGTGGCCCTGGCGTGGATGGACGGCGGTACACGCAACATCTACACCAAAAAACCGGTGCGCAAGCTCGAAGACCTCAAGGGCATGAAAATTCGCGTGCAAGGCAACCCGATGTTCATCGACATGATGAACGCCATGGGTGCCAACGGTATCGCCATGGACACCGGCGAAATCTTCAGCGCCCTGCAGACCGGCGTGATCGACGGCGCGGAAAACAACCCGCCGACCCTGCTCGAACACAACCACTTCCAGAACGCCAAGTTCTACAGCCTGACCGGTCACCTGATCCTGCCGGAGCCGATCGTGATGTCGAAAATCACATGGGAAAAACTCACTCCGGATCAACAGCAACTGGTGAAAAAAGCCGCCAAGGCTGCCCAGGCTGAAGAGCGCGTACTGTGGGACAAGAAGTCCGCCGCCAGTGAAGAAAAACTCAAGGCCGCCGGCGTCGAGTTCATCACCGTTGACAAGAAACCTTTCTACGAAGCTACCGCCTCGGTTCGCGAGAAATACGGCGCGCCTTATGCCGATCTGATCAAAAAGATCGAAGCCGTTCAGTAACGCCTCCCGCTCCGTACTCATGAAAAAGGCCCGGCGCGCCAGCGGTTCAGGCGCGCCCGGTTACGGTGGAACCCGATGAAGAATCTGCTGCTGCGTATCAACGACAAGATCTACATGACGTGCATCTGGGTCGCCGGCCTTTCCGTCCTGGCGATTTCCCTGATGATTCCCTGGGGCGTCTTCGCCCGCTACGTGCTCGGCACCGGTTCGAGCTGGCCTGAGCCGACGGCGATCCTGCTGATGATGGTGTTCACCTTCATCGGCGCCGCCGCCAGTTACCGCGCTGGTGCGCACATGGCCGTGGCCATGCTCACCGACCGCATGCCGGCGCAAATGAAAGCCGCAGCGGCGATTTTTTCGCAACTGCTGATGGCGGCCATCTGCATCTTCATGACCATCTGGGGCACCAAGCTGTGCATGTCCACTTGGAACCAGTTCATGGCAGCCCTGCCCGATCTGCGCGTTGGCGTGACCTATCTGCCGATCCCCATGGGCGGTTTGCTGACATTGATTTTTGTCGTGGAAAAACTCTTGCTCGGTGACCAGAGCAAACGTCGGGTCGTGCAGTTCGACCTGGTTGAAGAAAGTGAAGGTGCCGTTTAATGGACGCTCTGATCCTGCTGGGCAGTTTTATCGTATTGATCCTGATCGGCATGCCGGTCGCTTACGCGTTGGGCGCCGCTGCGCTGATCGGCGCTTGGTGGATCGACATTCCCTTCCAGGCGGTGATGATCCAGGTCGCCTCGGGGGTGAACAAATTCTCGCTGCTGGCCATTCCGTTCTTCGTCCTCGCCGGCGCGATCATGGCCGAGGGCGGCATGTCCCGGCGGCTGGTGGCATGTGCGGGGGTGCTGGTAGGTTTCGTCCGCGGTGGCCTGTCGCTGGTCAACATTGTTGCCTCGACTTTCTTCGGCGCGATCTCCGGTTCGTCGGTGGCTGACACGGCGTCGGTGGGTTCGGTACTGATCCCGGAAATGGAACGCAAGGGCTATCCGCGCGACTTCTCCACCGCTGTGACCGTCAGCGGTTCGGTGCAAGCCCTGCTGACTCCGCCAAGCCACAACTCGGTGCTCTACTCGCTGGCCGCTGGCGGTACGGTGTCGATCGCTTCGCTGTTCATGGCCGGCATCGTCCCGGGCCTGCTGATGAGCGCCTGCCTGATGGTGCTGTGCCTGATCTTCGCGAAAAAGCGCAACTACCCCAAGGGCGAAGTGATTCCGATGCGCCAGGCGCTGAAGATCGTCGGCGAAGCCCTGTGGGGCATGATGGCGATGGTGATCATCCTCGGCGGCATTCTCTCGGGTATTTTCACCGCCACTGAATCGGCGGCCATCGCCGTGCTTTGGTCATTCTTCGTGACCATGTTCATCTACCGCGACTACAAATGGAGCGAGCTGCCCAAGCTGATGCATCGCACGGTGCGCACCATCTCCATCGTGATGATCCTGATCGGTTTCGCCGCCAGCTTCGGCTACATCATGACGCTGATGCAGATCCCGGCGAAAATCACCACGCTGTTCCTGACCCTGTCGGACAACCGCTACGTGATCCTGATGTGCATCAACGTCATGCTGCTGTTGCTTGGCACCGTGATGGACATGGCGCCGCTGATCCTGATCCTGACGCCGATCCTGATGCCAGTGATCATGGGCATCGGTGTCGATCCGGTGCAGTTCGGCATGATCATGCTGGTCAACCTGGGGATCGGATTGATAACACCGCCCGTGGGCGCCGTGCTCTTCGTCGGCTCGGCGGTGGGCAAGGTCAGTATCGAAAGCACGGTGAAAGCGCTGCTGCCGTTCTATGGCGTGCTGTTCCTGGTGCTGCTGCTGGTGACCTACGTTCCGGCGATTTCGCTGTGGCTGCCGCACCTGGTGTTGTAACCCGCTGAGAAGATCGCAGCTTCGTGCAAGGAGGCTGCGATCTGTTGTTCTTCACGCCCGCAACAACATGTACCCCGCAACCACCAGACAGACACTGGCAAACCCCACCTGCAACGCCCGCGCCGGCACCTGCGCGCACAGCCTGCGACCGATGAGCATGCCAACGATGCTGGCGACAATGAACGCCGCGCCCTGGCTGTCGATACGCACCCCCGCATGAAACGCGCCGATCACCCCGATCGCGGAAATCAGACTGATCACCATCAACGACGTCGCAACGATGCCGCGCATCTGCACATCGGTCAGTTGCTTGAACGCCGGCACAATCAGAAAGCCGCCGCCGACGCCCAGTAAACCCGAAACCACGCCAGTAACCGCTCCCAGTGCAGCCAGGGTGGCGGTGCATTTGGCGGTCCAGTCGAAGCGCCCGGTCTGCTCGTTGAGCATGCAGTTTTTCTGCCCCCAACTGGCATGGCCGTGATCGCTCGGCCCGGCTTGCTGACGCTCCTTTCTGAACATCCGCCAGGCGACCAGGACCATCAGCAGGCTGAACAGCATCATCAGAATCTTTTCCGGCAACTGATGTGCGAAGTAGATCCCCAGCGGCGAAAACACCGCGCCCAGTGCCGCGATCAACAGCGCCGCGCGGTAACGCACCAGGCCATGGCGCAAACCGTCGATCGCCCCGACCGCCGCCGCGCTGCCGACCGCAAACAAGGCCACCGGCGCCGCTTGCGTCATCGTCCAGCCGAGCCCGAGCACCAGCGCCGGCACCGCGAGAATCCCGCCGCCCGCGCCAGTCAGGCCGAGGACCAACCCCATCACCACGCCAAACAGACTTGCCAGCAACATAGGGGTTTTCTCAGTCGACCCTGGACAGACGCGTCAGCCACTCGCGGCCCTTGAGCATGCCGTGCCAGTAGAACCACGGCAGCAACGTCGCCTTCAGCCACCACGCCGAACGGCGGGCCACGGCCGGGTCCAGCGGGAAAGTCGGCAGCAGTTTGCCGCCATAGCCGAACTCGGCGAGGATCACCTTGCCCTTCTCCACCGTCAGCGGGCACGAGCCGTAGCCGTCGTACTTGAGCGGCAGCGGCTGTTGTTTGCGCGCGGCCAGCAGGTTCTGCGCAACGACGACCACCTGCTTGCGCACCGCTGCGGCGGTTTTCGCGTTGCTGGTGCCGCAGATATCGCCCAGTGCGAACACGTCTGGATAGCGCGGATGCTGCAGGCTGTGCGGATCGACCTCGCACCAACCGCCGGCATCGGCCAGCGGACTCTGGGCGATGAAATCCGGCGCGACTTGTGGCGGCACGACGTGCAGCAGATCGAAGGTTTTCGCGACCCGGCTGACATTGCCGTCGGCGTCCTTTACTTCAAACCACGCGGTTTTCGCCGGGCCGTCGACCTTGACCAGATTCGAGTTGAACGCCAGTTGCGCGTCGTACTGTTCGATGTACTTCATTAGCGGCGGCACGAAGGTCGGCACGCCAAACAGCGCAGCGCCAGCCAAGTTGAATTCGACATTGATGTCTTTCAGCACGGCGGATTTGCGCCAGTAATCGCAAGACAGATACAGGGCTTTTTGCGGTGCGCCGGCGCATTTGATCGGCATCGCTGGCTGGGTAAACAGCGCCCGGCCATCGCGCAGTTTCTGCACTTGATCCCAAGTGTACTGGGCGTGTTGATAGCTGTAGTTGGAGGTGACGCCGTGCTGACCGAGGCTTTCCTGCAAGCCTTCGACTTTTTCCCAGGCCAGGCGCAGGCCGGGGCAGACGACCAGGTTTTGATAGCTGACGGTGCGCTGGTCGTCGAGGGTGAGTTGGCGGCTTTGCGGGTCGATGGCGCTGACACTGGCCTGAATCCACGTCGCCTGCCGTGGCATGACTTGGCTCATCGGCCTGACGGTGTCTTTCACATCAAACGCACCACCGCCGACCAGCGTCCACGCCGGTTGATAGTAGTGCTGTGAACTCGGTTCGATCACGGTGACTTTAAGCTGCGGGTCACGCTTGAGCAGGCTGGCGACAAAACCGATGCCGGCCGTGCCACCGCCGATGACCACGATGTCCGCACTGATGGATGGGCCCCAGTGTTGATCGTTCATTGCTTGTTCCTTTTGCTGCACGCAAGGATTTGTTCGGGTCAAACCAAAGAACCTGTGGGAGCTGGCTTGCCAGCGAAAGCGGTGTGTCAGTCACATAAATATTGGCTGATAAGTCCTCATCGCTGGCAAGCCAGCTCCCACAGAGTAAGTAAGTTTTAGGGCTGGCATTTATGGCTGTCCCCAGCTCTTGAGTACCGCTCCGCAATAGAGCCCCGAGAGGGTTTTCATCACCTGGATCACTTCGTGACTGGCCAGGCCGTAGAAAATATATTTGCCTTCACGGCGAGTCGCGACCAGCCCTTCATCGCGCAAGATGCCCAGTTGCTGGGACAGCGTCGGCTGGCGTACGCCGGTCATTTTTTCCAGCTCGCCGACGTTGCGTTCGCCCTGGGTCAGTTGACAGAGGATCAACAGGCGATCCTCATTGGCCAGAGCCTTGAGCAGCGCGCAGGCTTTGGACGCCGAGGCGCGCAGTTGGGCGACTTCACATTCGGTCAGACTGGATTGCATTTGCACGAGGCCTTGAAGGTCACTTAAGCTGCGAACATTATGTTTTTACATAAAGTGTTGCAACCCGAAATTACCCAGCACAGGTTTTCGCCATGCCCGCCCTGATTGAAGCGTTCCTCGACCCCGCCTCCTCGACCTACAGCTACGTGGTCTACGAAGCCGACGGCGGCCAGTGCGCGATCGTCGACCCGGTGCTCGACTATGATGGCGCCGCCGGGCGCACCGGCACGGCGCAGGCGGACAAGATCATCGCTTTCGTGCGTGCGCACCGGCTGCAAGTGCAATGGCTGCTGGAAACCCACGCCCACGCCGATCACCTGTCTGCCGCGCCGTACCTGCGTCGGGAACTGGGGGGCAAGATCGCCATCGGTGAATCGATCAGCAAAGTGCAGAATGTGTTCAAGGCGCTGTTCAATCTGGAGCCGGAATTTTGCGTCGATGGCTCGCAGTTCGATCATTTGTTCGCGCCGAACGAGTCGTTCATGATCGGCAACCTCAAGGCTACCGCCCTGCACGTCCCCGGCCATACGCCAGCGGACATGGCGTACCTGATCGACGGCGAGCAGATCCTGGTGGGTGACACGCTGTTCATGCCGGACGTTGGCACCGCGCGCTGTGATTTCCCTGGCGGTAATGCGCAGCAATTGTTCAAGTCGATCCAGAAGCTGCTGGCGTTTCCGGCCAGCGTGAAGCTTTACGTCTGCCACGATTACCCGCCCGAAGGCCGCGCCTCACAGTGCCAGACCACTGTCGGCGAACAGCGCAAAAGCAATATTCATGTGCATGACGGGATCGATGAAGCGGCGTTCGTCGAGATGCGCACGACACGTGACGCTGGGTTAGGCATGCCGACGTTGCTGCTGCCGGCGATTCAGGTGAACGTGCGGGCGGGGAATCTGCCGGCACCTGAGGGGAATGGCGTGGTTTACCTGAAGATTCCGCTCAACAAACTCTGACGGTTCGGCAACGCAGCCTCCAGCAGCGCCAACTGATCGTTCCCACGCTCCGCGTGGGAATGCATCCCGTGACGCTCTGCGTCACTTCTTGAGGCGGAACGCGGAGCATCCCTGGCGGCATTCCCACGCGGAGCGCGGGAACGATCGGCGTCTGCAGGTCAGTCGTATCAATTGCCCAACGTCAACCCATTGGCCGGCAACGGCAACGCGGTCTTATAACGCACCTGCTTCAGCGCAAAGCTCGAACGAATATTCGCCACCCCCGGCACCTTGGTCAGAAAATCCATCATGAAGCGTTCCAGCGACTGAATGCTCGGCACCAGCACGCGGATCAGATAATCCGGATCACCCGCCATCAAGTAGCACTCCATCACCTCGGGCCGATCAGAAATCGCTTCCTCGAAATGCTGCAACGCCTCCTCTACCTGTTTTTCCAGGCTGACGTGAATGAACACGTTTACGTGCAGCCCCAGCAGATCGGCATCCAGCAGCGTGACCTGCTCGCGAATCAAGCCCAATTCTTCCATGGCCTTGACCCGGTTGAAGCACGGCGTCGGCGACAGGTTCACCGAGCGAGCGAGGTCGGCGTTGGTGATGCGCGCGTTCTCCTGAAGGCTGTTGAGAATGCCGATGTCGGTACGGTCCAGTTTGCGCATGAGACAAAACCACCTGTTTTTTATGTTTATGCAGAATTTCTATCTGCAAATGGTCGCCAGCGCAACGAAACACAGAGAAATATTCTTCTTGGCCACGCCTATGATTGTTGTAGGACAAGATTTCCTCATCCCGGAATGACTGCCAGCTCACTACAAGAAATTCACAAGATCGAGCGTAGAAGCCATGACCCAAGCGTATGAACCGCTGCGCCTGCACGTCCCTGAACCCTCGGGCCGTCCCGGCTGCAAAACCGATTTTTCCTACCTGCATCTGACCGATGCCGGTACGGTGCGCAAACCTCCTGTCGATGTAGAACCCGCTGACACCGCCGACCTCGCCCGTGGCCTGATTCGCGTGCTCGACGATCAGGGCAACGCCCTCGGCCCGTGGGCCGAAAACGTGCCGGTCGAGATCCTGCGTAAAGGCATGCGCGCGATGCTCAAGACGCGCATCTACGACAACCGCATGGTCGTCGCCCAGCGTCAGAAAAAGATGTCGTTCTACATGCAGAGCCTCGGCGAAGAGGCCATCGGCAGCGCCCAGGCTTTGGCGCTGAACATCGACGACATGTGCTTTCCGACCTACCGCCAGCAAAGCATCCTGATGGCACGCGACGTGCCGCTGGTCGACCTGATCTGCCAGTTGCTGTCCAACGAGCGCGACCCGCTAAAGGGCCGCCAGTTGCCGATCATGTACTCGGTCAAGGACGCCGGTTTCTTCACCATTTCCGGCAACCTCGCCACCCAGTTCATTCAGGGCGTAGGCTGGGGCATGGCCTCGGCAATCAAGGGCGACACCAAAATCGCCTCGGCCTGGATCGGTGACGGCGCCACCGCCGAATCGGACTTCCACACCGCCCTCACCTTCGCCCACGTTTATCGGGCGCCGGTGATTCTCAACGTGGTCAACAACCAGTGGGCGATTTCGACCTTTCAGGCCATCGCTGGCGGTGAAGCCACGACCTTCGCCGGACGCGGCGTCGGTTGTGGCATCGCCTCGCTACGCGTCGATGGCAACGACTTCTACGCGGTCTACGCCGCTTCCGCCTGGGCCGCCGAACGCGCCCGGCGTAACCTCGGCCCGACCATGATCGAATGGGTCACCTACCGCGCCGGCCCGCACTCGACCTCCGACGATCCATCGAAATACCGCCCGGCCGATGACTGGAGCCACTTCCCGCTCGGCGATCCGATCGCGCGTCTGAAACAGCACCTGATCAAGGTCGGCCACTGGTCGGAGGAAGAGCACAGCGCCGTCAGCGCTGAACTTGAAGCCGAAGTGATTGCCGCGCAGAAACAGGCCGAACAGTACGGCACCCTCGCCGGCGGGCAGATTCCAAGCGCCGCGACCATGTTCGAAGACGTCTACAAAGAGATGCCGGAGCACTTGAAGCGCCAGCGTCAGCAGTTGGGGATCTGACATGAACGATCACAACAACAATATTCAGTTGGAAACCGCCATGACCACGACCACCATGACCATGATCCAGGCCCTGCGCTCGGCCATGGATGTGATGCTTGAGCGCGATGACAATGTCGTCGTCTTCGGCCAGGACGTCGGTTACTTCGGCGGCGTGTTCCGCTGCACCGAAGGCCTGCAGACCAAGTACGGCACCTCGCGGGTGTTCGACGCACCGATCTCGGAAAGCGGCATCGTCGGCGTCGCCGTCGGCATGGGCGCCTACGGTTTGCGTCCGGTCGCCGAAATCCAGTTCGCCGACTACGTCTACCCCGCCTCCGACCAGATCATCTCCGAAGCAGCGCGTCTGCGTTATCGCTCGGCCGGTGAGTTCACCGCGCCGATGACCCTGCGCATGCCGTGCGGCGGCGGCATCTACGGCGGCCAGACCCACAGCCAGAGCATCGAGGCGATGTTCACTCAGGTCTGCGGTCTGCGCACGGTGATGCCGTCCAACCCGTACGACGCCAAAGGCCTGCTGATCGCCTCCATCGAAAACGATGACCCGGTGATCTTCCTTGAGCCGAAACGCCTGTACAACGGCCCGTTCGATGGCCATCACGACCGCCCGGTAACCCCGTGGTCGAAACACCCGCAAGCCCAGGTGCCGGACGGTTACTACACCGTGCCGCTGGACGTTGCTGCGATCACTCGCCCGGGCAAGGACGTGACCGTGCTGACCTACGGCACCACCGTATACGTCTCGCAAGTCGCTGCCGAAGAATCCGGCGTCGATGCCGAAGTCATCGACCTGCGCAGCCTGTGGCCGCTGGACCTGGAAACCATCGTCAAGTCGGTGAAGAAAACCGGCCGCTGCGTGGTGGTTCACGAAGCCACCCGCACCTGCGGTTTCGGCGCCGAGCTGGTGTCGCTGGTGCAAGAGCACTGCTTCCATCACCTGGAAGCGCCGATCGAGCGCGTCACCGGTTGGGACACTCCCTACCCGCACGCGCAGGAGTGGGCGTATTTCCCAGGGCCGTCCCGCGTGGGCGCGGCGTTGAAACGGGTCATGGAGGTCTGAATGGGCACGCACGTTATCAAGATGCCGGACATCGGCGAAGGCATCGCAGAAGTAGAACTGTCGCAGTGGCACGTCAAGGTTGGCGATCTGGTGGTTGAAGACCAGGTGCTGGCGGATGTGATGACCGACAAGGCGATGGTCGATATTCCGTCGCCGGTGCATGGCAAGGTGATTGCCCTCGGTGGTCAGCCAGGTGAAGTGATGGCGGTCGGCAGTGTGCTGATCAGCATCGAAGTCGAAGGGGCTGGCAACCTTAAAGAGTCCGCCGCGCCCGCGCCGGTCAAAGAAGCACCGGCTGCGCCGAAAGTTGAAGCCGCTGTCGAAAGCAAACCCGCCGTAGCCGCCGCACCACGTCCGGCTGCCGTTTGCCAAAGCCCGATGGTTGCTCGCGAAGCGGATGAATGCCCGCTTGCCTCGCCGGCCGTGCGCAAACACGCGCTGGATCTGGGTATTCAATTGCGTCTGGTGCGCGGCAGCGGCCCGGCCGGTCGCGTGTTGCATGAGGATCTTGAGGCCTATCTGGCGCAAGGTCGGTCGAACGCTTCGGCGCCGGCCGCTGCCGCTTACGCTCAACGCAACGACGAAGAACAGATTCAAGTGATCGGCATGCGTCGCAAGATCGCTCAACGCATGCAGGATGCTACTCAGCGTGCCGCGCATTTCAGCTATGTCGAAGAAATCGACGTCACCGCGATCGAAGAACTGCGTGCGCATCTGAATGAAAAACATGGCGCCAGCCGTGGCAAGTTGACCTTGTTGCCGTTCCTCGTTCGCGCGCTGGTGGTGGCCCTGCGCGACTTCCCGCAGATGAACGCCCGTTACGATGACGAAGCGCAAGTCATCACCCGCCTCGGTGCGGTGCATGTCGGCGTCGCCACGCAAAGCGATGTCGGCCTGATGGTGCCCGTGGTGCGTCACGCCGAAGCGCGCAGCCTGTGGGACAGCGCCGCGGAAATTTCGCGTTTGGCCAACGCCGCGCGCAATGGCAAGGCCAGCCGCGATGAGCTGTCCGGTTCGACCATTACTCTGACCAGCCTCGGCGCATTGGGCGGCATTGTCAGCACGCCGGTGCTGAACCTGCCGGAAGTGGCCATTGTCGGCGTGAACAAAATCGTCGAACGGCCAATGGTGGTCAAAGGCCAGGTGGTGATCCGCAAGATGATGAACCTCTCCAGCTCCTTCGATCACCGCGTGGTCGACGGCATGGACGCGGCGCTTTTCATTCAGGCCATTCGTGGCTTGCTCGAACAACCCGCGACCTTGTTTGTGGAGTAATGGAATGCAGACTTTGAACACCACCCTGCTGATCATCGGCGGCGGCCCCGGCGGTTACGTCACGGCGATCCGCGCCGGGCAACTGGGCATCCCGACCATCCTGGTCGAAGGCCAGTCGTTGGGCGGCACCTGCCTGAATATCGGCTGCATTCCGTCGAAAGCGCTGATTCATGTGGCTGAGCAGTTTCATCAGACGCAGCATCACAGCCAGCATTCGGCGCTCGGCATCAGCGTTGCCGCGCCGACCCTGGATATCAGCAAAAGCGTCGAGTGGAAGGACGGCATCGTTGATCGCCTGACCACTGGCGTCGCCGCGCTGCTGAAGAAGAACAAGGTTCAGGTCATCAACGGTTGGGCGAAAATCATCGACGGCAAAACCGTGGAAGTCGGCGATACCGGAATCCAGTGCGAGCATCTGGTGCTGGCCACCGGCTCGACCAGCGTCAACCTGCCGATCCTGCCGATTGGCGGGCCAATCATCTCCTCCACCGAAGCGCTGGCGCCGACGTCTGTGCCGAAACGCCTGGTCGTGGTCGGCGGTGGTTACATCGGCCTGGAGCTGGGCATCGCCTATCGCAGGCTCGGCGCAGAGGTCAGTGTGGTCGAGGCGCAGGATCGAATTCTTCCGGCTTACGACGCGGAGCTGACACAACCGGTACACGACGCGCTGAAGCAGCTGGGGGTAAAGCTGTACCTCAAGCACAGCGTGCTGGGTTTCGACGGCACGTTGCAGGTGCGCGATACCGAAGGCGAAACCCTCAATCTGGAAACCGATCAGGTACTGGTCGCGGTCGGACGCAAACCCAATACGCAGGGCTTCAATCTCGAAGCGTTGAATCTGGACATGAACGGTTCGGCTATCAGGATCGACAGCGGTTGCCAGACCAGCATGCGTAATGTCTACGCCATTGGCGACGTGAGCGGCGAACCGATGCTGGCCCACCGCGCCATGGCTCAGGGCGAGATGGTTGCCGAGCTGATCAGTGGCAAGCGCCGCGAATTCAACCCGACCGCCATCGCCGCCGTGTGCTTTACCGACCCGGAACTGGTGGTGGTCGGCAAAACTCCGGACGAGGCCAAGGCTGCCGGGCTGGACTGCATCGTTGCAAGCTTCCCGTTCGCCGCCAACGGCCGCGCAATGACCCTGGAATCGAAAAGCGGCTTCGTGCGCGTGGTCGCACGTCGCGACAATCATCTGATTGTCGGCTGGCAAGCGGTGGGCGTTGGGGTTTCCGAACTGTCGACGGCGTTTGCGCAAAGCCTGGAAATGGGCGCGCGACTGGAAGACATCGGCGGCACCATCCATGCCCACCCGACCTTGGGTGAGGCGGTGCAGGAAGCGGCGTTGCGGGCGCTGGGGCATGCGCTGCATCTGTGACAGATGCAGCCGAATGCCGCTGTGGCGAGGGGATTTATCCCCGCTGGGTTGCGCAGCAACCGCAAAATCGGCCACCGCCGAACGTCAGATATCTGAGCCAAAGGGGCCGCTTCGCAGCCCAGCGGGGATAAATCCCCTCGCCACAAGCTGCGAAACCGCTCAAGAATGAAGTATTGTTGTGCCCATCCAAAAAAACGTCAGAAGCCTTGAACCGTTTCGGCGGTTGTTCAGTGATAGAGGGTGTCATGGGTAACGAAAGCATCAATTGGGACAAGCTGGGTTTTGATTACATCAAGACCGACAAGCGCTATCTGTCGTACTTCCGCGATGGCGAGTGGGACAAAGGCACCCTGACCGAAGATAACGTCCTGCACATCAGCGAAGGCTCCACTGCCCTTCACTACGGTCAGCAGTGCTTCGAAGGCATGAAGGCCTATCGCTGCAAGGACGGCTCGATCAACCTGTTCCGCCCGGACCAGAACGCCCTGCGCATGCAACGCAGCTGCGCGCGTCTGCTGATGCCGACGGTCGACACCGAGCAGTTCATCGAAGCCTGCAAAGCCGTGGTTCGCGCCAACGAGCGTTTCATCCCGCCGTACGGCACCGGCGGCGCGCTGTACCTGCGCCCGTTCGTGATCGGCGTCGGTGACAACATCGGCGTGCGCACCGCGCCCGAGTTCATCTTTTCGATCTTCTGCATCCCGGTCGGCGCCTACTTCAAGGGCGGCCTGACCCCGCACAACTTCCAGATCTCCAGCTACGACCGCGCGGCCCCGCAAGGCACCGGTGCGGCCAAGGTCGGTGGCAACTACGCCGCCAGCCTGATGCCGGGCTCGAAAGCCAAGAAAGCCAACTTCGCCGACGCGATCTACCTCGATCCGATGACCCACACCAAGATCGAGGAAGTCGGTTCGGCCAACTTCTTCGGGATCACCCACGACAACAAGTTCGTCACCCCGAACTCGCCATCGGTCCTGCCAGGCATCACCCGCCTGTCGCTGATCGAACTGGCGAAATCGCGTCTGGGCCTGGAAGTGGTTGAAGGCGACGTGCTGATCGACAAGCTGTCGGACTTCAAGGAAGCCGGTGCCTGCGGTACCGCTGCGGTGATCACGCCGATTGGTGGCATCAGCTACAACGATCACCTGCACGTGTTCCACAGCGAAACCGAAGTAGGCCCGGTGACCCAGCAGCTCTACAAAGAGCTGACTGGCGTGCAGACCGGCGACATCGAAGCGCCAGCGGGCTGGATCGTCAAGGTTTGATCTGACGACTGCTGATGCTCAAAAGCCCTCCACCGAGTGATTGGTGGGGGGCTTTTTTATACGGCTGGGCTCTGGTGTCGTATTGAAGAACGTCACCCCCTCACCCCAGCCCTCCCGAAACGTCGGACCGCCCCCAAGGGGGCGAGGGGGAAAGGGAGCCGACTTGTGCGCTTTTCAAAAATCGCGTTCGCCTCGGCCATTCAGGTCGATGGAGTTCGCAAGAACACCTCGGTCGGCTCCCTCTCCCTCCGGGAGAGGGCTGGGGTGAGGGTTTGCTTTTGATTTTTGGAGGCAATGCGCTTGCCCGTCCGATCCGAAATCCCGCTCGCCTGCCCATTCTGCTGTTTGCCCATCCGCGCCTGGGTGATCAATCCCGGTATCAACTCCCCCTCCGGCAGATTCTTCCAGAACCGCACCGGCAGATGCCCTTGCATGACCTTCGGGTTCAACCGCGCCGGGTTGAAGATGTGGCTGTAGTAGGTCAACCATAAATCGCCGTGGGGGTCATCGACGTTCTGTGCCAGTTGCTGCCATTCAATCGGGCATTGCCGCTCGTGAATCAACTGCTCACCGTCGTAGTACACACCATCGCGCGGTGTGGCGATCAACCAGCGATGCTGGCCCATGCGACCGATAAAGTGCTCGCTGGCGCTGTGCAGGATGTCATGCGCCGGTTCGTGCCACGCCACGTATTGTGGACCAGGCAGATCCTTCGGCCGCTCGATGAAACGCACGAATGCATGCAGATGATGGGCCTCGCGGCTGACCTGCTTGATGCGCCGCTGCAACTCGCTGCCGAGTTTGTCGCCGGCCATCATCGCCGTGCGGTCGCCGTGACTGAACCGCCAGAGCACTTCATACAACAGGCTCCAGCGCTGTTCGCCGCGATAGCGCGCCGCTTGTTCGAGGGTGGCGAGCAGCGCACGGGGAATACGCGCCTGAAACGGCCCCTGCCCTTCGGGCACGTGATCATCACTGGCAAACAGATCGCCAACGCCTTCCGCCGCCCAGCTCACCAGACTCGGATCGATCTCATGGCTGAGCAACCAGCGGGCCTGCTGGCGCCATGTGTCGAACAGATCATCACAATCGAGACTGATCATCCCCACAACCCCATCTGCTGCGGCATCGGCCGGTCGCGCAATTGCTGGTAGAGCATGTGACTGGTGACTTCCGCCTGTTGCGGGTGGTAATCGCTGGTGATGATGAACGGCTTGGCCTTGGCCAGCACACAGCGCATCCGTGCCACGTCTTCGTAACGGATGCGGCGCTGACGGCGCAACTCGACCAGGCGCTCGGTGGTGCGCAAGCCGATGCCCGGGATGCGTGCGATCAACGTCGCGTCGGCACGATTGAGGTCGAGCGGGAACACTTCGCGATTTTCCAGCGCCCAAGCCAGCTTCGGGTCAATATCGAGCGCCAGATTGCCCGGGCCTTTGAGCAATTCGTCAGCGCTGTAGCCGTAGCTGCGCAGGAGGAAATCAGCCTGATACAAACGGTGCTCGCGCATCAGCGGTGGCGCGGCGAGCGGTACGCTTTTCGGGCTGTCGGGGATCGGGCTGAATGCCGAGTAATAGACCCGGCGCAAACGGAAGTTGCCATACAGGGATTGAGCGCTGTGGAGGATGGTGCTGTCGTCGGTGTCATCGGCACCGACGATCAGTTGCGTGCTCTGCCCGGCCGGGGCGAATTTTGCCGAGCGCGGCTCGTTCAACACTGTTTGCACGCCGGTGTAGATGGTGTTCATCGCTTGCTTGATCGAGGTGATGTCCTTCTCCGGCGCCAGTGTCTGCAGGCTGGCGTCGGTGGGCAGTTCGATGTTGACGCTGAGGCGGTCGGCGTAACGCCCTGCCTCCTCGATCAAGGCCGGATCGGCTTCCGGAATGGTCTTCAAATGGATGTAGCCGCGAAATTCGTGCTCTTCACGGAGCAACTTCGCCACGCGCACCAGTTGCTCCATGGTGTAGTCCGCCGAGCGAATGATCCCGGAGCTGAGAAACAGCCCGCTGACACAGTTGCGGCGGTAGAAATCCATGGTCAGCGTCACGACTTCTTCCGGGGTGAAGCGCGCACGCGGCACATCACTGGAACGGCGGTTGACGCAGTACTGGCAATCGTAAAGACAGAAGTTGGTCAGCAGGATTTTCAGCAACGACACACAGCGCCCGTCCGGCGTGTAGCTGTGGCAAATGCCCATGCCGTCCGTCGAACCGAGCCCGCTCTTGCCCTCGGAGCTGCGCTTGGGCGCACCGCTGCTGGCGCAGGAGGCGTCGTACTTGGCGGCGTCGGCGAGGATGCTCAGCTTGTCGATGATTTGCATGGCGCGGGCTCTTTACTGTGTGCATATACAGTATAGGCTCGCCCGCCGCGAAACAAGTTGATGGATGACCCCTCGTCGGCTGGCCATCTGAATTGCGGCCAACCGCGCAACCAGTGGGAGCGAGCCTGCTCGCGAATAGGCCCTGCCAGTCACCGCAACACAGTGATCAAACAGCCCACTGCAATATCAACCAACTGTTCGCCCCGCTGATCAACACAAACAGCCCCCAGGCCAGCACCCGCGTGGGCCAGCGATTGACGAACGGCCCCATCAATTGCCGATCGTTGGTCATGCGGATCAGCGGGTACAAGGCGAACGGCAGTTGCAGGCTGAGCACCACCTGGCTCAACACCAGCAGCTTGCCGATTGCGCCGTCACCGAGCAGCCATACGCCGATGAACGCCGGAATCAGCGCCAGCCCGCGGGTGATCAAACGCCGCTGCCAGCACGGGATGCGCAGGTTCAGATAGCCTTCCATGATGACCTGCCCGGCGATGGTCCCGGTGAAGGTCGAACTTTGCCCCGACGCGAGCAGTGCCACGCCGAACAGCACACTGGCCAGCGCACCGCCCACCAGTGGGTCGAGCAGGTGATAGGCGTCCTGAATGTCGACCACATCGGTGTGCCCGGACTGGTGAAACGCCGCCGCTGCGAGAATCAGGATCGCCGCGTTGACCAGCAGCGCCAGGGCCAGGGAACCGATGGTGTCGATGCGCGCCAGTTTCACCGCGTCCCGCTTGCTCGCCAGGTCCTTGCCGATCATCCGCGTTTGCACGATCGAGGTGTGCAGATACAGGTTATGCGGCATCACTGTGGCGCCGAGGATGCCGATGGCCAGATACAGCGGCGCCGCATCGCTGATCGCGGACAGCGAGGGTTTAAAGCCCAGCGCCACGTCTGGCCAGTACGGTTTGATCAACAACAATTCGACGAAGAAACACACACCGATGGTCGCGACCAGCACCAGCATGATCGCTTCGAGACGACGGAATCCCCGGTTCTGCAGGGCCAGCACCAACAGCGTGTCGAAAGCCGTCAGAGCGATACCGAAGGTCAGCGAGCAACCGAGCAGCAAGTGAAATGCGAGAGCGCAGCCAAGCACTTCGGCGAGGTCGGTGGCGATGATCGAGATTTCCGCCAGCAGCCATTGCAGGCGCGCAGTCGGCGTGCTGTAGCGCTCGCGGGACAACTGCGCCAGATCGCGACCAGTGGCGATGCCCAGCCGCGAACACAGGCACTGCACCACCATGCCGGCCAGACTCGCCAGCAACACGACGAATAAAAGACTGTAGCCAAAACGCGAACCGGCCTCGATCGCGGTCGCCCAGTTGCCCGGGTCCATGTAGCCGATCGACACCAGCAAACCGGGGCCGGCGAAGCGCAGCACACGTTTGAAGAACGTGGCAGTCGGATCGACCGCAACACTGCCAGCCACTTCCGGCGGGCAAAACGGCGCGGTGGCGATTTTGGGCAAACTGAATTTCACGCACACATCCAGAAACAAAAACGGGAGCCCGGCAGCTTAGTCGTTTCGCCTGATGCCTTGAAGCGCAAAGATCACTGAACCTATGGGTTCACCCCCAGCAACTGCTCGCGCAACTCGGGACTGCGTGTTCGCGGATCCAGCCAGATATCGAAAAACGCCTTGGCAAACTGCGGATCCTCGATCTCATGCTGGAGCTTCTGCCCGACAAAAAACCGCGCGCCCTGCCCCGGCAGATACACGCCGGTAATCCGCGTGCCGGCCTGGACGTCGACAAAGGATTGCTGCATCTGCGCCTGCCAGCCGGCCAATTGCGCTGAAGTGACCCGAGGACCGGCCAGGCGTTTGATCTCATCGACGCTGGTGCTGACCAGATCGTCTCGCGAGATGTTGCGCCGGTAGATCAGCTCCAGGGCAAACGGCTGGCCGTCCGCCAGAGGCCGCGCGGCACTCCACAAACGCGCGCTGTAAACATCGAAGCCGAACACGCTGAAATCGCCGCTGCCGATGATTTGCGCCCCCGGCACCGCGTCTTGCCAATTGGCCCACGTCGGCGTCAGCAACAGTGCCCACAAGCCGATGCCACAACAGCCACGTACGAGCTTGGGTGTTCTGTTCATCGCCGTATCGTCTCCGCTGCATTGTGATGATCAAAGCATAGCCGGATTCGCGCATGAATTTTTGTATACAACAATTGCGAACATAGGCAGCAATCTTTAATCGGCAGTGCTAACGTGGCTCATCCTGACCCGATGGAGACACCCGCGTGCTGATCCTCAAACTGCTGCTGATTCCCGGTTTTCTCCTGCTGATTTCCCTGGCAGGCAAACGTTGGGGGCCGAGCGTGGCCGGGTGGCTGTCGGGATTGCCGGTGGTGGTCGGGCCGATTCTGTTCTTTCTGGCGATTGAACAAGGGCCGCAGTTTGCCGCGCAATCGGCGGTCGCGGCGCTGTCGGCAATGTTCGCGATGATCGCTTTCTGCATCACTTATGCGCAGGTGGCGCAGCGGGCGAACTGGCCGTGGGCGTTGACCATTTCACTGGCGGTGTGGGCCGCGCTGGCGACGGTGTTGTCGGTGATTCCGGCGTCCTTGCCGTTCTCGGTGATTGCGGCAGCGGTGGCACTGCTCGCTTCGCCTTATCTGTTCCCTGAGGTGCATCCAGTATTGAACGGGCCAGCACCGAAGTCGGACAAACTGATCTGGCGGATGATCGCCGGTGCGGCGCTGACGCTGGTGGTGACGATGCTGGCAAGCACCGTCGGCGAGCGCTGGAGCGGCCTGCTCGCGGTGTTCCCGGTGCTGGGCAGCGTCATGGCGGTATTTTCGCAACAAACCCGCGGCCCGGCGTTTACCGCTGCGTTATTGCGCGCAACGGCAACCGGCATGTATTCGTTCTCGGCGTTCTGCCTGGTGTCGGCCCTGACGCTGCCAAGCATGGGCCTCAGCGGTTTTGTCGTAGGCGTGGCAGTGTCGGTGGCGATGCTCGGGGTGACCTGGCGTCTGCTGGCGCGGCCAGTGGCCAAGGCGCAAGCGCAATAACCGCCCGGACGAATCGCGCTGGAACGCCCGGCACGCTCCGTGGGATGATCGCCCGCCTCGCGCGACCATTTCCCGGAGATTTCAGATGTCATTGTTGAGCAACAAAGCCGTCGTCCTGATGCTGGCGGCCATCGCCGGTTTCGCCGCGATCAACGCACACGCCGCCAAGGAAAAGGTCAAAACCGAGAAGGTTACGCTGCTCGACGGCAAATTCGCCTTCGTCCTGCCCAAAGGCTTTGTCGCTGACCCGCTGCCCGCCAGCCCGAGCGGGGCGAAGGGCACGATGTACACTAACCAGACCACCAAGACCGTGGTCATCGCCGCCGAAAACCAGATCCCCGCAGGCCAGAACGTCAAGGACAACGACGGTGAGTTTCTTGACGGCAGCGTGTCGAGTTTCATCGACGATCAGCGCAAGGCCCTGCCGGACTTCAACAAGCTCAGCGAAAAAAGCCTGACCCAAAAAGGCACCGGCCTGGGGCTGCGTCAGGTTGACAGCACCGCCACTCAGGGCGGTGGCCAAACCCTGAACACCACATTGCTGGCCGGCTCGGGGACGAAGATGGCGCTGGTGCAGGTGATTTCCCGCGTCAGCGACAAGAAGGGTCACGATGCTTTGGTCAAAGCCATCGTCAAGGATTGAGCCGCTGCAACCAGCCGTTCAAATCGCGCAATTCGGCCGCACTGATGCTGTGGCCGACGCCCGGATACGCGTGAAACTCGGGCTGGTAATCGAGCTTGTGCAATAGCGCGTTGGCCTCGGTGCCGTGACGGTAAGGGACCGGATCATCAGCGGTGCCGTGGCCGATAAATATGCTCAGCGGCAGTGGCGCTTGCCCGGGCTTGAGTTCGGCTTTGAGCACCGGCAACAAGCGCCCGCTCAACGCGGCAAACCCGCCCACGACCGCTGGCGCGCGCAGGCCCACTTCGTAACTCATCATCGCGCCCTGGCTGAAGCCGATCAGGTACACCTTGTCCGGCGCGGCGTGATATTTCTTCGCCGCCTGGGCGATAAAGTCGCGCAGCTTCTGGCCGCTGACCTTCAGATCATCGGTCTCGCCGTTGTAGGCGCCTTCGCCCTTCTTGCGAAACCACTGGAAACGTCCTTCGCCCAACGTCATCGGAGCCCGCACCGACAGGTAGTTGTACTGCGCCGGCAGCTGAAATTTCATGCCGATCAGATCGGCCTCGTTACTGCCGTAACCGTGCAGAAAAATCACCAGCGGACGTGGTTCGGCGTCGGCGTGGACCTGTTCGAGGTACTTGAGTGGCAGATCGGATTGCAGGGTGGTTTGCGCGTGAACGGCGGTGGATGCGAGCAGGGTCAGCAGGGCGAACAATTTGAGCATTGCAGCGTTCCTTCACAGAGTGTCGGGTTCGCGGGGAGCCTAACATTCTCGGCTGAGGATCCAAATTTTGTGGAGTGGCTGATGCCGCTATCGCTGGCAAGCCAGCTCCCACAAGAATTGCGGCGTCTCCGAAATTTGAGATCAACCGCAACCCTGTGGGAGCTGGCTTGCCAGCGATGAGGTCAGCAAATTCAGCGAAGAGCCATCAGTCGTTCGTCAGCTTGCCGGTACGAAACGGCACCCGCCCCGCCACTTTCGCCTGCCAGATCCCCGGCTCGGTATAGCGCCCGCGATCAATCGCGAACAGCACCCCGCTGGTGCCGGCGCGCACGGTGGTCACGCGATCCTGCAACGGATCAACCACTTCGAACAGCGCATCGCCCTGCTCTACCCACTCGCCGGCATTGCGCAAGAAACTGACCACGCCGTGGTGCGGGGCGAACAGGTATTCGGTGCCTTCGAACGGCAGACCTTCACAACATTCGCTCGGCGCCGCCGGCCAGTCGCCGCTGATGAAACCCTGCTCGGCGAGAAAGCCCAGAATCGCTTCGCAATTGGCCTGAGCCTGATCGACGCGGGTGTCGCCCATGCTGCCCAGCTCAAGCGTCGTCGCCAGATTCGCCGCCGGAATCGCCGCGTTCGGGAATGCTTTGGCCAGACGCAGCCACGGCGTCGAGCACGACTCATCGAATGAGCTGCCGCCGGAGTCCTCGCAGAGCAACGCGACGCCGGCCTGCAACCGCGCCGCCAGCGATTGCCATTGCGGCCAGTGTTGCGGCAGCGCGTAGAGGTGAATCGCAGCGTCGAAGTCGCAGTGCAAGTCGAGAGTGATGTCGGCGTCGCAGGCGTGGCGCAGCAACAAGCGGTGCAAGGCTTCCAGTTGCGATGCCGGCGCCGGCAATTCTTCGAAGACCTGAGCCATGGCCTGGCGGATCAGCGCGACGTTGGCCTCGGCATCCGCGCCCAGACGCTCGCCAACCAGCGCCGCGACCGGGGCGCTGAGTTCGACGAATGCGCGGTTGAAATTCTTGCCGCTGCCCAGTTCGAAGCGGCCCATGTGATTGCCTTGCAGATGCTGATCCAGGCCGATCGGATTGGCCACCGGCACCAGTTCGATAACGCCCTGCAAACGGCCCTGCCGTTCCAGTTCGTTCAAACGCAGCTTGAGTTCCCACGCGGTACGCATGCCCGGCAGTTCATCGGCGTGCAGGCTGGCCTGGATATACACCTTGCGGCTGCCGGCGCCGTAGCGGAACACGCTGAGGGAGCGCTCGCTGCCCAAATGGCTCCAGGGCAGAACGTGGTCGATGCGTTGCATGGAAAACTCCTTAATAGCTGGGTTACGCAAATCCCTGTGGGAGCGAGCCTGCTCGCGAATGCGTCAGGTCAGACGATGACGATGTCGAATGTCAGACCGCTTTCGCGAGCAGGCTCGCTCCCACAGAGAATTTCCATCAATAAAAGAACATAAAAAAAGTGGCCACCGCGCAAACGGGGCCACTTTTTTTCACGGCGTATTAATGGCCGTATACGTCAAAGTCGAAGTACTTGTCCTGGACTTTCTTGTACTCGCCATTGGCGCGGATTTCGGTGATGGCTTTGTTGAACTGCTCAGCCAGTGCGGTATCGCCCTTGCGCACCGCGATGCCAGCGCCGCCGCCGAAGTACTTGGCGTCTTCGTAGGTCGGGCCGACGAATTCGAAGCCTTTGCCGGCGTCGGTTTTCAGGAAACCGTCGCTAAGGTTGACCGAGTCGGCCAGCATCGCGTCGATACGCCCGGACACCATGTCGAGGTTGGCTTCCTGCTGCGAGCCGTAGCGCACCAGATCGATCCCGGCCGGAACCAGCACTTCGGTCGCGTAGCGGTCGTGAGTACTGGCGCGCAGCACGCCGACTTTCTTGCCCTTGAGTTCGGTCAGCGGGTTTTTCACGCCCGAGCCTTCCTTCATCACGAAACGTGCCGGGGTGTGGTAGTACTTAATGGTGAAATCGACGTTTTTCTTGCGATCGTCAGTGATGGTCATCGACGACAGGATCGCGTCGATCTTCTTCACTTTCAGCGCCGGGATCAGGCCATCGAACTCTTGCTCGACCCAAGTGCATTTAACCTTCATCTGCGCGCACAGTGCGTCACCGATGTCCACGTCAAAACCAGTGAGTTTGCCGTCAGGGGTTTTCATCGAGAATGGCGGGTACCCGGCTTCGATACCGATGCGGATCGGCTTGGCGTCTTCGGCCACGGCGGTCAGGGACAACATCGACAGTGCCAGGGCACCGAACATCACTAGCTTTTTCATTTATTACTCCCGTGCGGAGGCTTTTATTGGCAGCTTTCGAGTCAGCGTTCGGTCATGGCGTTCTAACGGCAAAAACCGACGTGGCCGGCAGTCTATGGCGGCGCGCACGGAGGCAATTGTTTTTAAGCGACAATTACTTACAGAACATCGGCGCACGCATTGACTGGGGTCAACGCGTGCGCCGTGGTGGTGCGAAGGCTGTAGGACAAGACTGTTTTCAGAGCAAGAAACACCGATCCTCCTGTACAAGGAGCTGCCGGAGGCTGCGATCTTTTGATCTTGTTTTTTTGAGATCAAGATCAAAAGATCGCAGCCTCCGGCAGCTCCTACAGAAACGTCAGCATTCGCAGGCGACAGGTGTATTGGCCACTGACGCCACGCTCAGTTCGAAACCCTCATCGAGCCATCCGGTGACGCCGCCGATCATCTCCTTGACCGGATAGCCCAATGCCGCCAGCTTCACCGCCGCCTTGTTCGCGCCATTGCAATGCGGTCCGGCGCAATAGACCACGAACAAAGTGTGTTTCGGGTATTCGGCCAAGCGCTCCGCCGTGAGCAAGCGGGTCGGGATATTGGTCGCGCCGGGCACATGGCCGCGCTCGAACGCTAATGGGCCGCGCACATCCACCAGAACAAAATCGACCTCCCCGGCCTCTTGGCTACTGAACACGTCGGAACAATCGGTTTCGAAGGTCAGACGATTGCTGAAATGCATCAGGGCAATCGCCGAAGGGGCGGCGGGAATTTGGCGAACCAGGCTGGTCATGCTGTGTTGCTCCTTTTGTCTGAGGGGGATGAACAGACTTTATCGAGACGGCACTTGCCGCTACAGTGGCGCGCAAGACACCGACCGGGAGATTTCCGCCAAATGCCCACTCAGCCCAATCTGGTTGCCATTCTGGCCTACGACGGCCTCTGCACATTCGAGTTCGGCATTGCCGTGGAGATCTTCGGCCTGGCCCGGCCAGAGTTCGATTTCCCTTGGTACGAACACGCGATAGCGGCAGTCGATCAAGGCCCGATGCGCGCCATGGGCGGGATTCAGGTGCTGGCCGATGGTGGCCTGGAACTGCTCGCCGCAGCGCGCACCATCGTCATTCCGGGCTGGCGCGACCGCAACGCCCCGGTACCGCCTGCGCTGATCGACTCGTTGCGTCAGGCCCACGACCGAGGCGCGCGATTGCTGTCGATCTGCTCGGGCGTGTTCGTGCTCGCCGCCAGCGGCCTGCTCGACGGCCACCGCGCCACCACGCACTGGCGCTACACCGGTGAACTGGCGCAACGCTTCCCGGCAATCGAGGTCGATCCGGACGTGCTCTACGTCGACGCCGGTCAACTGATCACCTCCGCCGGCAGCGCGGCCGGCATCGACGCCTGCCTGCATCTGGTGACACGTGACTTCGGCACGCAGGTCGCCAACGCCGTCGCGCGGCGACTGGTCATGTCGCCACAACGCACCGGCGGCCAGGCCCAATTCATCCCCACCCCGGTCAGCCCGACACCCCGCAGCGACCTGTCGCGCATCATGCAATGGGCCCGCGAACGCCTGCACGAACCACTGGAAGTCCGCGATCTGGCCAGTGAAGCGGCGATGAGCGAGCGCACCTTTCTACGGCGTTTCACCGAAGCCAGCGGGCAAACGCCCAAGGCGTGGCTGCAACATGAACGCCTGGCGCGAGCGCGGGAGCTGCTCGAGAGCACCCATCAACACACCGAGCAGATCGCCCAGCGCTGCGGCTATCGCTCGGTGGAGAGTTTTCGTGTGGCGTTCCGCAGCGTGGTGGGCGTACCGCCGTCGGTTTATCGGGAGCGGTTTGGGCGGTAGGGTAAGGCGATGATGGCTTGATGCAGCGCTGGTCGACATGCAGTTTACTGGCAAACGCCGTCAACTCTGTGGGAGCGAGCCTGCTCGCGAAGGGGCGGCAGGCACACGTCTCGTCAATCCGTTAACAGCCAAAAAGGACACAGCTGCGCCAATGAAACTCACCTACCAAAACCCGTCAATAGATCATGATGAATCCGTACGATTACTGGCCAGCGGCGCTCAGGAGAATGTCATTTGCGCACTGATTTCCATTGGCTTGAATGAACCCGATGGCAGTTGGGCAGAGGAAATCTGCGCCAAGTATCTCTCCAGCGAAACCGAAGCGATCGCTGCCTCTGCCATCACCGCCCTGGGCCATATCGCTCGTCGACATGGAAGACTGAATACCGAAACCGTTTTGCCGGCGCTCGAAAACGTAAGGCGTCGGATGCCCTCGTTGCAGGGCGTCATTGAGGACACAATTGACGATATAGAGATGTTCACCTGAGCATCCGAAGTTGCAAGCGTCTGGATGAGGGTTGCTTCATCCAGACGCACGTCAGACCTCAATCCTCCCGCGTCAAAACCTCCAGCAACTCAATCTCAAACACCAGATTCGAATTCGGCGGGATCTTGCCCATGGTCCGCTCGCCGTACCCCAGATGCGCCGGTACCAGCAATTTGCGTTTGCCGCCGACCTGCATGCCCATCAGCCCCTGATCCCAGCCTTTGATCACGCGCCCAGTGCCGATTACGCACTGAAACGGTTTGCCCCGGCTCCAGGACGAATCGAATTCAGTGCCGTCTTCCAGCCAGCCGGTGTATTGGGTGGTGATCAGCGCGCCTTTCACCGCGGCTTTGCCGTTGCCCGCTTGCAGGTCGATGATTTGCAGTTCGTCTGTCATGTCGTTGGCTCTTGAGGTGTTCGCAGGCGGCGTTTTTCGCAGAATCCGGCGTCGATGGCAATCCATGGAACCGAAAACACGCCTTGCCGCTCACATGTGTATCGACATCGTATGACGACAAGGATGCTTAGATGACCGACTCTCGATTGCTGCGCAGTTTCATCCCGCCCTACATTCTCAACCGCATCATTGCCCACGGTTCCGAGCCGCAGCGCAACGCCGCGATGCAGACGCTCAATCATGTGCGCAGCCTGCTGCCCAACCCCGGCCGTCCTTCGCAGCCGCCGGCGCGGGCGATTCTGCCGGAGGCGAGCAAGCCTGGCCTGGCACGGCGCAGCGTGCATGATGCGCAGAACAAAATGCTCTTACCGGGCATGCCGGTGCGTCTCGAGGGCCAGCCGGCATCGGGGGATCCGGCAGTCGACGAGGCTTACGATGCGCTGGGCGCCAGCTATGATTTCTTCTGGAAGGTGCTCGGTCGCGACTCGATCGATAATCAGGGATTCGCGCTGATCGGCAGCGTGCATTACGGGCAAGCCTACGAAAACGCATTCTGGAATGGCGCGCAGATGGTTTTCGGTGACGGCGATGGCGAAATCTTCCAGCGCTTCACCCGTTCGCTCGACGTCATCGGCCATGAACTGGCCCACGGCGTCACCGAAAGCGAAGCCGGGCTGATTTATGCCAACCAGTCCGGCGCGCTGAACGAGTCGCTCTCGGATGTATTCGGCGTGTTGACCAAGCAATACACCCTTGGCCAAACCGCCGAGCAGGCAGACTGGTTGATCGGCGCCGACCTGCTGATGCCACAGATCCAAGGCAAGGGCCTGCGCTCGATGTCGCACCCCGGCACGGCATACGACGACCCGATGCTGGGCAAGGATCCGCAACCGGATCACATGCGCAAGTTCGTCATCACCAGCGAAGACAATGGCGGCGTACACATCAACTCCGGCATTCCCAACCGCGCGTTTTACCTGGCAGCCCGAGCGTTTGGCGGCTTCGCCTGGGAAAAAGCCGGACGCGTCTGGTACGACACGCTGTGTGATGACCGTTTGAAACAGGACGCAACGTTTGACGCGTTCGCAAAACTGACGATCAACCACGCCGGCGAGCGCTTCGGCGCCGAAGCAGCCGACGCAGTGCAGCAAGCCTGGGCACAGGTCGGTATCGAATAATCCGAGGAGACCGTATGAAAACGCTACCCGAGCTGGATAAAGATTCCGTTTTGCGCGTATCTCGCCAGGGTGGCGTTGCAGCGATTCACAGCCTGAGCCGCCCACGGGAAATCGAATTTGCCCAGTGCGACATCAGTCAGCGTTCAAGGATCTGCTCGGTGCTTGAGGGTTGCCTGCCACTGGACAGCAGCGAATCGGGCCGTGGGGATCAGCGCTTCTACCAGATTGAAGTGCGCTATCAGTCCGGGGAAATGGTGTTGAAGGTGCCGGAGGACCGGGCGCCTGGGGAACTGGTGCATTTGTGGGACAAGGGGGAGCTGCTCTGATTCACGCTGGCGGCTCTTCTGCGTCGACAACTGACGATGTGCGCGGGCCAAAACCCGCGGTCTGGCCGAATACGACACCGTTGAATGTGTGCGTACAGCACTCGCAGCTCGGCGTCATGTCATGCGCCTTCAGTCTCGGATTGACCATTTGCAGGAGATTTTGCTCGTCGACGTACAGCCCGTTGAAATAACTGGACTCACCCAGTCGCACGACTTCTTCGCGATCCTTCTCATGGATGGCCACCATCCAGAACACCGGCGCTGATTGATCCAGTCGCGCCACAGCTTCGCTGAAAATGGCATCCCAAGAACCGCCCACCCGAGACAGCAGGAAGCGAAACAACGGCGTGTAATCTCGCCCGTATTGTTTGCCTGCGTGCATCGAACTTCGCATGCCTTCGTCACGGCTTGCAGCTTTGCTGTTGCGCTGATCGCGATAATGCGCAACTGATTCGTGGCGACGAACACCCCACGTACGAGTGTTCACTTTGCGGTAGAGCGGTTTCTTGTCCAATCCCTTGTTCCTCATCCAGACGTCCGCTGTTTTACCGGAACGGCGCTCGAATGCAATCAGCCATCCGTGGCCAATTGTAAAACCGGGCTTATCGCTCGACCGGTTGCATCTCGACAATCGTGCCGTTGGTGATCATCACCATCACGTACTTGTCATTGATCTGCACCCACTGCGCCTGCTCGATCGGCGCTTTCAGACCTTTGGCTTTCCAGTTCTTCAGCGCCTTGTCTTCGCGCTGGTACATTTCCGGCGCGCGGTCGTTGACCTTCAGCTGGCGGTCGCTGGTCGGCGATTGCACGGCGGGTTCGCTGGAGGTTTGCGCCGCTTGAACAATGGGTGTGATTCCGGCAATGCCCGCAACAAGGGCCAGGCTGGCGATTAGGGTTTTGCTGTTCATCGGTGAACCTCTTTCGGATGAGTAGTACCTGAACTCCGACTGCGCGGCGCAGGAAACATTCCTTGTTTTTTCACTGCGGCCGGCGGACAAATCGTCGCCGAATCTCCGCCCTCTGCCGGGAGCTGGCACGCTGCCACATTCACGCTGGATTTGCGCTAATATGCCGCGCCCCTTTCTACCGTGTGAATAAGGACATCACCGTGAACAGCACACTCATCATCCTTTTGGTCGTTGCCGGCCTCCTCGCCCTCTACGCCATCCAGCTTTTCAACAGCCTCGTTGCCCGCCGCAATCAAATCAAGAATGCGTTTGCGCAACTCGAAGTACAGCTCAAGCGTCGCTACGACCTGATCCCCAATCTGGTGGCAACCGCCAAAGGCTACATGGCCCATGAGCGCGAGACGCTGGAAGCGGTGATTGCCGCGCGCAACAACGCGGTCGCAGGCCTGCAGGCCGCTCAGGCGCAGCCGGGCAATGCGCAGAACATCGTCCAGCTCGGCCAGGCGGACAGCGTGCTGAGCAATGAGATGGGCCGGTTGAACGTGACGGTCGAAGCCTATCCGGATCTAAAGGCTTCGCAGAACATGCAGCAATTGAGCGAAGAGCTGAGCAGTACCGAGAACAAAGTCAGTTTTGCGCGGCAGGCTTACAACGATGCAGTGATGAGCTACAACACTCTCAAGCAGAGTTTCCCGGCTGCGCTGTTCGCCCCGCTGTTCGGCCATGCTGCCGACGCCTCGGTGCTGACGTTCGCCGACAGCGCCGCGATTCAGCAAGCACCACAGGTTTCGTTCTGACCCCAGCCAACGGATGGCACCATGAATTTTTTCCAACAACAGCGCCAGGCCAAGCGCCGAACCCTGCTGCTTATCGTTCTGATGGCATTGGCCGTTCTGAGCTTGATTGCCGTTTCCTGCGTGCTGATGACCATTCCAGTGGAAGACGGCGACGGCAATGTTCTCTTCGATCTGGAGATGAGCTGGGAGCTGATCGGATATGTGTCAGCGGTGGTGATCAGCGTCGTGCTGCTGGGCAGTACGGCGAAACATTCCGAGTTGTCCGCCGGCGGCAAAGTCATTGCCCGTGGCCTCAACGGCCGGCTGATCAACCATAACGCGCAGACCCTGGAAGAGCAGCGCCTGCTCAACGTGGTGGAAGAAATGGCCATCGCCTCTGGCACGGCCGTCCCTCCCGTCTATCTGTTGCCGGAGCTGGGCATCAACGCCTTTGCCGCTGGCATGACGCCGCAAAACGCGGTAATCGGCGTGACTCAGGGCGCGATCAATCTGCTCACGCGCGAAGAACTGCAAGGGGTCATCGCCCATGAGTTCAGCCATATCTACAACGGTGACATGCGCCTCAACACCCGGTTGATCGCTATCGTCCACGGCATCCTCGTCCTGGGTCTGACTGGAAGCTACATCCTGCGTGGCACCGAAGCGGTGGGCAAAGAAGCTGCGCGCCGCAACAAGTTTGTCGCGTTCACCGCGCTGGTCGGTTTTGTCCTGTGTGTTGCGGGATTTGCAGGGTCGTATTTCGGCAATCTGATCAAGGCAGCGATCGGGCGGCAACGCGAATTCCTCGCTGACGCGACAGCTGTGCAATACACGCGCAACCCGCAAAGCATTGCCGGTGCACTGAAGAAGATCGGAGGCTATGAACTGGGCGCAACACTCAATGCCGCGCGTGCTGCCGAGTTCAGCCATCTGTATTTCGGTTCGGGCACGTCTTCGTTCGACCTGATGGCCTCGCATCCGGATTTGAGCGAGCGGATCCGCCGGGTCGATGCGCACTGGGATGGCAGCTTCGTGAAAATCGCCGCACCTGCCGTGGAGCCGCAGGCCAAACCCGACCTGCCGATTTCGGATGCCTTTGGCGGTGTCCCGGCTGCCGCCATGGCAGTGCTTTACGATTTGAGTGCAGCACAGGCGTCCGTTGCGGCAATCGGCGCTCCGCAGGCAGAACACTTGATTGAGGCGCGCCGTGTTCTCGGCGATATTCCGCAGGTTCTCAGAGAGGCCGCGCGCAGCATCGACGGCGCCCAAGCGATCGTCTACGGGTTGTTGTTGTCCCGCTCGGCGCCTGTGCTGGGCCTGCAGCTCGACACACTGAGAGGGACCGTCGACGATGCAGTGTTCGAGCAACTGGAGCTACTGCAAAATCCGTTGTTATCGCTGCAGCCCGGGTTGCGTTTGCCGTTGCTCGATCTGGCAACGCCGAGCCTGCAACTGCTCGGCAAAAGTTTCGCCAGGGTCGATGCCAACCTGATTGCGCTGATTGAAGCTGACAACGAAACCGAACTGCTTGAGTGGACGCTGCTGCGCGTCGTCGAGCGCAACGTGCTGGGCGCGACACCGGTGCAGTTCAAGTTTGGCCTGTTCCAGTGCGCCGAAGAATTGTTGGCGCTGCTGAGTGCGCTGGCCCGCGCCGGACAGAACGATCAAGCGGCGGCCGCAGACGCACTGCAGTCCGCGTGGCAGGGGCTTGCCTTCGAACAGCCGCAAGAGATACGCAAGGATCTCGAAGAACTGATCGGCCTGGAAACCGCGCTCAATCGTCTGCGCCATCTCATGCCGGAAGAACGTCCCGCCCTGCTCGATGCGATGACTCGCTGCGTGATGCACGACGGCGTGATCACCGTCGCCGAAGCGGAGTTGTTCCGGGCTGTCGCCGACCTGCTGGATTGCCCGCTTCCGCCGTTTTTGAGTATCCCGGTGCAGGTTGGCAACCGCGCAACTGAGGTTGCTCGCGAGCAGGGCGCCGTGGCGGCTACGGCTTAGACCGACTGATAATCCGACAGCACTGGCGCCTGACACACAGCTATCGCGAGCAGGCTCGCTCCCACAAAGGCCTTGGCGGACGCTGATTCTCTGATCACCACCGATCCCCTGTGGGGGGGGGGGGGGGGGCGCCCCGCCCCCC
>NZ_JAPCIK010000035.1:0-58374 GCF_025910115.1 Pseudomonas sp. RG1
CGGTGGGTGTTTATCGGAGGACCGGGGGTCCCCTGGGGGAGCGAGCCTGCTCGCGAATACGCCGGCACATCCGCCATCGTTGCCAACTGACGGAAAGCCTTCGCGAGCAGGCTCGCTCCCACAAATGCGCCAAGCACTGAAGCCATTGATCCGCCCCACGCATCAATCCATGCCAACAATGCAATTAACAGATTGTTACATCTGCGCCACCATCCACCTCAATAAAAACCGTGCGCCGCTTCTCCGTAGCGCACGTCATAAAAGCGGTGGAGTACTTTTCAATGACAGCCTCAATCCCAACCAACGGCTCGCGGGCCGGTGCCATCTTCCGGGTGACCTCGGGCAACTTCCTCGAACAGTTCGACTTCTTTCTGTTCGGCTTCTACGCCACGCAGATCGCGGCGGTGTTCTTCCCGGCGAGCAGCGAGTTCGCCTCGCTGATGATGACTTTCGCAGTATTCGGCGCAGGCTTCCTGATGCGTCCGCTCGGCGCCATCGTGCTCGGCGCGTACATCGATGACGTCGGCCGGCGCAAAGGTCTGATCGTCACCCTGTCGATCATGGCCAGCGGCACGATATTGATTGTGCTGGTGCCCGGATACGAAACCATAGGCCCGTTCGCCCCGGCGCTGGTACTGATCGGGCGACTGCTGCAAGGCTTCTCCGCCGGCGCGGAACTCGGTGGTGTTTCGGTGTATCTGTCCGAAATCGCTACGCCGGGCCGCAAAGGGTTTTTCACCGCTTGGCAGTCGGCCAGTCAGCAAGTGGCGATCATCGTTGCTGCCGCGCTGGGCTACGGTCTGAACCAGTGGATGGAGCCGCAAGCCGTGGCAGCCTGGGGCTGGCGCATTCCGTTTTTCGTCGGCTGCATGATCGTCCCGTTCATCTTCTTCCTGCGTCGTAATCTGGCGGAAACCGAAGAGTTCGCCGCACGCAAACACCGTCCAAGCATGCGCGAAGTGTTCCGCACCCTTGGCCAGAACTGGGGCGTGGTGCTCGGCGGGATGTTGATGGTCGCGCTGACCACTACCGCGTTCTACCTGATCACCGTGTACGCGCCGACTTTCGGCAAAACCGTGCTGCACCTGAGCACTTCCGACGCGTTGCTGGTGACGCTGCTGGTGGGTGTGTCGAACTTCTTCTGGCTGCCGATTGGCGGCGCGTTGTCCGACCGTATCGGTCGTCGCCCAGTGCTGATCGGCATGGCCTTGCTGGCACTGGCCACCACTTATCCGGCGCTGTCGTTCCTGGTGCAGGCGCCGAGCTTCACCAACATGCTGCTGTCGCTGCTGTGGTTGTCCTTCATTTACGGCTTGTACAACGGCGCGATGATTCCGGCGCTGACCGAAATCATGCCGGTGGAAGTGCGCGTCGCCGGTTTCTCCCTGGCCTATAGCCTGGCCACCGCGATCTTCGGCGGTTTCACCCCGGCGATGTCGACTTTCCTGATCCAGTACACCGGCGACAAAGCCGCGCCAGGTTACTGGATGAGCATCGGTGCGCTGTGCGCGCTGTGCGCCACGCTTTATCTGTACCGCCGTGCCGGTGGTCGTCTGCAACCTGTCGCGGCCTGAGGAATACTCGCCATGAAAAAACTATTTACTGTCACCGCCCTGCTCGCCGGTCTCGCGTTTAATTTCGCGGCTCAGGCCGAAGAACTCAGCGTGATGACCTCCGGTGGTTTCACTGCCGCCTACAAGATCCTCGGGCCGAAATTCGCCGCCGCAACGGGCAACACGCTGACCACCAGCCTCGGCCCGTCGATGGGCAAGGCGCCGGAAGCGATTCCCAACCGTCTGGCGCGCGGCGAGCACGCCGACGTGGTGATCATGGTCGGTTACGCTCTTGATGAGCTGATCAAACAAGGCAAGGTCGACCCAGCCTCCCGCGTTGAACTGGCGGATTCGCGGATCGGCATGGTGGTGCGTGAAGGCGCGGCGAAACCGGACATCAGCAGCGTCGACGGCCTGAAGAAAACCCTGCTTGACGCGCAGTCGGTGGCCTACTCCGACAGCGCCAGCGGCGTGTACATCGAGCAGCAGCTGTTCAAGAAACTCGGCATCGAAGATCAGTTGAAACCGAAAACCAAGATGATCGCCAGGATCCCGGTCGGCTCGGTGGTTGCCACTGGCGACTATCAGTTGGGCTTCCAGCAGGTCAGCGAATTGCTGCCGGTGCCGGGCGTGAGCTTCGTCGCGAAGATTCCGGAATCGGTACAGTCGGTGACGCGTTTTGCCGCTGGGATTCCGGTCAAGGCCGAGCATCCAGAAGAGGCCAAAGCCCTGCTCGCCTACCTCGCTGCACCGGCCGCTCAGGCTGACGTGCAGGCCACCGGGCTGGATTCGGTCAAGCGTTGATCGTTGGCGGCTGGACGCGCATTTCCACGACCAGCCGCTCCAGTTCCAAAGCCGCCGGGGTCAACGTGCGATCCCGGCGCTTGATGATGCCGACACTGCGCATCACCTGCGGCTCAATCAGTGGCACCCGCGTCAGGATCGGATGATCCGGCCCGGGCATCGCCATCAACGGCACCGCCGCCACGCCCAGCCCCGCCTCCACCAAGCCGATCATCGTCGTCACATGCCGCGTCTCGCAGATGCTCTGCCGCTGCGGCACCACCCCGCCCAAGGCCTGATCGAGCAGAAAGCGATTGCCCGAAGTCTTGTCCAGCGCGATGTAATCCTGCTGATAGAACTCGTCCCAACTGACGCTGCTGCGCCCGGCCAGTGGATGATCGCGACGACAGGCGACAACGTAGCACTCCTGCACAAGCGGTTCGAACTCGACTTTGGCATCCTGCGTGCCGAGAAAACTCAAACCGAAATCCGCCTCGCCATTGACCACCGCACTCAACACATCGTGAGCGCTGGAATCAAGGACTTTGACCTTGATCCGCGGAAACTGCTGGTGATAACGCGCGACCACGCGGGGCATGAAGTAGTACGCCGCCGACGGCACGCAGGCGACGGTGACATGGCCCAAGCGCGTCGAGGCGACTTCGCTGATGCCAAGCAAGGCAATGTCGAGATCATCCAGCAAGCGCTCGACGCTGGGCATGAAGCCGCGCCCGGCCTGGGTCAGGCTGACCTTGCGCGTGGTGCGCTCGAACAGTTTCACGCCGAGGGCGTCTTCGAGCTTTTCGATGCGCCGGCTGAGCGCCGGTTGCGACAGGCGCACGGTGTCGGCAGCCTTGCGAAAACTGCCCTGCTCGACCACCGCGCGAAAGGCTTGCAGGTCGTTGAGGTCGAAGTTGATGGCCATGGCGTTTCCGGAAATTGATGCGCAGGGGTTATAAATGTAACCAGTTGATGCAAATTATTACAGGCCTGATAGAAGCTGCCCTTGTGGGAGCGAGCCTGCTCGCGAATGCGGGGCATTAGTCAATGGATAGGTGACTGACCCACCGCATTCGCGAGCAGGCTCGCTCCCACATTGGATCTCGAATGGTCTGGAGACCGCGTAACCCTTATCCTTGTCGCCCCGCCGTACCCGTAGTCAGGAGTCGTTCCAATGCCCCATGAAGGCAATCTGTTGCAAGCCGCTGTCGTGTTTCTGTTCGCGGCCGTGCTCACCGTGCCTTTGGCCAAACGTCTGCAACTGGGCGCGGTGCTCGGTTATCTGTTTGCCGGGGTGATCATCGGCCCGTCGGTGCTCGGCCTGATCGGCAACCCGCAAAGCGTTGCGCATATTTCCGAGCTGGGCGTGGTGTTGCTGCTGTTCATCATCGGCCTGGAGCTGTCGCCGCGACGCTTGTGGGTAATGCGCAAATCGGTGTTCGGCGTCGGTCTGGCACAGGTGCTGTTGACCGCATCGGTGATCGGCGTGCTGGCGCTGTCGGTGTTCGGCCAGCCGCTGAACAGCGCCATTGTGCTGGGCCTCGGTCTGGCGCTCTCCTCCACGGCGTTCGGCCTGCAAAGCCTCGCCGAACGCAAGGAACTGACCAGCCCCCACGGGCGTCTCGCGTTTGCGATTCTGCTGTTCCAGGACATCGCCGCGATTCCATTGATCGCCCTGGTGCCGATGCTCGCCGGCGTCGATCACCACACCAGCACCGCCGACGATATTCGTCACAGCTTGCAGGTGCTCGGCGGCATTGCCGTGGTGGTGATCGGCGGGCGGTATCTGCTGCGTCCGGTGTTCCGCGTGGTGGCGAAAACCGGGCTGCCGGAAGTGTCCACCGCCACCGCGTTGCTGGTGGTGATCGGCACGGCGTGGCTGATGGATCTGGTCGGCGTGTCGATGGCGTTGGGTGCGTTTCTCGCTGGTCTGCTGCTGGCGGATTCGGAATACCGGCATGAGCTGGAAGCGCAGATCGAACCGTTCAAGGGCCTGCTGCTCGGGCTGTTTTTCATCAGCGTCGGCATGGGTGCCAATCTCAGCCTGTTGTTGAGCGCGCCGATCACCGTATTGGGCCTGACCTTGTTGCTGATCGGTCTGAAATTGCCGCTGCTGTTCGTGGTTGGGCGCTTGGCAGGCGGACTGAACAAGATCAGCGCAATCCGCCTCGGCATCGTCCTCGCTGCCGGCGGTGAGTTTGCCTTCGTGGTGTTCAAGATCGGTCGCGATCAGGGCCTGTTCGAGCCGCGTCTGTACGACCTGCTGGTGCTGACCATCACCCTGTCGATGGCGCTGACGCCGTTGCTGCTGTTGATCTGCGCGCGTCTGGTCAGCCCGAAAGTGCAGCCGGTGGAAGTGCCGGAGAAATTCCGCGAAATCGACACCGAAGCACCGCGCGTGGTGATTGCCGGCATGGGCCGGATGGGCCAGATCGTGGCGCGGATTCTGCGCGCGCAGAACATCAAGTTCGTCGCGCTGGACACCTCGGTGGAAACCATCGAACTGTCACGCAGCTTCGGCGGCGTACCGGTGTTCTACGGCGACCCGATGCGCCCGGAAATCCTTCACGCGGCGAAGGTCGGCGAGGCGGAATATTTCGTCATTGCCACGGACGATCCGGAGACCAACATCAAGACTGCCGAAGTGGTGCACAAGCTCTATCCGCACATGAAAATCATCGCCCGCGCGCGTAACCGTCAGCACGTGCATCGCCTGGTGGATGTCGGCGCGGAAGCGATTCGTGAGACCTATTATTCGAGCCTGGAAATGAGCCGGCGCACGCTGGTCGGCCTCGGTCTGACCCAAGCCCAGGCCGATGCGCGGATCAAGCGTTTCAAGCATCACGACGAACAAGTGCTGGAGGCACAACACGCCGTCTACGACGACGCCGCCAAAGTCCTGCAGACCGCCCAGGAAGCCCGGGCGGAACTGGCCAAACTGTTTGAATCGGATCAGCTCGAAGAGGAAGCCCGAAAATCCTGATCGTGCCTTGCACAGATTTGATTGTTCCCACGCTACGCGTGGTAACACAGCCCGGGACGCTCCGCGTTCCACTTCCCGAGCTGGAACGCGGAGCGTCCCTTGAGGCATTCCCACGCAGAGCGTGGGAACGATCATGTGGGAGAGAATCAGGCCAGTTCCAGCGCGGGGGCGGGCTCGACCGGCGCGACTGCAAACCGATCCGCCAGAAACGGCGTGATATCCAGCGGCAGCGGTTCATCATTCACCAGTTTATCCAGCAACACCCCGGTAATCGCCGAGGTCAGAATGCCGGTGCGGAAGTGCCCGCAAGCATTCAGATAACCCTCGACCTCACGCATCGGCCCGAGGATCGGCAACTCATCCGGAGAGCCCGGACGCAGCCCCGCCCATGTGCGCTTCAGATTGACGTCCACAAGCTCCGGCAGACAGCGCACCGCGCCCTGCACCAGCCCGGCGATTTCCGGGTAGGTGGTGGTGACGTCGAACCCTTTGTCTTCGGTGGTGCTACCAATGAGGATTTCGCCGTTGTCCTTTTGCGCAACGTAGCAATCGCTGGTGGTCAGGCAGCCATTGAGGATTTTCGGCATGCGCTCGGTCAGCAGGATCTGCCCTTTCACCGGTTTCACCGGAATGCGGATACCCGTGGCCCACTCACTCAAATCCGCCGCCCAGGCACCGGCGGCGTTGATCAGCGTCTTGCAGTGAAACACGCCCGCTTCTGCCGTCTGCACGCCGGTCACGCGAGTGCCGTGATGCAGCACGCCGGTGACGTTGGTGTTGACGAAGATGTCGACGCCGTTCTGCCGCGCGCCTTCCATGTAGGCATCGGCGAGACGGAACGGACTGACCTGATGATCGCAGAGAAACTCCAGCGCCCCGCGCGCCTCATGGCTGACACTCGGTTCAGCCGCGCGCAACGCCGCCTGATCGAGCCAGCGCACCTGATCGGCCAGATGCGGAATGCAGCCGACGATGTGCTCGGCGTAGAGCCGATCTTCGTCGTCATAGATCACGAATTTCAATCCGGTCTTTTCGAACTTGCAATCCATGCCGTGGTTGTCTTTCAGCTCGCGATGCAGCGCCGGGTACAGCGCATTGGATTGCAAGGCAAAATCGAAAAACGACTGCGGCAGAATATGCGGCGTACTGGCGTCCACCGCTACCGCAGCGCCATGGGTCTCGCGCTTGCGGTTGGCCGACATCATGCGAAAGAAAATCACCCCGCAACCGAGGCCGACCGACTCGCCGATCGCCCATAAACCACCCGCCGAAGCACGGGTCGCGTTGCCGGGGCGCTTGGCGTCGATCAGTGCCACCTTGAGATCTTTGCGCTTGGACAATTGGTAGGCGCAGGACGCGCCGATCACGCCGCCACCGGCAATGACCACGTCGTAGAACTTACTCATGGCAATCGCCCTCCGTGCCGAGAGACTGGAACGCGGAAAACGGCACCGGATCGATTGGAAAGCGCGGGCGCAGCCAACCGACATCCTGACGTCCAGTGGCCTGGCGCAGTCGATCGCTGCAATAGCCGACGCACATCCGCCCCTGGCAATCGCCCATGCTCACGCGGGTGCGCATTTTCAGGCTGGCGATGTCTTGCACACCCTGCTCCAGCGCCAGATCGATGTCGGCGCGGGTCGCGTGTTCGCAGCGGCAGATCACCGTGTCGGCTGTGGGCAAAGCGATCTGCCCGACACCGCGCTCGGTGTAGCGATCCACCGCCGCACGAAAGCGCACGATGGCTCTGAGTTTGCTTGCGTAGCGATCACGGCGCACCCGGGCGAGCTCGGCGTCGAGCACGCCGCGTTGCAGCAGGATCGAAGTGGCGGCGATCTTGCCGGCCAGCATCGCGGCTTCGCCGCCACGGATCCCGCCCACGTCACCGGCCAGATGCACATGCGCGACGCTGCTTTGCTGCCAGACATTGGCGTTGGCACGCAGGTAGCCATCGTCGCTGAAGCCGTGATCAAGGCCCATCTGCTGGCTCAATTGCGTGCGCGGAATAAAACCGTAACCGACCGCCAGCGTCTGCGCTTCGAAACGCTCGACCCGCGACAGATCCGCCTCCCACGTCGACGAATACGGTGCGACGCTGACGCTTTTCAATTCGCCCTCGCCGTGGGCTTCGACCACCCCCCAACCGTAGTTCATCGGGATGCCGTGCAGCTTGAGGTGAGCGAGCATGCTCAAGCCGTCGAGGAACAGCTGCGGCTTGTTCAGCAGCGCCAGACTCTCGCGGGCGATCTTGCCGAATGCGCAAGCCTCATAGACGCCGGCGACGCGCACGCCAGATGCATGTAACTGGGTCGCGACAAGCGGCAGCAACGGCCCGGTGCCGGCGATGATCACCGGCCCTTGCGGCTTGACCACGCCACTCTTGATCTGCAATTGCAGGCCGCCGAGCAGGATCACCCCTGGCAACGTCCAGCCGGGAAACGGCACACTGCGTTCATGGCAGCCGGCGGCCAACAACAGTTGCGGATAAGCCATCTCGTGCAGCTGTTCATCGCCATCGAGCACCACCAGAGCGCGAGTGCCTTCGGCGCCGACCACCCGATGGTTGAGGCGCACGTCGATCAGCCCGGACTGCTGCTGAAATTCACCGTGCAGTTTGTCCAGTGCTTCGGAATAACGCGGGCCGAGATAATCCAGCTGCACGCCATCGCGCAACGGCCCGCGATAGACCACGCCGCCGAGGCGCGAAGCCTCTTCGAGCAAGGTGCAGCGCACGCCGTGGCGCGCCAGTTCGATGGCCGCCGCCATCCCCGCTGGCCCGCCGCCGACGATCAACGGTTGCACGCTCATACAACCTCCTGCGCGACGACGCGGTTCACTCGGGTTTCGATCTGCATACCGTCGCGGACCACGGTCTGGCAGGCGCGACGTTTGTGGCGACCGTTGATTTTCACCAGACAGCACTGGCACACGCCCATGCCGCAATAGGCGCCGCTGATCTGATCGTGGTCATTGCGTGCGATCTGGCGCACGCCGAGGGACTGGATGACGCTGAGAACGGTTTCGCCAATGGCGGCGCTGACCGCTTGGCCGTTGATGTGCACGGTCATGTCCGCCTGCACCAAGGGCTGGATATCGAAGGTTCTTTCTAGGCAGTTCATTACGGTGTTCGTCCGTGAAGATTCAGTTGAGGTTGTGTCAGCTCCTTGCTGCACTACGCCTCGTCGACGCTTTTATTGCTGTGTTTTCAACGTCGACGCGGATACTTCGTCAGCGCAACAAGGTGCGCGACAAGCACTGTAGCTCATACCTCAGCAAAGGCCTGGATCATTTACGGTAGGCGATATCGCCAGGGGAAATATTGATCCAGGCCAGTGAAAATGGCGGGATGGACAACGATCAATTGGAGAAGACGAACTGGCCCCGCAGAAAGCAAAAAGCCGCTTTCACCCGAAGATGAAAGCGGCAGAGGCATCCTGCCTCAGAGGGATCAGTGTACGAACAGGGCGATCAGGATGATGATCGGGATCGGTACGCCGAGGAAGAACAGCAGTAATGAGCGCATGGTGACTCTCCTTTTTAACGGACCGGAGTGGTAGTGGTGTAGGTGTCGACTTCAACGTACTCGACCGCATCGCGACGACGACCGCCGAAGGTGGCTGCGAGGCTGGCAAAGAACGCACCGGCCAGCAGCGCGACGAACATCCACAGCGAGGTGTAGGCAGCGACTTTCGCGGCGGTGTCGGCAGCTTGCTGGGCTTTCAGTTTCGCGTCAGCGATGGCTTTCTGGGTGTTGGCGTAGATTTCGTCGACACGACGTTCAGCATCGGCCTGGCTCAGGTTGGTACGTTGCGATACCAGTTGTGCGAGGTAGGTGCGGTCTTCGGCGCTGAGCTGACCGTTGGCCAGGCTCTGGGCGAAGATGCGGGTCACGGTGCCGCGTGCGGCGTCATCGCTGACGGCAGCCGGACGGTCGTCACGGAACAGACTGTCGACGAAGTAGCCGTACTGATCGCTGTCAGTATTGGCTGCGGCAGAACCGGCGGCCTGGCTCATCGCACCGGCAGCACCGCCGACGACGTTAGCCCCAGCCTGCACACCGCCGCTGACGACGCTGCTGACCGAACCGACCACCAGCACAGCGGTGACCAGCGTGGCGACGCACCAGGCGAGGAAGCCGTGGGCGGTGTCGCGGAAGTAGACTTCGTCACCGTGCATGTTCGCCCATTTCACCCGCAGACGACCGGCAATGTAGCCGCCCATGCCGGAAGCAATGATCTGCGTCACCGCCAGCCAGACAATCGTCGAAATGCCCAGGCCCTTGGCGCTCACGCCCTCTCCGGCCCACGGTGAAACCGCCGAAAAGCCCAGACCGAAACCGAGCAGCACGAGAATCATCGACAGCGCAGCGGCCGCCGCAGCACCGGCAAAGATCGCGCCCCAGGACACGCCTGAGACGCTGCTCGACTCTTCCACGGCAGGATAATAGCCATCAGGGGATCTATTCATTGTTGTACTGCTCCAGGCATGAAAAATGGTGTTACAACTCGTCAGGTTAGGAATTGCAGTGACCGTGCCAGTTACAGAAACTAAATAAACTGTTTATTTTCAACAGGTTAGAAAGTTTGAACTCCGCTGATCCGTGCAATTTGCAATAAATGGTCAGCGCCTGCGGGTTTTCTGCATTGATGACTGACTGGCAAATCCGATCAGTTCCGCTTCACCGTCGCGACGAAGATGAAAGTTAATTTAAAGCGTCACGGTAAATTCTTGGCAAAATGCTGCCATTCCGTTTGAACCGATCAGCAGGCCTGCCTATGACTCGTATCTTGACCATCGAAGACGACGCCGTGACCGCGCGGGAAATCGTTGCCGAACTGAGCAGCCACGGGCTGGATGTCGACTGGGTCGACAATGGCCGCGAAGGCCTCGACCGCGCCGTGAGCGGCAACTACGACCTGATCACCCTCGACCGCATGCTGCCCGAGCTGGATGGTCTGGCCATCGTCACCACCCTGCGCACCATGGGCGTGGCGACGCCGATTCTGATGATCAGCGCCCTCTCCGATGTCGATGAGCGCGTGCGCGGTTTGCGTGCCGGTGGCGATGACTACCTGACCAAACCGTTCGCCACCGATGAAATGGCTGCGCGGGTCGAAGTGTTGCTGCGCCGGCAAAACAGCGTCGCCACCCAGGCCACGACATTGAACGTCGCCGACCTCGAACTCGACCTGATCAGCCATGAAGCCCGCCGCGCCGGACAGGTGCTGACGCTGCTGCCCACCGAATACAAACTGCTCGAGTTCCTGATGCGCAACAGCGGCCAGATTCTCTCGCGGATGATGATTTTCGAAGAGGTCTGGGGTTATCACTTCGACCCGGGCACCAACCTCATCGACGTGCATATCGGCCGGCTGCGCAAAAAGATCGACGCAGCCGGCAACGTTCCGCTGATCCGCACGGTACGGGGCTCCGGCTATGTCATTGCCGAACCCGTCTGACGGCTGGCGCTCGTCCAGCAGCCGCTTGCTGGCGCTGTACAGCTCGCTGTTCGTGGCCTGGAGCGCGATCCTCATGGGGGTCATGTACTACGAGGTATCCGGCTACCTCGACAAACTGGCCAAACATTCGTTGATGCAACGCCAGCATCTGTTCTCGCATTTTCGCGGCGAGCAACTCGAAGACGCGCTCGCGGCCAGCATGACCTTCGATATTCGTGGTATCGACGCCTATGGTCTGTTCAGCGCTGACGGCGTTTACCTGGGCGGCGCACTTCAGCAAATTCCCGAAGGACTGCCGCTCGACGGCAAGATCCACATGCTCGCCGAGTGCGCCGATTCCGATGACCCGACCCTGCCGAACGACAGCTGCGATGCTGTGGCCACCCAGACTCGCGACGGGCGCTGGCTGGTGCTGCTGCGTGACAATGGCTCGCTGTTCGCGGTGACGCGGATCATTTTGCACGCGTTGTTCTGGGGGGTGTCGCTGACGATTATTCCCGGGGTCGCCGGTTGGCATCTGCTGCGGCGTCGACCGTTGCAGCGCATCCGCGCGATTCAGAACAGCGCCCAGGCCATCGTTGCCGGCGACCTGACGCACCGCTTGCCGCTGTCCAATCGCCGCGATGAGCTGGACATGCTCGCCGCCATCGTCAACGCCATGCTGGAGCGCATCGAGCGCTTGATGAACGAGGTCAAAGGCGTCTGCGACAACATCGCCCACGACTTGCGCACACCGCTGACTCGCCTGCGCGCGCAGTTGTATCGGATGCAGCAACAGGCGGGCGAAGGTTCACAAGAAGCGGCGCAACTGGATCTGGTTCTGGCTGAGGCGGACACGCTGATGGCGCGGTTTCGCGGTTTGTTGCGGATTTCCGAGCTGGAGGATCGCCAGCGCCGCTCAGGTTTCGTCGAACTTGATCCGGTGCGTTTGCTGGAGGAGTTGCACGAGTTCTATCTGCCGCTGGCCGAGGAAGGCGATCTGCGCTTTCAGTTGAACATGCCGGAGACGCTGCCGCCGCTCAATGGCGACCGCGCGTTGCTGTTCGAAGCGTTGGCGAACCTGCTGAGCAACTCGATCAAATTCACCCCGCCCGGCGGCACGGTGATGTTGCGTGGGGTTAATGCAGGTGGCCAGACGCGGATCGAGGTTCACGATTCAGGCCCGGGGATTCCCGAGGCTGAACGTGAGGCGGTGTTCCAGCGGTTTTACCGTACCGAGGGTGGCCAGCCGCAAAGCGGTTTTGGTCTGGGACTGTCGATTGTCGCGGCGATTGTCAGCCTGCACGGCTTCAGTCTTGAAGTCGGCAGCAGCGATCTGGGCGGGGCGAAACTGGTGCTGGATTGTCGGCAGAGTTTGATCAGCCAGGCCTGACGTCTCGCGCCGATCGTTCCCACGCTCCGCGTGGGAATGCCTCAAGGGACGCTCCGCGTTCCGGCTTTCGAAATGGGACGCAGAGCGTCCCGGGCTGCATTCCCACGCAGAGCGTGGGAACGATCTGCGTCTCAGGTCGGGTAATTCGCCCGCAAGGCTTCGAGCCCGCCCTGGTAGATGCCGTTGAACAACGCCACCACCTCTTCATCGCTCACGCCGACCGCATTAAATCGTCCCGACCACGTCACCCGCGCGCCCTGCCCTTGGGCTTCAACCTTGATCGTCGCGAGATAATCGCTGGCCGGGAACGGTGCCTGTTCAATCGAATAGCTGTAGGTTCGGGCGGCGTTATCGAAGGTCTGCAGACGTTCGACGACCACGCCGCCGTCAGCGGTTTGCAGGGTGCGTACGCGCCCGCCTTCGCTCAGTTCACTGTTGGTAATCAACGGCAGCCAGTCCGGCAGCGTGTTGAAGCCGCCGATCAATTGCCAGACCTGATCGGCCGCGGCCGGGATGTCGATGGTTGCAGATGCTGTTGGCATAAAACCTCTCTTTCAGAAATTTCAGATAGTCAGGCTGTCGACCACACCGCCATCGACGCGCAACGCTGCGCCCGTGGTGGCCGAGGACAGCGGTGAAGCAATGTACGTGACCAGATGCGCCACTTCCGAAACATCCGCCACGCGCTGGATGATCGAAGTCGGACGGGCCTTGCGCACAAAGGCGTCGGCTTCGTCGCGCAGGTCGCGCCCGGATTCGGCGGCCGCGTCTCTGAGCATGTCCTGCAGGCCATCGGTGAAAGTCGGTCCCGGCAGGATCGCATTGACCGTGACCCCGGTGCCAGCCAGACGTTTGGCCAAGCCGTGGGACACCGCGAGGTTGGCGCTTTTGGTCACGCCGTAATTGAGCATGTCAGCCGGCGTCGCCACCCCGGATTCCGATGACAGAAAGATCACCCGGCCCCAACCCTGCTCGACCATCGCCGGCACGTAATGCCGCGCCAGGCGCACGCCGGAAATCACGTTGACTTCATAGAAGCGCGTCCACTCACTGTCGGGAGTCTCGAAGAAATCGACGTCGTTGAAGATGCCGAGGTTGTTGACCAGAATGTCCGCGCGCGGTTCGGCGGCGAACAGCTTTTCCGCGCCCTCGGCCGTGCCCAGATCGGCGCTCAGACCCCGCAACTGCGCGCTGGGCACCGCTTGGCGAATGCTCGCCAGCGCCTGCTCGACCTTGGCCGTGTCGCGACCGATGACCACCACCGTCGCCCCGGCTTCGGCCAACGACTGGCTGATGCCCAGACCGATGCCGCCGGTACTGCCGCTGACAATGGCCAGTTTTCCACTCAGATCGATCTTCATGCGTTTACCTCGTTAGCAAGGAGTTCCACCGCGCTCGACTTTGGCGACGATTTCACAAGCATGGATCAGCGTAGTTGTGATATTGCCGGCATGGTTGAGCTGCCGACCGGTGACGGGGATGTTGTTTGATTGACGATCCCCTGTCTCTGGCAGACCGTAGCCCCCTCACCCTAGCCCTCTCCCGGGGGAGAGGGAACCGACCGAGTTGTGCTGAATTTGCCGTCGGCCTGAAAGACCATAGCGATTATGGATTCAGAGAAGACCTTTCACGTCGGCGTATTACCTGAATATCCCCCGGTCAGTCCCCTCTCCCTCCGGGAGAGGGCTAGGGTGAGGGGCATTTCGGAACAGATCAGATTTCCGTCAGACGAAGCAGACCATCGGCGCCGACCCTGACGCCGATCGCATCGTAACTGGCCAACGTCGCATGCGCCGTTTCGATCGGGTGCTGGTGCGTGGTGGTGATGATCATCAGTGCAGCGCCCGCCGCTTCCGCAGCCTGAATACCAACCGTGGCGTCTTCAAAGATCAGACAGTCAGCCGGCTCGACTCCCAGCTTATTTGCAGCCAAGAGATACCCCGCAGGATCAGGCTTGCCAGCCTTTACATCTTCCGCCGTGATCATCACCGCCGGCTCCGGAATCCCCGCAGCCGCCATCCGCCGCAACGCCAGATCGCGAGGCGCCGACGTCACCATCGCCCAACGGTTTTTCGGCAGCGCGTTGAGAAAGGCTGCCGCCGCAGGAATCTCGACAATGCCTTCAACGTCATTGATTTCCGCTGCGGTGATGAACGCTGCTTGTTGCTCGGCATCCACGCCCGGCAGACTCAGCCGGGTGATCGTGTCGATCGCACGCGCGCCATGGATGGTCGGCAGGAACGTCGCGACATCAACGCCATGGCGCACCGCCCACGCTGACCAGATGCGCTCGGCGGCGGCGATGGAATTGAGGACGGTGCCGTCCATGTCGAACAGGAACGCGCCGAACTCGCGATCAAAAACCGATGCTTGAGCAGACAAGAGAGCAAATCCTCTGACAGTTGGCCGGGCAGCCTGGCCCGGCAATGTAGCACTTGTCAGTGCAACTGCGGCGCCTTGGATTTGAACGCGCTTTCCACACAATCGAGCAACTGACCGATCGCCCACGGCTTTTTGATGAACGCTACCGAATGCTTGACCCCGGAGGTCTCGGGCGTTTCATAGCCGGACATGACCATCACCGGTTTTTCCGGCCAGCGGTCGCCGAACAGATTGGCCAGGTCCGCGCCGTTAAGCGTGCCGGGCATGGTGATGTCGGTCAGCAGCAGCGCAACATCGGCTGCATGTTTTTCCAGATACCGTGAGGCGGCGTCGGCGCTGGTTTGCGGTTCGACCTTGAACCCTTCCTCCTGGAGAATTTCGCAAAGGAACTCCAGAATCAACGGATCGTCCTCGACAACCAGAATCAACCCGCCAGGAAGGTGCGCGCTCGACGTAGGTGTAGGGCACATGAACAGCACTCCCCCGAATTACATTTTTGATAAGCGGTTTGAATCCGCTGCTTATCAGGTATGAGCAGCGCGCCTTGTAGAAATTCACTTTTGATACAGCAGATTTCGCCAAGGTGTTGTTTTTCGAAGCGCGGCGCCCATCGAAACCCCTCAATTGTGGTTAAAATGCCGGCCCTTTGCCTGGCCGATCCTGATCCATGAACCCTCAAGCCCTCGCCACCCTCCACGCTCATTTGCTGCCCGCACTGGCGGCGGCACCCAGCGAAACCCGTCGGTTGTTTCACGGGCGCGGACGCTGCTGGCCGGGGCTGGAGCAGTTGACCGTGGAATGGTTGCAGGGCGTGGTGCTGGTGTCGCTGTTCAAGGAACCGGCGCCTGAGCAGCTGCAAGATCTGCGGGATTCGCTGCTGCTCCTCGCCGCCTCGGCCGAGTGGCAGCAGTCCGGCGCGCACACTTTGCTGATCCAGCACCGTTATCTGCCGCAAAGCACGGCCGAATGGCTGATCGGTGAGGAAATCGAAGAAATGACCATCGTCGAGGGTGGCTTGCAGTACCGCGTCGACCTGGGGCGCAAGCAGAACACCGGGCTGTTTCTCGACATGCGCTACGGCCGCAACTGGGTGCGCGAACAAGCGGCGGGCAAGCGCGTGTTAAACCTGTTCGCCTACACCTGCGGCTTTTCCGTAGCGGCAATCGAAGGCGGCGCCAGCCATGTGGTCAACCTGGATATGTCCCGCGCCGCGCTGAGCCGTGGACGCGACAATCACCGTTTGAACGGCCACGACCTGAGCAAGGTCAGCTTTCTCGGTCACGACCTGTTCAAATCCTGGGGCAAGGTGATCAACAGCGGCCCGTACGATCTGGTGATCATCGACCCGCCGTCGTTTCAGAAAGGCAGCTTTTTGCTGACCAAGGATTATCAACGGGTGTTGCGCCGCTTGCCGGAACTGTTGACCGCGCAAGGCACGGTGCTGGCGTGCATGAACGACCCGTCGTTCGGTTCCGACTTTCTCATTGATGGCGTGACCCAGGAAGCGCCGAGCCTGCGCTTCGAGCATCGGCTGGACAACCCGCCAGAGTTTCCCGATATCGACCCAGAGAGCGGCCTGAAAGCTCTGGTCTTCCAGCGCAGCCACTGACACAGCGTAAGTTCACCTGTGGGAACGAGCCTGCTCGCGAAAGCGCAGTGTCAGATAACACTTTTGTTGACTGATACACCGCTTTCGCGAGCAGGCTCGCTCCCACACAAGTTCTGTGTTGATCAAAAAACCGTCGGCCGCAGCACCAGCGCAAACAACTCACCATGCCCGGTGACGTTGAGCTTGTGATAGAGATTGCGTCGATGCACCTTCACGGTCTCCGGCGAAATCCCCAACTGCTGGGCCATCGCCTTGCTGGAAAAGCCCTGCAGGATCAGGCGCGCCGTGTCGATCTCGCGCGCGGTCAGCCGGGCATCGAAACGGTCCAGCAACGTCGCCAGATCACCCACCACCGCTTCAGCCACCGGCCCTTGGGGCGGCAGCAACTGCATGTGGCGATGCATCGCCGCCAATACCCAGTCACGTACGCACAACAGGCGACCCTGCTCGGCCATGCCAAACGCGGTCGAACGGCCCAGGGACAAGCCGAGTACCGCGCCTTCGACGTTGATCAGAAACTGCAATTCATCCTCGCCCACCACGGCACGAAAGTAGCTCTGGTAATACTCGCTGTGCAGAAACTGATCCGGCGCAACGGACGCCAGGCTGTGCAGGCCGTCGCTGATCCCGCTGACGGCGGCTTGATAAAACGGATCGAGCAGGTACATGCCGGCGGCATAACCGGCCAGCTCCTGCTGGTCGTCCACGTAGCCCTTGCTGTCGAAGTCGATCAGCAAACGCGGCGGCTGGCCGGCCTGCATCAGGGCGACGAGGGCATTGTCCAGCGGCACCAGCAGGCGCAGGGTGTCGACCAGCGCGCGCCAGAAACCGTCCTGCCCGAGCTGGGTAAATACCCGCGCCAGCCCCTGATGCACCGGCAATTCCTGCAACAACGCGTCCACGCACTACCCCTTTCGAGTAACCCATGATGGGAATGGGGCTGGTGTGACCGGCCCGTTAGCCTGACCACTCCAGTTCATCACCGGCCTGCGACAGGCCAGGAGTGCCGCATCATGCGTCGTCACCGTGGATCTATCAACCCGGGCCTGCTGGCCTGTTTTTGTCTCTCCTCGGTCGCCATGGCGGCAGACGTACCGAGCGTGCATATCTACAACTGGTACGACTACATCGGGCCGAACACCCTGCATGATTTCCAGCGCGACAGCGGCATCCGGCCGGTGTACGACACCTTCGACAGCGCCGAAGTGCTCGAAGGCAAACTGATGACCAGCCGCAGCGGCTACGACGTTGTAGTGGCGAGCAACTTCAGCCTGCCGACCCTGATCAAGGCCGGCGCCCTCGCCCCTTTGCCTCGCGATCAACTGCCAGGCTGGCAGAGTCTCGACCCCGAGCTGTTGAAGAAACTCGCGGTCAACGATCCGGGCAATCAGTACGCCGTGCCTTACCTGTGGGGCACCAACGGCATTGGCTACAACGTCGACAAAGTCCGCGCCGCGCTGGGTGACAAAGCGCCGGTGGATTCCTGGGAGTTGCTGTTCAACGAAGCCAATCTGGCCAAACTGGGCGAGTGCGGCGTGGCGATGCTCGATTCGCCGTCGGAAATGCTGCCGGTCGCCCTGCATTACCTGGGCTTGCCGCCGAACAGCACCGATCCCGAGGACTACAAAAAAGCCGAAGCATTGCTGCTCAAGCTGCGCCCGCACATCGCCTACTTCAACTCTTCGAAGTTCATCAGCGATCTGTCCAACGGCAATATCTGCGTGGCGGTTGGCTGGTCCGGGGCGATGCTCGAAGCCAAGACCAATGCCGAGCAGGCCAACAACGGCGTAAAGATCGCCTACAGCCTGCCCAAGGAAGGCGCGCCGGTGTGGTTCGACACTCTGGTGCTGCTCAAGGACGCCCCCAATCGCGCCCAAGGCCTGGCGTTTATCGATTACCTGCTGCGACCGGAGGTGATCGCGCCGGTCAGTGATCACCTGTCGTACCCGAATGGCAATCGCGCCGCGACAGCGCTGGTGGCAGCAGCCACTCGCGACAACCCGGCGGTGTACCCGTCCCCTGCCGCCATGGCCACGCTTTACACCCTCGAACCCTTGCCCAAAGCCGCCGAACGCGTGCGTACGCGGGTGTGGAGCAAGGTCAAGAACGGCCAGTAACCCGCGCAAGAAATCTGCCTGCCTCATCCGAGCGGTAAGCCGCCCGACCTTTTCAATGAAGAGACTGAATCTTATGAATCCGCGTGCCCGTGATCTCGATATCCTGATTGGCCAGATGCAACCCGGCCCGCACAACGCCATTACCGATGTGCCGGGGGTGCGCGTCGGTCACAGCAATGTACGTGGTCGCAGCAGCAGCGGCCGTGACATCTGCACCGGCGTCACGCTGATCGAGCCGCGCCCCGGCTCGACCAGCCAGCAACCGTGCTTTGCCGGCGTGCATGTACTCAATGGCAACGGTGATGCGACCGGCCTGGAATGGATTCGCGAGGCCGGTCTGCTGACCAGTCCGATTGCCTTTACCAACACCCACAGCCTCGGTGTGGTGCGTGATGCGCTGATTATGCTGGACCGAGAGCAGCAGCCGGATGACGGGCGGCTTTACTGGAATATGCCGGTGGTGCTGGAGACCTTCGATGGACTGCTCAATGACATCAACGGCTTTCACGTCAAGCCCGAGCATGTCGCCGAGGCACTGAACGGCGCCGTGGATGGGCCGGTAGTCGAAGGTGCGGTGGGCGGTGGCAGCGGCATGATCTGCCATGAGTTCAAGGGTGGCATCGGCACCGCATCGCGACGTCTGAGTGCCGCCCAGGGAGGCTGGACCGTTGGCGCGATAGTGCAGGCCAACCACGGCATTCGCAGTGAATTACGCGTCGATGGTTACCCGGTCGGGCGCTATATGGAACAGAAGGATTCACCGTTCCTGCGAGCAGCGCTGCCGCACCCGGGCATGGGCTCGATCGTCGTCTGCCTGGCGACTGATGCACCGCTGCTGCCCCATCAATGCACGCGTCTGGCACAACGTGCCAGCCTGGGCCTGGCGCGTACCGGCGGCGGTAACGAAGACCACAGCGGTGACATCTTCATTGCCTTCGCCACCGGCAATGATCATGTCCCGCCTGCCGCTTACGAGGCTAAACGCGCAGCCACCTGCGACGGTTTGCGCATGGTCAACAACGACCACATCAGCGAGCTGTTTCTGGCCGCGACCGAAGCCGTTGAAGAAGCGATCATCAATGCCCTGCTCGCCAGCGACAGCAGCGAGGGCAACGGCCATTCGGTGCCGGGCCTGGATGCGCAGACGCTTCTGGCGGCGCTGAAAAAATCCGGTTGGCCGGGATCGCGTCCGGCATGAACCGGCATTGTGCAGGGACGACTGGCGGTACTTGAGTCGTCCATTGCACGCTCCTAGGATGAAGCTACGCGGTGACCGGATTGATCCGGCGCTGCGTAGGCGTGGGTGTTCTGAACCCCAATCAAGCCCACGCTTTGCTTCACACGCCTCTTGAGCCTCACGGGCTCTACTTCCTCCCCATCAAAGAGCTTTGAGGCTCTTTTTTTGTCTGCGTATTTCAGTCCTCGCCGAGACCTTCGGCACGAATCGAACGCCATGCCGCTTGCGCGAGCATTTCGCGATAGGCGCTCGGGCTGCCTTTGACTCGCCCTGCCAGCCAGGCTCGGCAGTAGCTGTCCGCTTGGCCAATGATCAGCGATGGCAGCAGCTCGGCAGGCAAATCCTGCAGTTCGGCGGCGCGACCCGACTGCGCCAGCCATTGGCGCAGACGCAGGTTGCGCGTCTTGTTGCGCTCGGCCAGCTCGTCCTTGAACGGGCCTTTGGTCACGGCGAACCGCGCGTGGTACTGGAAACGCGCCCACTGCGGCTGTTGCTCGACCCAGTCGACATAGCTGAAGACCAGCGCCTGGACGCCTTCTTCAGTGGTATTGGCCGCGTCCAGATACGCATCACGCAAACGCGCCTGATCCTCCAGCGCGGTGAAAAAAAGCGCCGCGACCAGCCCTTCCTTGTTGCCGAAATGGTGATAGATCGCGCCGACGCTGGTGTCGCACTCGGCACGGATCATTTCGATGGTGGTGGCCTCGATCCCCTGTTCATTGAACAGGCTCAGGGCCTTGCGAAAGATATCGCGTTTGAGTTCGGCGCGGCGGCCGGGGTAGCTGCGTTCCAGTAGATCGGCGGTGTCCATGCTGCTCGGGTCCAAAAACGGAGGTTGATAAAGGCGTCACGTGCCCGTGAACAAATCGCGCCTAGGTTGACAGATTTGCCGTGAACAGAATACCGTTCCGCTACAGAATATTATTCTGTAACGGAACATCGTTCTGCAAACTACCCAGCGAGGCTTCCCATGAGTCAATCTCTCAGCATGTTCAACAGCGTCGGCCCGGATGCATTCAGCAAAATGGCCTGCCAGTTCGCCCCGTACTTCAGCAGCATCAATCCGCTGATTTCCGAGTTGCGCCCGAATGCCGCCACCGTGCGCGTGCCGTTTCGCAAGGAAATCACCAACCACCTCGGCACTGTGCACGCGATCGCCATGTGCAACGCGGCAGAACTGGCCGGCGGAATGATGACCGACGTCTCGATCCCGTCCGGCGCGCGCTGGATTCCCAAAGGCATGACCGTGGAATATCTGGCCAAGGCGAAAACCGACGTCACCGCTGTGGCCAGCGCTGAAGGTGTGGATTGGCAAAGTGATGGCGACAAGGTAGTCAACGTCGACATTCACGATTGCGAGGGTAAAAAAGTCTTCACCGCGCGTATCACCATGAACGTCAAGCTCGGTTGAGAAGCAGATACAAAAAAGCCCTTGCCGCGGGATGCGCAGCAAGGGCTTTTGATTGGCCGACGATCAGTGCAGGGTCAGGCGCTGACGGACAAATTCTTCTACGTGGCGGCTGGTCTGGTCCAGATGGCGGTCGCGTTGTTTTTCCGCATCGAGCATCGCGCGCTTGCCGTTCTTCTGCAGCAGATAGGTGTGAATCTGCTGCACTTCCAGCGAGCGATAGATCGGCGTGGTGTCGATGAACCCGCGCAGGCCGTTGCTGCGGTAATGCCGCGTGCTCATCAGCACCTGGGTTTCGCGCTGGCCGATCACTTCAAAACCCAGTGCCTCGAAATACGGCACCTTGCCAATGCTGCAGGCCAGTTCCGCATGCGGATAGCGCCTGACCATGTCCGCGAGCATCGCCCGCGCCACACCTTGGCGCCGATGGCCTTCACGCACCGCCATGTACGCGACGCTGCACGCTTCCCAATCGCCCTGCACCGGCAGACAGATGAGGAATCCGATGACTTGCTCCGGGTTTTCATCGTTAGTAGCCACCAGCAATTCCACCTCGGTGCCCTTCTGGCCATTCAACGCCTCGAGGTAGAGATGTACCTCATAACCCACCGCGTACTGATAAACGTTGTACAGCAGATTGCTCGGGCCGAGGCCGACCGCACTGATGTCGGTCAGGTAGTCGACGACCATTTGCAGGATCTGGCTATTGACGTTTTCCGGGCATGGGGAGGTGTAGTGGGTGATGCGTGGCATGGGCAAACTCCGGCGATAAAAAACGTTGCCGATGATCAGAGCCGTCGACGAACCGCGACATCATACCGTGCCGGATCTATTGAACCGTCACTGTTGTGGCGCCACCACCCTGAATTTGATGTTGATGTCCCTCGACACCACGCTGTCAGCCCACTCCCCTGCGCCGAGGCCGAACTCCTCTCGATTGAGCACCAGCTCACCGTCGAAGATGCCGATGGCGTTGCCCGGTTTCAACTCCACCGGCACCTCGACCTCGCGAGTGATGCCCTTGAGCGTGAGCTGACCGGCGACCTGGTAACGATGCTCGTCCACTTGAGTAAAACGGCTGGACTTGAACACCGCGAGCGGGAATTTCCCGGTGTCGAACCACGCCGGTTTCACCAGTTCGGTATTGGCGTCTTCACTGCCAGCATCGATGCTGGCGAGATCGATATGCAGCGTGGTCTGGGCTTTGCCGAGGTCGTCGGTATCGAAGTCCAGCGTCGCCTCGAACTTGCCGAAGGTGCCGTACATTCGCGAGCCCATCTGCTGATAGGTGAAGCTGATCTGGCTGGCGCTGGTGTTGACCCGGTTATATTCAGCCGCCTGCGCACCGACCATGACGCACGATGTAAACGCGGCAACCAGCAGCAATCGCAACGTCATGACATTCTCCTGGCGGCGTGCGTCGTCGAGGGCCTTGGTTGACTTAAGCAAACAGCAGAGCGTTATGCCAGTTCACGCTCACCTACAGGAGGTACAATTTTCTCGGCGCTACCCGGTTGAACCAGCCTTTCCTTCGCCCTGCCGCGCAGGTGGTGACGCAACTTCAGCGCCGGACGCTCGACGCAGTAATACGTCAGGCCACTGCAGAAAAATGACAACACCAGCACCGCTCCGACAACGTTGGCGTCATACGCGACGGGCCAAAAACCTCGCAATAGATACATCACCACAAAGTGGTTGAGAAACACGCCATAACTGATGTTGCCCAGGAACTCGTCCATCCGATGGAATTTCAGTTTGGTCAACATGTAGACCAAAGGAATGCCCACGGCGATACCGAGAGTGACTTCGGCATTGAACGGACGACACTCGATCCACCCGACCATGATCGCCACAAACAGCAGTCCCGCCGCAACGGCTGTGCCGCTGACAACGACCATTGCTCTGAGATTGCCTTGGTACAGATAGCAGCCGCACAGGAAGATGAACAACACGCCCGGCAGCAAACGATATCCATAGATATCGGTATTGATAAAGCCAAGGCACGCCAGCAGAAAAATCCCGACCGATACCGTAAAGGCAAGACCCTGCGCTTTGAAAATCAGCAGAAACGGGATCAGCAGATAAAAACTCATTTCCAGCCCCAGCGACCAGCCCGGTGGCAGGATCTCGGTCCCGCCGAGGCCGAACATGTAATAGCCAAGCGGTAGCATGAGCACACTGGTGGACAGGGTTTTCCATGTCAGCTCGGCCGCTTGGGGCGTACCGGGCAACAGAAAATGAATAACCAGACACGAGGCGACGAAGTAGACCAGAAATTGCGGATACAGCCTCAGAGCCCTGTCGATATAGAACAGACCGATCTTCCTCGGCTGACGGTAGTTTCGCTCGATGAGCGAAGCCATGACGAATCCACTGATGATAAGAAACGAGATAACGGCGATCACACCAGGATTCAGTCCGGCGAACTTTTTGCCCATATGAGATACAGCGACCAACACCGCCAACAGCAGTCGAAAAGCTCCCACTTGAACCCTCGTCATTCCCTTATTGTTGTGGGCGCATACGCTACGATGCTTTCGTCTCCGGGAACAGAGAAATGTTTGTCCGCCGTGCCTAAATCAACCGCTCGATCTTCTGGTGCTTCCAGACCAGTTTGTAATAGAGCGTCTGCAGTATCAGCATCCCCAAATAGGCAACCGGGAACGCCATCCACACACCCTGCAAACCGAACTGCCCGTCGAGCCAGTAAGCCGCCGGCAACTGCACGCCGACCACACAGATAATCGAAATGACCACCGGCACCAGGACAGTGCCGCTGGCGCGCATGATCCCGCCGATGATGGCCTGGAAACCGAATACCAACAGGCTCCAGAGCATGATATGCAGCAGGTGCTCGGCCATCGCCCGGGTCGAGTCCTCGGTGAGGAACAGGCCCAGCAACCAGTGCGATAGCAGATAACCCAGCACAATCAGGCCACCGGTCAGGCACACATTGATCAACAGCCCGGTGCGCAGGATCGGACCCATGCGTTGCAGATGCCCGGCGCCGATCGCCTGGGCACCGAGGATCGACGCGGTGATCGCAATCGACAGCGCCGGAAACTGCACATAGTTGACGATCTGCGTTACTGCGCCATACGCCGCTGTCGCTTGCGAGCCGTGCTGATTGACCAGTGCCAGGATCACCAGCTCCGATAACGACAGGACGATCATCTGTACCCCGGTGGGCAGGCCGATGCGCAGGACCTTGCCGAGAATGACCCGATCCAATCGCAGCGCGGCGAAGAACTCTCGATCCGGCGCTAGCGGATGGCCCTTGCGAATCAGCCGCCAGGCCAGCCACGCCATTGCCGACAGATTCCCCGCCAGCCCGGCATACGCCGCGCTCTGAATGCCCAATGGCGGCAAACCCAGCCAGCCGCGAATCAACGCCGGCGTCAGCGCCAGCCCCACGGCGGTGGAGACGATCAGCGCGAGCAGTGGCGACAGCGTATCGCTGACCCCACGCAGCAATTGGGTGAACAGCACGAATACCAGTAGCGATGGCAGAATCCACAACATGACGTGGGCATAGTCCACCGCATCGTCGAGCACATCCGCCGGCGTGCCCAACCCTGTCAGTGCCTGTCGCGCAAACACCGTGCCCAGCACCGCCGCGACCAAACCGATCAACACACCCAGCAGCAAAGTCGCTCCGGCAATCGCCTTGACCATGTGCGTTTCGCGCGCGCCCCACGCCTGGCCGATCAACACGCCTGCGCCAGCGCCGAGGCCGATGACTAGGGCGATGAAAAAGAACACGACAGGAAACATGCCGGATACGGCCGCAAGCGCTTGGGTGCCGAGCATCTGACCGATGTAGATGCTGTTGACCGTCCCGGACATCGATTGCAGGAAGTTCGACAGCACCATCGGCGCGAGAAACAGCAGATAGGTTTGCCAGAGCGGTTTGGCGAAGGTGGCGCTTTGCATTGAATGGAGGTCCATCTCGACGGCGGCAGGCCTGATTGACGATAGCTTCGGTGAGTTGCGTGCAGCGCGCAATCAACATTTCCAGACGGTGTTGGTTGTCTGTTTTGCATTTGTGTAAATGCCGTGCATCGCTTTGTGTCAGTGTTGCGGCTGTGGTAAATCAGCGACTCTGTCGACACGTACTATTGAGGCTCGGTTCATGCGTAACGTTGCAAATTTTCTGCTTGGCTCCCTCCTCGCTCTGTCGGCCGCCTACGCGCAGGCAACCGCACCCGCAGCGGCGCCTGCTTCGTTGAAACCGCTAATGGCCACTTTGAATGAACGCCTGAGCATCGGTGATCTGGTTGCGTTGACCAAATGGGACAGCGGCAAGCCTATTCAGGACAGCCCGCGCGAGGCGCAGGTCATCGCCAATGCCCGAACTCTGGCCACCGAACACAAACTCGATCCGGACGACGTCGCGCAACTGATCGCCGCACAGATGGAAGCGAACAAACTGGTGCAATACGGTCTGCTCGCGCAATGGCAAGCGGCAGGTGCTGCACCGGACACACCGCGTCCGGATCTGGGCAAACAGATCCGCCCGCGCCTGGATGAACTGCAAAAGCGCTTGTTGCAGCAGTACGCCGCCTTCGCGCCCTATCGCCAGGATCCGAATTGCCCAGCATGGCTGGCCGATGTCCGCAACGGTCTGGCCGCCGATTTGCTGCACGACCTGGCGCTGATTCGTGCCAGCGGCGAGTTGTGCATCCGGGCGAAAGCGCTCTGAATCAACGCCCCTGGCAAACATCATCGGCGTCGATGTTTACCATCACGTCAATGAAGTTCTCATAAAAACTGCGCGGCGTAACATCGGCTCCAGACAAACAAACAACTTTCTGGAGCACACGATCATGAAACGCCAAACCCTTCTCGGCATCGCTTTCTCGGTTTTCGCAGTTAACGCTTTTGCAGTAACGCCTGCTCACACCCTGGTCGCTGAAGGCGGCTCGGACAAGCTGATCGAAAGCCGTCTGGCTGAAGGTGGTTCGGACCGTCTGCTCGAACGCCGTGTTGCCGAAGGTGGTTCAGATCGTCTGCTCGAACGCCGCGTTGCTGAAGGTGGTTCGGATCGTCTGATCGAGCGCCGCGTTGCCGAAGGTGGTTCGGATCGTCTGCTCGAACGCCGCGTTGCTGAAGGTGGTTCGGACCGTCTGCTCGAACGCCGTGTTGCCGAAGGTGGTTCGGATCGTCTGCTCGAACGTCGCGTTGCTGAAGGTGGTTCGGATCGTCTGATCGAACGCCGTGTTGCCGAAGGTGGTTCGGATCGTCTGATCGAACGCCGCGTTGCTGAAGGTGGTTCGGATCGTCTGATCGAACGCCGCGTTGCTGAAGGTGGCTCTGATCGTCTGATCGAGCGCCGCGTTGCATGAATCTACTGCATGACCGCAACCCCCATGAAAAAGCCCGGCCTGATCAGCCGGGCTTTTTTGCATTCAGCCGTCGCTTATTGCGCGGTTTTCAGCTTGACCACGTCACCGGAGATGGTGGTGGTGTAGCCGGTCAGAACCCAGGCCCAGAACCAGTTTTCCTGAACCTGCGTGTTGATCATTGCATCGCCGCCCTTGGCTTGGATGGCCGCGTTTTGCGCGCGCACAAATCGGCTGTTCTGGCGGATCGGGATAATGCCAAACAGCAGCAGGCCGGTGGCCGATGCTTCGCTGTGGCCAACCACGGTGTATTGGTTGCTGTCGTAATGGGCGGTTTTCATCGGGGCGCCGGTGCAACCTGCCAGAACCACACCGAACAGTGCGGCGGCGACTACTTTGCTGAGGTATTTCACAGTAAAACTCCATGGGGAAACGCCCGGGATCCGTCTCTCGGGCGGCGCGCATTCTAACCAAAATGATGGCTCATTGGCATCAATCTTCTTTGTATTTACTTGTACCCGTTCGCTGGCCCGCCGTCGGCGATGTCGCATACCATGGCGCCACTTCAATAAAGACAGACACCCGCCTCCATGTTCAAAGCCAGTCTGCGTAGCCATCTCACCCTGTGGTTCGGCGGTTTGTCCCTGCTGACGTTATTGAGCGTCGGCTTTTATGTCGGTCACATCGCCACCGAACAAATGAAACAGGCCAGCGGCAACGCCTTGCTGAACACGGCGCGCGCGGCGGCGACGCTATTGGGCGAGCAACTGCGCGAGCGGCAACTGGAGGTCTATCTGCTCAGTCGCGCGCCGCATCTGGAGCGCGGTGATCTGGACAATCCAGCCATCCTCAAGTCGATGCAGTTGCGCACCCAGGCGCGCGCCGAATATGCGTGGATGGGCGTCACCGACGCCGAGGGCAACGTGCGCCAGGCGGTCAATGATCTGCTGGTCGGTCAATCGGTGCAGAAACGCCCGTGGTTCCAGATCGGCCTGCGCCGGCAATACACCGGCGATCCCCATGAAGCAGTGTTGCTGGCCAAGTTGTTGCCGGGCCTGCCCAATGGCGAGCCGCTGCGCTTCATCGATTTCGCCGCGCCAATCCACAATGCCGAAGGACAGGTGATCGGCGTGCTGGGTGCACATGCGCACTGGAGTTGGGTGACGCGCATCGTCGAGTCGGCGGCGTTTTCCCACAAGAACTCGGCGCCGGATATTCAGGCGCTGATCGTCGACCACGATGGCAAGGTGCTCTACCCCGAAGCGCTGATGGGCCAACAGCTGGCGACCAACGATCCGGTATTGTCGGGCTGGACGGCGGCCAACGGTTACCTGACCAGCATGGTCACCGTGCCGACGCCATCGGGCACGGCGCTATCATGGTCGATCGCCATTCGCCAGCCATTGGAGACTGCGCTGCAACCGGCGCGGATGCTGCAATACGAATTGCTAATCCTCGGCGTTTTCGCCGCCATCGTTTTCGGTCTGGTGGCTTATTACCTGGCGCTGTACCTGAGCCGGCCGATCGAACAACTGGCACGCTCGGCCAAACAAGTGCAGAACAACCAGTCCGGCGCACAGTTCCAGCTCCAGCATCCGGTGCTGGAAATCGCCCAGCTCGGCCAGTCCATCGACGCAATGACGCAGTCACTGCTCGGCAAGGAACGCGAACTGCAAGAAGCCAACGCCTCGCTTGAAGCCACCGTGGCGCAACGCACCGCCGCACTCACCGAGGCCAACGCCGAGCTGCTGAGCCTGGCCACTCACGACGGCCTGACCGGCGTTTACAACCGCCGCCGTTTTGACGAAAAAATCACTGAGTATTCGCTGCTGTCCCGACGCACCGGACGCCCGTTTGCCCTGCTGCTGATCGATGCCGACCACTTCAAACGCATCAATGACAGCCACGGCCACGCGGTCGGTGACGAGGTCCTGCAACAACTGGCGACCTTGATCCAGAACAGCGTACGCAGCACCGATTTCGTCGCCCGCTACGGCGGCGAAGAGTTCGCCGTACTGCTGCCGGAAGTCGCGCAACCCGACACCCCGGAAGTCGTCGCCGAAAAGATCCGCGCAGCGGTAGCCGACGCGGAGTTTCCCGGCGTCGGCAACGTTACCGTGAGTATTGGTCTCGGCCTGGCAGATCCGGCGGACAACAACCATACGACGCTGATCAAACGTGCCGATCAGCAGCTGTATCAGGCGAAGGCTGCGGGGCGCAATCAGGTGGCGTTCCATGCCCACTGACACCGGCGTATATCAACCAGAGACAGGCCGGCTCACCGACCCCATCGCTGGCAAGCCAGCTCCCACAGGGATGGGGTAAAAGCGGAAATTTGGGCCGGCTGGAGAACCGCTTTCGCCAGCAGGCTCGCTCCCACAGAAAAGCAAAAAAAGGTGACTCGCCGTAAGGGCGGAACCCTAAGCAGCCGTTACCGCAGCAATGGATATGTACTCAATCAGCCAGGAAACCATCGCCCGACTAGGGCTCAGCACTGAACATCTGCAGATAAGCCAACAAATTATTCAACTTCTCCTCATCACTCAGCCCCCAGAAAATCATCCGCGTCCCCGGCACCACCCCTTTCGGATCCTCGAGATAAGCCTTCAACGTCGCCCGATCCCAGGTAATCCCCGAGTTCTTCATCGCATCGGAATAAACATAATTGGCCGAAGTCCCCGCAGCCCGGCCAATGATGCCGTTCAACTGCGGACCAAACCCCGAACGAGCCGACTCGCCAACCTGATGGCAACCGCCGCACAGACGCGGAAAGATTTTCGCCCCGGCCTCAGGATCGCCCTCAGCCTGTGCACTGGCGCTGAAGATCAAGGCGAGAAACAGTGTCGTGGTGAATTTCATTGAACAGTCCAAACCTAGCTTTGCATGGCGTGGGCGCAGTTTACAGATAAGCGCCGACAATCGTTCTGACGGTGATCAACGCCTGACGCAACACGTGCATGTCCACCGAGCCGAGCGCCAGACGAATCGCATGGGGCGTATGGGCCGACAGCGAAAACGGCTCGGCGCTGGTGACGGAAATCTGCTGCTGCATCAACTCGACCACGATCTGATCGGCACGCACATCTTCGGGCAACGGCAACCAGAGAAAATACGAGGCCGGATGAGCAATGTAGCCCAGCCCTTTGAGCACCTCGGCGGCCAAGGCCTGTCGCGCCGTAGCATCACGACGTTTCTGCGCCTCAAGCACGGTGACGGTGCCATCGTCGAGCCAGCCGCACGCGATGGCGGTCATCACCCCAGGCGTGTTCCATGTCGTCGCGCGAATGATTCGCTCCAGTGCGGACACTTGAGGAAGCGGCGCGGCAATGAAGCCGACCCGCAAACCGGTGGCGATGTTTTTCGACAGGCCCGATACGTAAAACGTCCGTTCCGGTGCCAGTTCAATCAACGGACATGGCGGGTTTTCGACCAGAAACGCGTAGGCAGCGTCTTCAATGATTGTCAGATCGTGCCGCCGGGCAATCGCCACCAATTGCTCGCGCTGTTCCAGTGGCATGACCCAGCCCAGCGGATTGTGCAGCGTCGGCATGCTGTATACGGCGCGCACTGCACGCTGGCGACAGAGTCTGCCCAGTGCCGGCAAATCCGGGCCGTGCTCCGTCATCGGGATCGCCAGCACTTCCAGATGCAGCGCGTCGGCCAGCACCTTGAATCCCGAATAGGTCAGCGCATCGGCGGCGATCACATCGCCGGGTTTGAGCAGGGCCATCAGCGTCACCGCCAAACCTTGCTGAGCGCCATTGACGATCAGCACCTGGTCGGCTTCAACGGTCACGCCGCGTGTCGACAAATGTCGCGCGACCGAGGCGCGTTCGTGGGCACGTCCAGCGTGGGGTTGATAACGCAGCAGTGCTTCGAGATCGCCGGACAACGCCAGTTGGCGCAACGCCGTGCGCAACAGTTCAGCCTGACCTGGCAACGAGGGATAGTTGAAATTCAGGTCGATCATGCCGACCGCCACGTCTTTCTGATCGATGCCCTGCCCCGGCGCCAGCGACGTTTCCCGGACAAACGTGCCGCGCCCGGCTTCGCCACTGACCAGGCCCATCGCTTCAAGCTCGGCATAAACCCGTGAAGCGGTAACCAGCGCCAGTCCTTCCTGGCTCGCCAGCTGCCGATGCGTTGGCAGTCGCGTGCCCGGCGCCAATCGTCCACCACGAATGTCCGACGCATAGCGATCAACCAGAGTCTTGTAACGGGAACGCGGCATGTCGGCTGTATCCATGACAATTTTTTGATTGTGCTGATTCTCGGCCATAGGATCACGGCGACACAAGCCACTTTTTGAGCGCGACCGACATGCACACAACATCGACTGCGGCCCACCCGGCGCTGGAAAAAACCAGCGGCTGGATCAACGGTTTTATCGGCGTGCTGATTTTCAGCGGTTCGCTGCCGGCCACACGTTTGGCGGTGCTGGAATTCGATCCGGTGTTTCTGACCGTGGTGCGAGCAGCGATCGCCGGCGCACTGGCCGTAGCACTTCTGCTGTTGTTCAAGCAACCGCGACCGTCGCGCCATCAGTGGCTGTCGCTGTTGATTGTGGCACTGGGCGTGGTGTTGGGTTTTCCGCTGCTGACCGCGTTGGCATTGCAGCACGTAACGTCAGCGCATTCGATCGTGTTTGTAGGATTGCTGCCGCTGGCCACGGCGATGTTTGGTGTCTTGCGTGGCGGTGAGCGGCCACGTCCAGTGTTCTGGATCTTTTCGGTGCTGGGCAGCGCGTTGGTGGTGGGCTTTGCCCTGTCCCAAGGCTTGAGCGCCTCGCCCACCGGCGATCTGCTGATGCTCGCGGCGATCCTGGCCTGCGGCCTCGGTTACGCCGAAGGCGCGAAACTGTCGCGCAGCCTCGGCGGCTGGCAGGTGATCTGCTGGGCGCTGGTGTTGTCGTTACCGCTGATGACAGTGCTGAGCCTGTGGCTGGCGCCCGCCTCGTTCGCCGACATCAGCTTGCCTGCGTGGATGTGCCTGGGCTACGTGTCGCTGTTCAGCATGCTGATCGGCTTCGTGTTCTGGTATCGCGGTCTGGCACAAGGTGGAATCGCAGCGGTCGGGCAGTTGCAGTTGCTGCAGCCGTTTTTTGGTCTGGCACTGGCGGCGACGTTGCTGCATGAGCAGGTCAGTGTCGGCATGCTCGGCGTCACGCTGGGGGTGATTCTTTGCGTGGCCGGAGCGAAGAAATTCGCCAGGTAATGTTCAGTTTTCGGCTTTCCATTGCCGAGGACTGAGCCCGGTCTTGCGCCGAAACGCCCGGGCCAGCGCCGACGGACTTTCGTATCCAACCTCCTCGGCAATCAATGCAATCGGGCGGCCTTCGCGCAGGCGTTTCTGCGCAAGACTGACGCGCCAGCTCAGCAGGTAATCGGCCGGCGTCTGCCCGACCACGCGGCGAAACTGCTCGGCAAAACCGGCGCGGGACTGGTTCGCCGCTGCCGCGAGATCGGCCACACTCCAAGGCTTGTGCGGCTGCTCGTGGATCAGGTTCAAGGCGCGAGACACGCGCGGATCCGCCAGCCCGGCCATCATGCCCGGTTGCTGATCTCGACTGCCGATGAGATGGCGCAGCAGCAGAATCACCAGCAATTCAAACAGACGATCCATCACCGCCACGCGCCCGCAATGCCCTTCAAAAGCTTCGTTGAACAGCCAGTCAAGGGTGCTGCGCAGTTCCGGGATATCGGTGAGTTTCAACACCAGATAGTCCGGTAACGCGGCGGCCAAGGCATTGCCCGAGCCACCGTCGAAGGTCAGCGAGGCGCACACCACTTGGCTGGCCATGGCCTCGTCGGCAAACATCCGGTGAGTGAAAGGCCGGGGAAAGAAAATCAGCGACGGTTCTTCCAGGCGAATTTCCCGCTCGTTGCCCGGTTTGAGCAGCAACGCCCCGGCTTGCAGAACATGCACATGGCCGACCGGTTCGCCTTCGTGAACGCTCACGCCGCAAAACGCGCCGCTATGGAAGGTGCCGGCGTTCACACCGAAATGACTAATTAATGTGGAAAGGCGATCCATGGCTGACTCCCGAAGGCATATCTGGACGATCTGCCGCATATCCTCGACGATTTGCCGCCAAAGCGCCATTGGCAGCCCATAAGATCTCTCCATCGCCGCTGCACTTCGCTGCGGAATTTCGGAGAATCACCATGAGCCGCATCCCTGCAATCAGCCTCGACACCGCCACCGATGCCACCCGTCCTGCACTGGAAGGCGTGAAGAAAAAAATCGGCTTCCTGCCCAACGTCTTCACCACCCTCGCCCAAGCGCCGGTTGCATTCGACACTTACCTGCAAGCCTCGGCCATCCTCGGCAAGACCTCATTGAGCGGCAGAGAGAAAGAAGCCGTTTACCTCGCCACTTCGCAGGTCAACGGTTGCGACTATTGCCTGTCCGCACACACCGTGTTTGCCGGCAAAGCCGGGCTGTCGGCGGAGGACATCATCGCAGCACGTCACGGCGAACTGAATGCCTACGCCGCCCTCGCCCGCCAACTGACCGAAACCCGTGGCCACTTGAGCGATGAACAATTGGCCGCTGCCCGCGCTGCCGGTATCGATGACCGCAAGATCATCGAAGTCATTGCCCTGGTGGCCGTGCAGACATTGACCAACTACCTGAACAACACGGCGCTGACCGACATTGATTTCCCGACCGTCGAGGCCTGAGCAGTCGCTCACGATCCGAAGATAAAACCGGTGGCGAAAAGGCGCTCTTTTCGCCACCGCTGTTTTTTGCTGCCATGATGTACGTCAGAATAATTCGCAGCGCAAACAGTGTCTGGTGCGCTGAAACCAAACAGCCTGTGCGCAGGTCTTTGTTCTCAGACAAATGCCCCGGAAAGACACGAACCCCATGACAGACTGGTTGCAAGACAACGGCGAGATGGCCGGGCAGATCCGCCGTCACGACTGGGCGAATTCGCCCCTCGGCCCGTTGGAAAACTGGCCCGATGTACTCAAGACCACTGTCTCGCTCAGTCTCGCCTCGCATTTCCCTCAGGCGATCGTCTGGGGCCCGCAACTCATCACTCTCTATAACGACGCCTTCGTACCGATTCTCGGCGACAAGCCGCACGCGTTGGGACGCCCTTTCAGCGACATCTGGAAGGAAGCCTGGCACGAGATCAGCCCGATTGCTGAGGCCGCGTACGCCGGCCAGGCCACCTACATCGAAAACTTTGCTCTGCAGATCGAACGCGGCAAAGGCCCGGAGCAGGCGTTCTTCACTTTTTGCTATAGCCCGATTCGTGATTCCCACGGCAATGTCGTCGGCATGATCGACACCGTCACCGAGACCACCCAGACCGTTTATCTCAACCGACGCCTGGCGGTCCTCGATGCCATCGGCGAAGCGGTGACCAATGCCACGGATGCGCAAGCAATCCTGGCGGCAAGCACGCGGCTGATGGTCGAGCAACTGCGTCTGTCCAATTGCGCCTACGCCGACATGGATGCCGACGAGGATGGCTTCACCATTCGCGGCGACTATGCAGCGCCGGGTTCGCCGAGCATCGTCGGCCACTACCATTTGCGCGATTTCGGCGAGAAAGCCGTACGCCTTCTGCGCGCGGGTCAACCGCTGGTGATCCACGACAACCGCAGCGAATTGCCGCCGGAAGAATCAGCGACCTTTCAGGGCATAGGCATCACCGCCACCATTTGCGTGCCGCTGATCAAGCAAGGTCGTCTTACCGCGTTAATGGCCATTCACGACAAAGTGCCGCGTGTCTGGTCGAGCTTCGAACAGGCGCTGCTCAGCGAAGTCACCGAACGTTGCTGGGCGCACATCGAGCGAGTGCGCGCCGACGCCAACGTGCGCGAGGGCCTGCTTGCATTGGCTGAACTCAATGCCACGCTGGAGCAACGGGTCGAAGAGCGCAGCCTGCGTCTGGCCCAGGCCGAGTCGGCGTTGCGCCAGTCGCAGAAGCTCGAAGCCATCGGCCAATTGACCGGCGGCGTCGCCCATGACTTCAACAATTTGCTGACGATCATTCGTTCGTCGGTGGATTTTCTGCGCCAGCCCAACCTGCCGGAAGAACGCCGCCAGCGCTACATGCGCGCGGTTTCCGACACGGTCGAGCGCGCCTCCAAGCTGACCAGCCAGTTGCTCGCCTTCGCGCGCCGCCAGCCGCTCAATCCGCAAGTAGTCGATGCCGGCGAACGTTTGGCCAACATCGGCGAGATGCTCGAATCGGTCACCGGCGCGCAGATTCACGTGTGCGTCGAGCGCCCGGATCACCCCTGCTACATCCGCGTCGATCTCAGTCAGTTCGAAACTGCATTGATCAACATCGCCCTGAACGCTCGCGACGCCATGAATGGTCAGGGTGAACTGAAATTGCGCCTGGAGTGCCATAAAGCGCTGCCGCCGATTCGCGGCCACGCTGGGTCCAGCAGCCATTTCGTGTCGATTGCCCTGGCCGACACCGGTGCCGGCATCGACGCACACACCCTCGAACACATCTTCGAGCCGTTCTTTACCACCAAGGCTGTCGGCAAAGGCACGGGGCTGGGGCTGTCGCAGGTGTTCGGCTTCGCCAAGCAATCGGGCGGCAACGTCGATGTTTCCAGCGTCCTTGGTCAAGGCACCGAGTTCACCTTGTATTTGCCGCAAGTGCCGGCGATCGAGGCAGAAATGGACGAGGCAGAAGACGATGGCGAGGTGCAGCCGGCCTGCGAAAAACGCCGGGTGCTGGTGGTCGAAGACAATCTCGATGTCGGCCGTTTCGCCAACCAGATCCTCCAGGATCTGGGCTATGAAACCGCATGGGCGACCAACGCTGAAGAAGCCCTGCAGTTGGCCGGTAGCGATGCCAGCGCGTTCGATGCGGTGTTTTCCGACGTAGTCATGCCGGGCATCACCGGCGTCGCGTTGGCCAAGGAACTGCGCCAGCGCCGCCCCGATCTGCCGGTGATTCTGACCTCCGGCTACAGCGAAGAACTGGCGCGAAGCGGGTACGAAGGTTTTGAATTTCTCGCCAAGCCCTACTCCGCCGAACAGGTCTCGCGGATTCTCGGCAAGACCTGGCTCAAGGACGCAAAACCAGCGGCGTCAGTCGTGATCGACGCCGGCGCGCTTGAGTAATTTCTTGCAGCGTTCCGACAGATGAAACACCTGTAGATGCTTGCCCGCCTTGGCGTAGCGTTCACGCAGGGTTTTCAATGCGGCGATCGCCGAGTAATCGACAAAGCTCAGGTGTCGGCAGTCGAGAGTGACTTTGGCCGGGTCGTTGGCCGGGTCGAACTGATTGAGAAACGGCGTGGTCGAGGCAAAGAACAGCGTGCCGTGCAGGCGATAGAGCTTGCTGCCGTCGGCCTCCAGATGTTCATCGGCATACAGTTCGCGCGCCTGCTGCCAGGCGAAGTTGAGCGCAGCGATGATGATCCCGCACAGCACGGCCGTGGCCAGATCGGTGAACACGGTGATGGTGGTCACGGCGATGATCACCAGCACATCGTGCAGCGGCACCTTGTTGATCACCCGCAACGACGCCCAGGCGAAGGTCTGCTGAGATACCACAAACATCACCCCCACCAGTGCGGCGAGCGGAATACGCTCGATCAGCGGTGACAGAAACAGAATGAACAACAGAATCAGCACACCGGCAACCACGCCGGACAAGCGCCCGCGCCCGCCGGAGCTGAGATTGATCACGGTCTGCCCGATCATCGCGCAACCGCCCATGCCTCCGAACGCCCCGGACACCATGTTCGCCGCGCCGAGCGCTACGCACTCGCGATCCGGATAGCCACGGGTTTCGGTGATCTCGTCGGTCAGGTTCAGCGTCAGCAGGGTTTCCAGCAGGCCGACCATCGCCATCAGGATCGCGTACGGGGCGATGATGCGCAGGGTTTCGAAATTCCATGGGATGTCCGGCAAAGCGAAGGTCGGCAGACCGCCGGCAATGTGCGCCATGTCACCGAGGGTGCGGGTCGGCAGCCCGAACAGGTAGACCAGCAGGCCGACACCCAGGATCGCCACCAGGGCCGGCGGTACCGCTTTGGTCAGGCGCGGCAGGATGTAAACGATGGCCATGGTCAGCAGCACCAGCCCGGTCATCAGGTACAAAGGCGTACCGCTGAGCCAGTGCTCGCCGCTTTTGAAGTGCTCCAGTTGCGCCAGGGCAATGATGATCGCCAGGCCGTTGACGAAACCGAGCATCACCGGATGCGGCACCATGCGCACCAGTTTGCCCAAGCGCAACAGCCCGAACGCCATCATGATCAGACCGCCGAGCAGCACCGTTGCCAGCAGATATTGCACGCCGTGTTGCACCACCAGCGCGACGATCACCACCGCCATCGAACCCGCCGCACCGGAAACCATGCCCGGTCGACCGCCAAACAACGCCGTCAGCGTGCAAATGATGAACGCGCCGTACAGGCCCATCAGCGGATTGAGATGCGCGACCAGGGCGAAAGCAATGCATTCGGGCAACAGGGCGAACGAGGTGGTGAGTCCGGCGAGGACATCGGCGCGCAGACGAATCGGTTTCATGGCTTACCTGACTGAGCGGCCGCTGGGCACGGCTGCTGTTTTCGCGAAAAAAGAGGGAGGCGAATGTTACGGAATTGTTCGGCCTCGGGCCAGTGAAACGCTGACATGGGGTGGCGCGGGCCTTATCCTTGCAGGCTTGTCCATCGAATCGAGTCGCAGCATGTCAGCGTTTTTGTCCGCCCGTGATGTGTGTCAGCGCCTGCGCGAAGCTGCGCTGGGCGTGCTTGGGTTCGAAGTCTGCCAGGTAATGTCCGAGACCGGGCTGATTGCCGTTGATATCGAGGGCTGGCATCTGCGGTTGGACTTCGCCGAGGGACACTTGCATCACTGTGAATACGCGCGCAACTGCGCCGGGGATGAAGCGACGCTGGACACTTGGCAGCGTTATGGTACCGACCCGGTGAGTCTGCTCAGCACGTGGGAGTTGGCGCAGATCGAACTGTTAGTGCGTGAGGCGGATGGAGTTGTGGCTCAGGGCATCATTTCCAGAACCAGTGACGACTGACTTTCTTGCATGCGGTCATACCAGTCCTGCAGCACATCGGGCAGCCGCTTGTTCCACTTCGCCACGTTGGTGTAGTACCGCAGATGTTCGTGGCCCTGGTCATCGTAGCTTTTGAAGATCAGCCAGACCTGCGCATCGGCCGCGCTCATCAGGATCCCGATGCCGCCGAGACCGCGCATCCACATTTCTACAACCTGAGCATCGGGCACATCTTTTGAGTTTTCGCCGACCTGCAAGGAACCGGAGGTCTCTACCAGTTTTTGGTAGTCGGTCTTGAGCAGCGAACGCAGTGCCTGATCTTCTGCGGGTGTGCGAGCCAGACCCAGGCTGAGCAGATCGTAATCCAGCTTCAGCGGTTGTTCGGAGGCGACATACCGACCGGCGTAATACACGCCCATGCCTCCGCCGCAGTCGGAGTCCGCACCGGTTTGCGTGACGTTCAGTACGCCATTGATGGGCGTGAAGGCGAGTTTGCAGGCGTCCTCGGCGTACACGGCTGTTCCATCCTTGAGTATGGCAACGCCAGTCAAGTCTCCGGAATTGGCGCCCTCGCCTGCCGAGATATCGATGGCGATATGCGTGGCATTACGACGTTGGGTGACAAGGGTCGCCGAGGTCGAGGTGCCGCGCGGAATCAGTTGCCAGGTGGCATCCCAACTGAAGGGCTGAACCGCGTGTTCGAGCTCAGTGAGGCGCATCAGGTATTCGCGCCGAAGACACGCGCTCAGGGCACCGCAGGCGTTGCGGTTTTTCAGCCACTGACGCTGGTCGGTTTTCAGCATTTTGGGATCGGCAACTTTGCCCAGCGTGGTCCGCCATTGCTCGGCGAGCTTGTCGTCAAGGGTTGAGAGGTAGGGATCAGTGCAGATGGCTTTTTCGGTTTTGCTGGTGGCGTCGGTGCAATCGAAACTGCTGGCATGGGCGGTGCAGGCGAGGACGAGAGATGTCAGCGCCACGGCGTGACGCAGGTAGATAGCGAACATCGAGAGATTCCATTCTTCGGGCGGCGGGGATTATGCCAGTGCTGCTGCCGTAAATCGCCGCTGTCGTAGAGCCTGCTCACCCCTGTGGGAGCGAACCTGCTCGCGAAGGCGGTATATCAGTCGGTTTGATGTTGGCTGTCACAGCGCTTTCGCGAGCAGGCTCGCTCCCATAGGGGTTTTATGTGGGTTCAGATGGTGATTTGGGCTGCCGGTTTGACGTCGATTCGTGCCACGGAACTGGTCAGGGCGGCGAAGTCCTTGTTGTGTTCGGCAATGATGTCCTCGGCGCTCATGTTGCCGTTATCGACCGTTGAATGCGCATCTCGCGCGACGACGATGTCGTAGCCCAGTGAATGCGCGCTGCGCACCGTGGCGTTGACGCAGTAATCGGTTTGCAGGCCGCAGATGATCAGACGTTCGAAGTCCTCGCTGGGCAGCAGCTTGCCGAGATCGGTCTGGTAGAAAGAGTCCCCGGTGGTTTTGTCTACGCGCAGGTCTTTCGTAGAAGTCAGAAGGTTTTTCGCCAGTTGCCAACCCTCAGCACCGCGAACAAATGAGCCGTCCTTTTCTTCGTGCTGAATCAACACCACCGGAACGCCAGCCGTACGGGCGCGTTGGCTCAGATCATTGATCGTGGCGATCACGCGGTCGATTTCAAAGCACTGATATTCACCAGCACACAGCGCCTGCTGGACGTCGATGATCAGTAATGCGGTGGTCATGTCGAGCCTTCCTTGATCAATCCTTGAGAATGGGGCGGACCTAAGCCCGCCCCTTTTTACTCCGCTCAGTAACCCAAAGACAAGCCGGTATTACGCCGTGGATCATTGGCGCCGTAGAAGCGATTCTTGCCAACCGGTTTGCCTCCCAGTGACGGCGCGCCGACCAGAATCGCGGCAATGTGGTTGGCATCCTGCGGGCCGGCAAACTTGTGGCCCCAGCTTTCCAGGATTTTTTTCGTATCCGGGCTGGCGGCGAAGTCTTCGAGGTTGGTTTCCTCCGGCATCCACTGCTGATGGAAGCGCGGCGCGTCGACCGCTTCCTGCAAGCCCATGCCGTAATCGATGACGTTGAGCATGGTCAGCAAGGTCGCGGTGATGATCCGGCTACCCCCCGGCGTGCCGACCACCATCACTACTTTGCCGTCCTTGGTGACGATGGTCGGACTCATCGACGACAGCGGCGCCTTGCCCGGTGCGATAGCGTTAGCCTCGCCTTGAACCAGCCCATACATGTTCGGAACGCCGACCTTGGAGGTGAAGTCGTCCATTTCATCGTTGAGAATCACCCCGGTCTTGCTCGCCATCACGCCGGCGCCGAACCAGTCATTAAGGGTGTAGGTGACCGAAACAGCATTGCCCCACTTGTCGACAATCGAATAGTGCGTGGTGTTGCTGCCTTCGTGGGGCGCTACACCGGGCTTGAGCTCAGCCGACACGCCGGCCTTCTGCGGCTGGATGGCGTTGCGCAGTTTGGTCGCGTAATTCTTGTCCAGCAGATGCTCGATCGGATTCTTCACGAAATCCGGATCGCCGAGGTAGCTGTTGCGATCGACGTACGCATGGCGCATCGCTTCGATCTGGTAGTGCATGCCCTGAGCGGAATGGAAGCCCAGGTCCTTCATCGGATAGCCTTCGAGGATATTCATGATCTGGCAGATCACCATCCCGCCGGAGCTCGGCGGTGGCGCCGAGACTACGTGATAGCCGCGATAATCGCATTCCACCGGGGCCAGTTCGCGAGTCTTGTATTTGTCCAGGTCGGCCTGGCTGATGATGCCTTTGTTGGCCTGGCTGGAAGTGACAATGGCATCAGCGACCCAACCTTTGTAGAAGCCGTCGGCGCCCTTGTCGGAGATTGTCCGCAGGGTTTTCGCCAGATCCTTTTGCACCAGTTTCTGCCCGACCTGCATCGGCTCGCCGTTGCTGAGGAAGATCGAGCCGGAATCGCGCATGTCCTTCTTGAACACATCCGTCGCGTATTCGAGCAGCTCGACATCGCCCTGCTGCAATTCGAAACCGTCTTCGGCCAGTTTGATCGCCGGGGCAATCATCTCCTTGCGCTGTTTGGTGCCGTATTTGCTCAGCGCCAGCTCCATGCCGGACACCGTACCCGGTACGCCGACCGCCAGGTGCCCGCGCGTGCTCAGTTCCGGAATGACGTTACCGTCCTTGTCCAGATACATGTTGGCGGTCGCTGCCAGCGGCGCTTTTTCGCGGAAATCGAGAAAGGTCTTGCGCCCGTCCGCCAGTTGAATAGTCATGAACCCGCCGCCGCCAAGGTTGCCCGCAGCCGGATAGACCACCGCCAGCGCATAGCCCACGGCCACTGCCGCATCCACGGCATTGCCGCCGTTTTTCAAAACGTCGACGCCGACATGGGTCGCCAGATGTTGCGCGGTGACCACCATGCCGTTTTCCGCCGCCACCGGCGCCACTGATGCCGCGTGAGCCATGAAACAGCTGAGCGCCAGGGACGTCGCAATGAGCGATCTGGCCAAAGGTTCGTACTTCATGAGTCGATCTCTTTTTGTTTTTGGGGACTGCGCAAAACGCAGGGCAACGCTTCAGGAGCAACAAGCAGTATGGCCGGCTTTACGTATTGCGCCTCCCCGGTCAGCCAGTATGCTGAGCCATCGCAGCCGTTGGCAGCTCCTGCCCGAATCAAGCGAAGAGGTTATTCATCGCTGCGTACTGCAACAGCATGATGGTCTTGGCATCGCAGATCTCGCCACGTTTAAATGCTGCCAATGCCTCATCGAAGCCCCACTCGAGCACTTCCAGTTCTTCGGTTTCCTCTTCAAGGCCACCACCGTCGCTGACTTTGGACGCCGCGTCGTATTCTGCGATAAAGAAGTGCAGTTTCTCCGTCACCGAACCGGGACTCATGTACGCCTCGAATACTTTTTTCACGTCGTGCACGCGATAACCGGTTTCCTCCTCGGCTTCGTCACGAATGCGCTGCTCGGGCGCGGCACCTTCCAGCAACCCGGCGGCCACCTCGATCAACAATCCATCGTGGCCGTTGACGAACACCGGCAAACGAAACTGGCGGGTCAGCACCACCGTGCGCTTTTCGCGGTTGAACAGCAGAATCGCCGCGCCGTTGCCCCGGTCGTATACCTCGCGGGTCTGGCGCCGCCATTCGCCGTTGTTGCGGTGGTAGTCGAAAGTGATTTTCTTCAGCAGATACCAGTCGTGGGACAACACCTGAGTGTCGACGATGTTGACCCGTTCGGCTGTGTTGGACATCGCGTCTGATCCTGTCTTCATGGGGGGACTGCCATGGTCGATCAATTGCGCCGACAAAAAAAGCCCGGCAGCGCTACCGGGCTCGTTCAGCCTGCGCGGTTACTGAAAGTCGACGTCGAAGGCCTGGTAGAAGGCGTTGCCGGTATTGGCGACGATCCACATCAGCACAATGACGTGATGACCCTGCTTGTTCGCAGGCAGCTTCACTTGATGATCGACCTTGGCCTTCAATTCGCCGGCATGGCTGTAATACGGCACTTGCGGGTAGAAGTCTTCGAAGAACGGCTGGGTTTCCAGCTGCGCACGGCTGATGCGTTGCTGTGGATCCCAGCCGTCTTTGGTGATCAGCCAGCGATAACCACGGGTGGTGTGCGGCGCGGTGTACGCCCAGCTGACCTCGAGAATCTGCCCCGGATCGACATTCAGCAGCGGCCAGTTGAATGAACGGCCGAGCTTCTTGCTCATCTCGTCGTCGGTGTAATTGACGCAATCGCGGGCATCGGTCTTGCCGCCGCTGAGAATGTAGCCATCGGCCGGCGGCGCGACGCTGTCCGAGTCGGTCTCGAAAGGTTGCGGGAAAGGTCCGGCGTCCATGGCCGGAAAGTTCTTGCCACCTTCCATTTCATTGACTTGCCAAGCGCCGAGCAGGCCGAGGTCGATGGCCACTGCGCCGCGACTCGCTGGCGAGATGACACGACCGTGTTTGAGTTGGGTTTGTGGGATTGCCTGATTCATCTTGCTCACTCCGTTGATTTGAGAACTCTCCTTCCCGAGGAGAGGCCTTCAAGCTAACGGAGGTGAATTTTTTGTCCATCGGCGCTTTTGTCACAGTCCCAGTGTGCAAGACGTAAAAAGCCCGGAAACACTGGATGCATAACCAGTGCTCGACGACGCATCGCACTCAACGTGTAGCTGAACACCTACACGCCGAGTCGCCTTTGGTCATTCAGACAGTTGCGCCTGATACTCCTTTTCGTACTGCCCGGCGAGTTGGCTTTTCTGTTTATCGTCGAGCAGCTTGCCGGCCATCTGGAAGAATTTGTGCTCTTCTTCCTCGAGGTGGTGATGAACCTTGTCGGAAAGCTTTTTGGCCGTGGCCAGCCAGGCCGGACTGGACATTTCGGTCTCGTCGAGCTCTTCCATCATCTCGTCCATTTCGTGGTGTTCGGCGATGGCGTGGCGGCTTAGGTCCACGCCTTCATCGATTTCCATCAACGGAATATAGAAATGCCGCTCTTCAGCGGTTTCATGGGCTTGCAGTTCTGCTTTGAGCTGCTTGTAGGCCTCGACCCGCTCAGGGCTGTCGCCGCTGGTCGCGATCAAAGCCTTGGCGTAAGTGCGCTGGCGCTCGTGGCTTTCGCGCAGGGCTTCAAAAATATTCACGGGATTTCCTCATCAATCGCGCTCAGGGAAAGACGCGATAAAAGCCTAGACCGCAACGCTGGTTTGACGGTTCCGCTTGTTCGATCGAAGGGCTTGGAGGCGTTTGCCCGGACGGGTTAGGCTGGGCGTTCAATTACACAAGGAAGTCATGCATGAATTTGCGTATCGAGTTGACGCAGAGCCCTACCGAGGAACAGCGTCAGGCCATTCTGCAGCCGCTGATCGAATACAACGATGCTCAAACCGGCGGTTCGAAATCCGAGCCGTTCGCCTTGATGGTCAAAGACGAAAATGGCGAAATACTGGGCGGTTTGTACGGGCGAATGATTTTTCGCTGGATGTTCATCGAGCTGCTGTCCGTGCCGGAACAGGGTCGCGGACAGGGTATCGGCTCGAAATTGATGGCTCAGGCGGAAGCCTTGGCCAGGGAAAAGAATTGCTACGGCCTCTGGCTCGACACGTTCGATTTTCAGGCGCCGGAGTTCTACAGGAAGCTGGGGTTCAGCCAGTTTGGGGAAATCGTTGACTACCCACCGGGGCACAAGCGGCACTACTTTCAGAAGCGCCTGATCGATTGAGTCATGCCGTATTCGCGAGCAGGCTCGCTCCCACAGTGCAATGCATTACAACTTGTGGGAGCGAGCCTGCTCGCGAAAGCGTCAACCGCTTCACCCCATAATCACAGGCAGGTCGCCATCGCCGCCATCCGCCGCATCGCGACAAAATCACTCTTCTGCGCGTAATAGTTCAAGGTCGTACCTGACGCTTCGGTGATCACATCGACAAACGACTCTGCCGAACGCGTATAAACCGTAGTGCCGCCGGACTCGCGCGGTTCCAGATAGGCCGCCGCGTCGACGCCAAACACCGCTTCGTCCTGCCAGGCGAATTGCACGCACCGGGCGACGTCTTTCTCCGGCTTGTCCGAGGTCAGGACCTTGTCCGGGCTCTTGCTGCGAGCATCGTTCATCACCGAACCGGCGCACCCGGCCAACAGGGCCGCCGCCAGCACTACCATCAGCATTCGCATTGCATTTGCTCATCGAGAAAAAAGCGGACTGTAGCACTGCGACGCGGCAAATCGTTCTGCTTTACTGTTTTTATGCGCGACATGCGCAAGCAGGTGCGGCACCCTATGGTCATCAGTCACACAAGGAAATTACATGGCGCCTAGCGACCAGCGACATGAACAGGCTTTGAAACTGTTTCTCGATGCGCGACCCGAACTACGTGAAACCCTCGACCATCTCAACCCGCTGCTGGCTCAGGCCAAGGGCGAAACCCAGGCGCAGTATCGCGAAGAACGCTTGCATGAGGCGTTTGAGGAAGAAGCGGAGAGACAGAGGTTGTTCGCCTGGGAGCTGACGTTGCAGTTGACCGCTGCTTCGCCCGAGGAATATCAGGCGCAACGGCTGGAAGTGCATCGGGAAGTGGCGGAAATGGCGGGGATGGGCTGGATCGAGTATTGCGAGCTTTACGGCATCACCCCGTAATCCAGCCGCCGCAAATCTCCCGTGGGAGCGAGCCTGCTCGCGAAGGCGGTGTGACTGCCGAAACTGATCTCGAACGAGATGACGCTTTCGCGAGCAGGCTCCCACCGTGAACCGCGTATTACCAGATTTCGCGGCACGCGCAATAAAGCTTTATCATGGCCGAAGTTTCGCTGATCGAGTCCATCATGAAGTTCGCCATCGCGCTGTTTTCCGCCGCCCATGCGCCCTCCTCGCGCCGTGCCTTGCTGTTTGCCCAGGCCGCGCTGGCCGGCGGCCATGAGATTGTTCGGCTGTTCTTCTATCAGGACGGCGTGTTCAACGCCTCCGATGCGGTGGTGACGCCGCAGGATGAACTGGACTTGCCCAAGCAATGGCGCGCCTTTATCAACGAAAAGCAACTTGACGGCGTGGTCTGCATCGCCGCCGCTCTGCGCCGTGGTGTGTTGAACGAAGAAGAAGCCAAGCGTTACCAGCGTGAAGCGATTTCGCTCAGCACGCCGTGGGAATTGTCCGGTCTGGGTCAATTGCACGACGCCGTGCAGGACGCTGATCGGCTCATCTGTTTCGGAGGCGCTTGAACATGGCCAAATCGCTGTTGATCATCAGCCGCCAATCGCCTTGGTCCGGCCCCGGCGCGCGGGAAGCGCTGGATATCGTGCTCGCCGGTGGCGCCTTTGATCTGCCGATCGGTTTGCTGTTTCTCGATGACGGCGTGCTGCAACTGGCCGCTGGGCAGAACGCCAGGGCCTTGCAGCAGAAAGACCTCAGCGCCAATCTGCAGGCGCTGCCGATGTTTGGTGTCGAAGAGCTGTTCTATTGCGCCGAAAGCGCCAATGCTCGCGGTCTTGGCAACCTGTCGCTGGACGAAGCGCAGCCGCTTGCTGCTGAACACATCACCGCCCTTATTGACCGTTACGATCAGGTGATCACCCTCTGATGTCGACTTTGCATGTGTTGTCTCATTCCCCGTTCGGCGACGATCGTCTGAGCAGTTGTCTGCGCCTGCTCGGCAGCGCCGACGCTGTGTTGTTGTCCGGCGATGCGGTGTATGCGCTGCAACCGGACACTGCGCCGTTCGCTGCTCTGCAAGAGCGACCAATCAAACTTTTTGTATTGGTTGAGGACGCACAGGCGCGTGCGATCGAGGTTCCAGACTGGGCCGAGGCCATTGACTACCCGGCCTTCGTCGAACTGTCGATCCATCACGCCAAGGTCAACAGCTGGCTATGAATTCAATGACCGTCGGCGCCCGCGCCATCGAACTGGACAAGGACGGCTTTCTCGTTGACCTCAGCGACTGGTCGGCTGAAGTCGCCAGCGCCCTCGCCGCCGCCGAAGACATCGAGTTGACGCCCGAACACTGGGAAGTCCTTGAGCTTCTGCGTAGCTTCTACGCCGAATTCCAGCTATCGCCGGCCACGCGTCCGCTGATCAAGTACACCGCGTTGAAACTCGGCGCCGACAAAGGCAACAGCCTGCACCTGAACCGACTGTTCAAAGGCACCCCTGCCAAACTCGCCGCAAAACTGGCGGGCCTGCCCAAACCGACGAATTGCCTATGAACGACTTTCCAGCATTGACCCTCGAAACGCCTGCCGAGCACCCGTTCGCGCAATTCGTGCGCATTCTCGGCAAGGGCAAGCGCGGCGCCCGCGACCTGACGCGCGAGGAAGCCCGCGAGGCCATGGGCATGGTGCTCGATGACAAGGTCGAAGATACGCAACTGGGTGCCTTCCTGATGTTGCTGCGGCACAAGGAAGAAAGTGCCGAGGAAATGGCCGGTTTCACCGAAGCCCTGCGCGCACGCTTGCACGCGCCCGCATTGAATGTCGACCTGGACTGGCCGACCTACGCCGGCAAAAAACGCCACCTGCCGTGGTATCTGCTGGCGGCCAAGTGCCTGGCGCAAAACGGCGTACGCATCTTCATGCATGGCGGCGGCGCGCACACGGCCGGGCGTCTGTACAGCGAACAACTGCTGGGCGAACTGAACATTCCCCTGTGCCGCAATTGGCAGCAGGTCGGCGCGGCACTGGACAACGGCGGCCTGGCGTTTATGCCGCTGGTGGACTGGGCGCCACAGTTGCAAAAGATGATCGACCTGCGCAATACCCTGGGCCTGCGGTCGCCGATCCACTCGTTGGCGCGGATTCTCAATCCGCTCGGCGCACGTTGTGGCCTGCAAAGCATTTTCCACCCGGGCTATCAGGCGGTGCATCGCGATGCCAGCGGCTTGCTCGGCGACACGGCAATTGTGGTCAAGGGCGATGGCGGTGAAATCGAGATCAACCCCGACGCCACCAGCCACCTTTATGGCACCAGCGGCGGTCAGAGCTGGGACGAAGAATGGCCGCAGCTGTCAGCGCAGCGCCACGTCAAACCCGCCTCGCTGGACATCGAGCACTTGAAAGCCGTGTGGCGTGGCGATGTGGTCGACAGTTACCCGCAAATGGCCTTGATTGCGACCATGGCCCTCGCCCTGCGCGGTCTCGGTCAGAATCGCGAACAGGCCTTCGCAACCGCAGAACAGTATTGGGCGGCGCGTAACACATCGATCTAACCGATCATTAGCGCCCGATCTTTGCGCTTTTTGTTCGAACTCATCGGAATAGACTCGACTCCAACGAATATTGGTTTTGGGAGTCTTGATCATGGGTTTACTCGTCGATGGCCACTGGCAGGACAAGTGGTACGAAAGCAGCAAGGACGGCGCGTTCCAGCGCGAACAAGCGCAACGCCGCAACTGGGTGACCGCCGACGGTCAGCCAGGCCCCAGCGGTGAAGGCGGTTTCACTGCCGAAGCCGGGCGCTATCACCTCTATGTTTCCCTCGCCTGCCCTTGGGCGCATCGCACGCTGATCCTGCGCAAACTCAAAGGGCTGGAAAGTCTGATCGACGTGTCGGTGGTCAGCTGGCTGATGCTGGAGAACGGCTGGACTTTCGACAAAGCGCTCGGCTCGACCGGCGACAAACTCGATGGCTTCGACTTCATGCATCAGCGCTACACCGCTGACACGCCTGATTACACCGGGCGCGTGACGGTGCCAGTGCTGTGGGACAAGAAACTCAAGCGCATTGTCAGCAATGAATCGGCGGAAATCATCCGCATGTTCAACAGCGCCTTCGACGGGCTCACTGGTAACGATCTGGACTTTTATCCGGCGCCGCTACGCAACGAGATCGATGCGCTGAACGAGCGGATCTACCCGGCGGTGAACAACGGTGTCTACCGCGCCGGATTCGCTACTTCGCAGCAAGCCTACGAACAGGCGTTCGATGAAGTCTTCGCCGAACTGGATCATCTGGAGCAACTGCTGGGTGCCAATCGTTACCTGAGCGGGGAATACCTGACCGAAGCCGACGTGCGCTTGTTCACCACGATGATTCGTTTCGACGCGGTGTACCACGGGCACTTCAAGTGCAACCTGCGGCGGATTGCCGATTACCCGAATCTGTCGAACTGGCTACGCGAGATGTATCAGTGGTCGGGAATTGCCGAAACCGTGGATTTCCAGCACATCAAGCATCACTACTATGGCAGCCACAAGACCATCAACCCGACCGGCGTGGTGCCGAAGGGGCCGCAGCAGGATTTCAGCGTAGCGCATGATCGCGAGCGGTTGATCGGGAAAGGGGTTTGGCGCCGGGGTTGATTAGCTCGGTGTTTTCGAGACCCCGTTCGCGAGCAGGCTCGCTCCCACACCGGATTTGTGCATGACACAGATCCAATGTGGGAGCGAGCCTGCTCGCGAAGGGAACGACGCGGTCTTTAGACCTGCGCCTGCGCCCCTTCAAACCACGCCAGCTTCTCGCGAAGTTGTACCACTTCGCCGACGATCACCAAGGTCGGTGCATGCACTTCATGCTCCGCCACCATTCGCGGCAAATCCGCCAGCGTGCCGGTGAAAACCCGCTGATTGACCGTGGTGCCCTGCTGAATCAACGCCGCCGGGGTATCCGCCGCGCGACCATGCTTGATCAACTGCTCACAGATGATCGGCAAACCCACCAGGCCCATGTAGAACACCAGCGTCTGCGCCGGGGCGACAAGATCGGCCCATGGCAGATCGGTGGAACCATCCTTCAAGTGGCCAGTGACAAACCGCACGGACTGCGCATGGTCACGGTGGGTCAGCGGAATCCCCGCATAAGCAGCGCAACCGCTGGCCGCGGTAATGCCGGGGACCACCTGGAATGGAATACCGTGGGCCGCGAGTTCTTCGATCTCTTCGCCACCGCGGCCGAAGATAAACGGATCGCCACCCTTCAACCGCACCACACGCTTGCCGGCCTTGGCCAGATCGACCAGTTGCTGGTTGATCTGATCCTGCGGCACGGCGTGTTCGGAGCGACGCTTGCCGACATACACCCGTTCGGCATCGCGACGGCACAACTCGAGAATTGCCGGTGCCACAAGGCGGTCATAGAGCACCACATCGGCTTGCTGCATCAGGCGCAGTGCGCGGAAGGTCAACAGATCCGGATCACCGGGGCCGGCACCGACCAGATAAACCTCGCCAGTGGTGACCATGGGCTCGCCATCGACCTTGGCCTGCAACAGGCGCTCGGCTTCAGCGCCCTGCCCGGCCAGTTGACGATCGGCAATCGGGCCTTGGAAAACGTCTTCCCAGAAGCCGCGACGCTGCTGAACATCCGGAAACAGGTTTTTCACCTGATTGCGAAAACGCGCAGCCAATCCAGCCAACTGACCGTAAGTGGAAGGAATCCAGGTTTCGATTTTCGCGCGGATCAGACGCGCCAGTACCGGCGCATCGCCGCCGCTGGACACGGCGATGATCAACGGCGAGCGATCGACGATCGCCGGGAAGATCACGCTGCACAAGGCCGGCGCATCGACCACGTTGACCGGCACGCAACGGCGGTGGGCGTCGGTGGAGACTTGCGCGTTGAGCGTTTCGTCGTCGGTAGCGGCAATGATCAGCCCGCAACCGTCCAGATCCATTTCGGCGTAACCGCGCAACAGGCATTCACCGCCGCTGGTAGCGACCAGTTCAGCCAGTTGCGTTTCGATTTCAGGTGCGACCACCCGCAGCAGCGCACCGGCATCGGCCAGCAGGCGGGATTTGCGCAAGGCAATTTCCCCCCCACCGACAACCAACACACGACTGCCGCGCAGGTTGTGAAACAGCGGCAGATATTTCATTTAGCCGATGACCTCGAGGCCACCCATGTACGGCTTGAGCACGTCCGGTACGCGGATAGAACCGTCGGCCTGCTGGTAGTTTTCCAGCACGGCAACCAGAGTACGACCGACCGCCAGGCCGGAGCCGTTCAAAGTGTGCACCAGCTCAGGCTTGCCGGTTTCCGGGTTGCGGAAACGCGCCTGCATGCGCCGCGCCTGGAAATCGCCGCAGTTGGAGCACGAGGAGATTTCGCGGTATTTGTCCTGGCTCGGAATCCACACTTCCAGATCGTAGGTCTTGACCGCGCTGAAGCCCATGTCGCCGGTGCACAGCGCCAGGGTGCGGTAAGGCAGACCGAGCAGTTGCAGAACCTTTTCGGCGTTGGCGGTCAGGCCTTCCAGCGCTTCCATCGATTGCGATGGCTCGACGATCTGGACCATTTCGACTTTGTCGAACTGGTGCTGGCGGATCATGCCACGCGTGTCGCGGCCCGACGCACCGGCTTCGCTGCGGAAGCATGGGGTATGGGCGACGAACTTGATCGGCAGCAGTTTCGAATCGACGATTTCGCCGGCAACGATGTTGGTCAGCGACACTTCGGCAGTCGGGATCAGGTACAGATCGGCTTCGCCTTCGCGGGCAATCTTGAACAGATCCTCTTCGAACTTTGGCAACTGGCCGGTGCCTTGCAGCGCCGGAGCCTGAACCAGATAAGGCGTGTAAGCCTCTTCGTAGCCATGTTCGGTGACATGCAGGTTGATCATGAACTGCGCCAGTGCGCGATGCAGCCGCGCGATCGGGCCACGCAACAGCGCAAAGCGCGCGCCGGACAGCTTGGCGGCGGTTTCAAAGTCCAGCCAGCCGAACTTTTCGCCGAGGGCAACGTGGTCTTTGACTTCGAAATCGAACTGAGTCGGCGTGCCCCAGCGGCGCACTTCGACGTTGTCGTCTTCGTCCTTGCCGACCGGAACCGACTCGTGCGGCAGGTTCGGGATACCGAGCAGGATCGAATCGAGTTCGGTCTGGATCGCATCCAGCTCGACCTTGCCAGCGCTCAGCTCGCCCGCCATGCGCTCGACGTCCGCCATCAGCGGCGCGATGTCTTCGCCACGCTGCTTGGCCTGCCCGATGGATTTGGAACGCGCGTTACGCTCAGCCTGCAGTGCTTCAGTGCGGGTCTGGACGGTCTTGCGCTGTTCTTCCAGCGCTTCGATGCGCGCGGTGTCCAGGGCAAAGCCACGGGAAGCCAGGCGGTCCGCTACGTCCTGAAGGTTGCTACGTAACAGTTTGGAATCGAGCATGTCGGTTTCTCGTTATCAAAGTTTGGTCAGGGACAGGCCGGCCCACGTCGCGAGCAGCCCGCCGAATACGCTGAGTGCGGCATAGCCCAGGGCCAGCAACACTTGCCCGCTTTCCAGCAGGCGCACCGTATCCAGTGAAAAGGATGAAAAAGTCGTCAGCCCCCCGAGGAAGCCGACCATCAACCCGGCGCGTACTTCGATCGGCACCTCCGGGCGTATCAGAAACAGGCCGTACAACACGCCAATCAGCAGGCAGCCCACGATATTAACGGCCAGCGTCGCGGTATAGAAGTGCCGCGGCCAATTGGCGCTGACCCAATTACCGGTGGCGAAGCGCAACAGGGTGCCGGCAACACCGCCGACCGACACTGCAAGGATCAATGGAACCACTATTTTCTCCGCTGCCTAGGGCTCAGACGATCGAGCTGAGCGAGGTGATTGAGCTTCTCGCCGATCTTCAACTCCAGGCCACGGGGCACTGGCTGATAGAACGGAATCGGCTCGAGTTCTTCCGGAAAATAGTCTTCGCCGGCGGCATAGGCGTCCGGCTCGTCGTGGGCGTAGCGGTATTCGTCGCCATAACCCAATTGCTTCATCAGCTTGGTCGGTGCATTGCGCAGGTGCAGCGGGACTTCCAGCGAGCCGTTCTCAGCCGCTGCGCGCAGCGCAGTTTTGAAGCCCATGTACACCGCATTGCTTTTCGGTGCGCAGGCCAGATAAGTAATGGCCTGGGCGACTGCCAATTCGCCCTCGGGGCTGCCGAGACGCTCCTGCACTTCCCACGCCGCCAGGCACAGGCTCAGCGCACGCGGATCGGCATTGCCGATGTCTTCGCTGGCCATGCGCACCACGCGCCGCGCCAGATACAGCGGATCGCAGCCGCCGTCGATCATCCGCGCAAACCAGTACAACGCGCCGTCAGGGTTGGAGCCGCGCACGGATTTGTGCAGGGCCGAGATCTGGTCGTAAAACGCTTCGCCACCCTTGTCGAAACGTCGACGGGTGTCGCCGAGCAGGCTTTGCAGCAGCTCGGTGCCGATTTCGCTGTTGTCTTCGGCCAGATCAGAGGCGTTTTCCAGCAGATTGAGCAGACGCCGGCCATCACCATCAGCGGCGGACAGCAACATCTGAAAACCTTCATCGCTCAGGGTCAGGTTGCGCTTGCCCAGCCCACGCTCCTCGGTCAGCGCGCGATGTACCAGCTTGCGCAGCGCCGCTTCGTCGAGGCTTTTCAGCACGTAGACGCGGGCCCGCGACAACAGGGCGTTGTTGAGTTCGAACGAAGGGTTTTCAGTGGTGGCGCCGATGAAGATCAGTGTGCCGTCTTCAACGTAGGGCAGAAACGCGTCCTGCTGCGACTTGTTGAAACGGTGCACTTCATCGACAAACAGGATCGTGCGCTTGCCGTACTGGCCGGCCTGCTGCTTGGCGATTTCAACGGCCTGGCGGATTTCCTTGACCCCGGCGAGCACCGCCGAAACCGTTTCGAAGTGCGCATCGGAGACTTCTGCGAGCAAGCGCGCCAGGGTGGTCTTGCCCACGCCCGGCGGCCCCCAGAAGATCATCGAATGCAGCGCGCCCTGCTCCAGCGCCTCACGCAGAGGCTTGCCGCGAGCGAGCACGTGTTCCTGACCGACGTACTCATCCAGATTGGCTGCACGCAGACGCGCGGCCAAGGGTTGAGCAATCGGTGCACTGCGAAACAGATCCATCACGTAGCGTTGAAACCTCTGATTTTCTGAAATCTGCTGAAGAACCTGTGGTGAGGGGATTTATCCCCATTGGGCTGCGAAGCGGCCCCAAAAGCGACGACTGCTGCGCAGCCGGACGGGGATAAATCCCCTCGCCACAATAGCCCCTCAATAGCAGGCCCTCACCACAAAGGCCCTGACACAAAGGGCCGGTGTTTATTCCTGGATAACGTCGGCACCCTTGGGAATGTCGAATTTGAATTTGGACGCTGGCACCGCTTCGTTGGCCTTGACCCCTGTAAACAGGATATTGGTGCGCTGGCCGACACTGTCGATTAGTTGCATGTCATTGAGCAGACCGTTACGGAACGACAGGCGCAGGTTGTCGAACAGGGTGTCCTTGGTTTTCGGCTTGAGAGTGAAGTCGATCACGCCGCCCGCCTCTTTCGCGCTGATATCGAAGCTCTGGCTGATCTTCGAGACATCGCCGGACAGCAGCAGCGCCGGCGTCTGGGTCAGACGCTCGTCGAGCTTCTTGATGGTCGCCTGTTCCAGGTCCGGGTCCCACAAGGTGACTTTCTTACCATCGGAAACCATGGTCTGCTCGGCCGGCGCGTTGGTGTGCCAGTAGAACAGGCCCGGACGCTGCAGGGTCATGTTGCCGGTGGTTTCCTGCAACTGGGTGCCGGTGCCGTCGAGGGTCAACTGCGAAAAGTTCGCCGACAGGGTTTTCGATGTTTCGAGCAATTGGGTCAGACGCGCCACGTCCTTTTCATCGGCGAGGGCCGTGAGTGTGGTCAGCGCCAGTACTGGCAACAGCATGCGGATAAGGCGCATGAGAGTCCTCTTGAATACTCGTGGGAAAGCGGGTGGCGCGTCATTGCGCCACCCGAGTCGTTGCGTTTCAGTCGCGTACCGGGCCCGGGGCCAGGACTTCACGCGAACCGTTGGTGTTCATTGAGGTAACAACGCCGGCCATCTCCATCGCCTCGATCATCCGCGCGGCGCGGTTGTAGCCGATCTTCAGCTTGCGCTGCACAGCGGAAATCGACGCGCGACGGCTTTCGAGGACGAACTGCACCGCTTCGTCATACAGCGCGTCGGCTTCCGGATCATCACCGTCACCACCACCGCTACTGCCTTCAAAGCCGCTACCCGCCTCTTCGACACCGTTGAGGATATCGTCGTTGTATTCCGGCGCGCCGCGCAGCTTCCACGCTTCGACCACGCGGTGAACCTCATCGTCGGAGACGAATGCGCCGTGGACGCGGATCGGCAGACTGGTGCCCGGCGGCATGTAGAGCATGTCACCGTGACCGAGCAGTTGCTCGGCGCCACCCTGGTCGATGATGGTCCGCGAGTCGATCTTGCTCGATACCTGGAACGCCATACGGGTCGGGATGTTGGCCTTGATCAGACCGGTGATCACGTCCACCGACGGGCGCTGGGTCGCAAGAATCAAGTGAATCCCCGCCGCACGCGCCTTTTGCGCAATACGGGCGATCAGTTCTTCAACCTTCTTGCCGACGATCATCATCATGTCGGCGAATTCGTCCACCACTACGACGATGGTCGGCAGTTTCTGCAGCAGCGGCGCTTCGTCGTGAATGCTTTCGCGCTTGTACAGCGGATCGCTCAACGGCTCGCCGGCATCCTGGGCTTCCTTGACCTTGGCGTTGAAGCCGGACAGGTTACGCACGCCCATTTTCGCCATCAGCTTGTAGCGACGCTCCATCTCGGCAACGCTCCAGCGCAAGGCGTTGGCGGCGTCCTTCATGTCGGTCACAACCGGGCAGAGCAGGTGCGGAATGCCTTCGTAGATCGACAGCTCAAGCATTTTCGGGTCGATCATGATCAGCTTGGCGTCGTCAGGCCCGGACTTGAACAGGATCGACAGGATCATCGCGTTCACGCCCACCGACTTACCGGAACCGGTGGTACCGGCCACCAGCAAGTGCGGCATCTTCGCCAGGTCAGTGATGACCGGCTTGCCGCCGATATCATGACCGAGCGCCAGGGTGACCGGGGATTTGAAGTTGTCGTACTCGGGGGTCGACAGCACCTCGGAGAAACGTACGATCTGGCGGTCTTCGTTGGGAATCTCGATACCGACAGTGGTCTTGCCCGGAATCACCTCGACCACCCGCACACTGGTCACCGCCAGCGAACGCGCCAGGTCTTTGGCCAGGTTGGCGATGCGGCTGACCTTTACCCCGGCGGCAGGCTGGATTTCGTAACGGGTAATCACCGGGCCCGGGTGGATCGAATCAACGGTGACTTCGACGCCGAATTCCTTGAGCTTGATTTCCAGCAAGTGGCCGACCGCCGCCAAGGACTCGGGCGAATAGTTGAGTTGTTTCTTTTCCGCTGGATCAAGAATCGAGATCGGCGGCAAGGTGCCTTCGACCGCGCTGTCGACGAACAACGGCGCCTGCTTCTCTTTCTGCACGCGCTTGCTCGGCTCCGGCGCCTTGGCTGGTGCCGGAGCGATCACCGGTGGCACCTGCTTCTCGCGGTCGGACATGTGCTTGCTCAGCGCTTGCTCACGCTCGATCAGGCGTTCCTTGACCTTGGCCTGTTCACGCTTGTCGGTGACAGTCGGTGCGACCACATCGTGGACGCGGTCATCAACCTCACGCAGTTGCGCGACCAGTTGCTTGCGCTCGGTGCGCGCCGACCACCAGCGGTTGAGCGCGCCCTGGAACAGCTCGAACAGATCGAGGGTGATCTTGCCGGTGACGTCCATCACCTTGAACCACGACAGGTCGGTGAATACGGTCAGGCCGAACAGGAACAGCGCGATGAACAGCAGCGTGCTGCCCTGAATGTTCAGCGCATTCTTCGCCAGATCGCCAAGGCTTTCGCCCAGGGCACCGCCAGCGCCGGCCGGCAGACCGGTCGCGGCATGGAAATGAATGTGCGCAAGCGCAGCACCGGACAGTACGAGGAACACCAGACCGATCAGGCGCCAGGAAAACAGCCAGCCGCTCCACTGCCATGGTTCGTGGCGTTGACGGAAGATCTGGTACGCCTTGACCGCCAGCAGCAACGGAAAGATATAGGCGAAGTAGCCGAGCACCATGAACAGGATATCGGCGCTGTAAGAGCCGGCCGGGCCGCCGAAGTTCTGCACATCGTCGATCTTGCTGTTATGGCTCCAGCCCGGGTCGTCCTTGCCGTAAGTCAGCAAAGCCATCATCAGGAACAGGCACAAGGCGCCGATGGCGATCAATGCACCTTCCTTGAGCCGGTAGTGCAGTTGCTGGCGCCAGAGCGGAACGACTGTTTTGGGTGCTTCGGTGGTCTTCTTCAAAACGCTTCTTTTCCTGCGCCCGAGGCGCGTCCATCTATTGAATGACGATAAAAAACTGCCCAATCCAGGCAGGTAAAAAAGGTGAAAAGCTCAACTGGGACTACTTTTAACACTGTGCCACTGGTTTTATAAACACAGCCATAAACACTGTGCGCAGCGAAAAGGCCGTCACAACCCGGCATTGTACGGGTTTGTGCGCCCGACGCCATGTTTCAGACCCCAGCCTTGAGCATAGCCAATCGCACACGCAATGCCTTGCAATTGGAGCATGCATTGCCTTTGGTGACAAAGGCTTATGAGCTGTATTTGATGAACGTAGCGAACCTGGCCGAATCGGGCTCACAGGAATGCTCCTCAGCATCGACACGGCGACGCTTACGACCACGGGCGACACATCAAGTTGCAGCTCAATGCTCGCTGCACCAGACAACTGTGCAGGACAGCGGCGCCGTTTCGCGGCAAACTCTTTCGCGGGGCCTGCACGCCCCCTGACCGCCCTCCCCTTCTGCAAGCCTGGATGCCATGCTGACTTGGTTACAACGTAATTCCCTGACCTTTCCGCCACTGGAAAAAGCCATGCGCGAGCCGAACGGATTGCTCGCCGCCGGCGGCGATCTGTCCGCCGACCGCCTGATCCAGGCCTATCGCCATGGCTGCTTTCCCTGGTTCTCCGAAGGCCAACCCATTCTCTGGTGGTCGCCAGACCCTCGCACCGTGCTGTTTCCCGATGAACTGCACGTCTCGCGCAGCCTCGGCAAGCTGCTGCGCAAGCAACGCTATCAAGTGACCTTCGATCAGGATTTCGACGCCGTCATCCGCGCCTGCGCTGCCCCGCGTGACTACGCCGACGGCACCTGGATCACCGAGGCCATGCAGGATGCTTACGTAGAATTGCATCGGCGCGGTTTCGCTCATTCGGTTGAGGTCTGGGACGAGGGACAGCTGGTCGGCGGCCTGTACGGCCTGGCGATGGGCCAACTGTTTTTTGGCGAGTCGATGTTCAGCCGCGCTGACAATGCATCCAAATATGGCTTTGCCACGCTGGTCCAGCATTTGAAAGCCGCCGGGTTTGTGCTGATCGACTGCCAGATGCCGACCGATCACCTGCACAGCCTCGGTGCACGGTCCATTCCGCGCGACGAATTCGCCGACTATCTCCAACGCCATCTCGACCAACCGAATTCGGCGACTTGGGTTTGCTGAGCGACTTTTGCGCAGGTGGCTTACACTTAATCCACCAGCTTATCCCGAGGGTTGATTCATGACCGAGTTGGCGCGTTTGAAGTTTTATGCCACTCAGCCCCACTCTTGCAGTTATCTGCCCGAGGAGCAGGCCACGACGCTGTTTCTCGACCCGAGTCAGCCCATGGATGTGCATGTCTACGCAGACCTGTCGGAAATGGGCTTTCGTCGCAGCGGCGATCATCTGTACCGGCCGCATTGCCAGAATTGCAATGCGTGCGTGCCTGCGCGCATTCCCTCCGCCCAGTTCATCGCCAATCGCCAGCAGAAGCGTATCTACAAACGCAACGCCGACCTGCAAGTGCAGCCGGTCAAACCGCACTTCAGCGAAGAGTATTTCGACCTGTACCAGCGCTACATCGAACAGCGCCATGCCGACGGCGACATGTACCCGCCGAGCCGCGATCAGTTCTCGACGTTCCTGGTGCGTGACCTGCCCTTCTCGCGTTTCTACGAGTTTCGACTCGACGGACGGTTGCTCGCGGTAGCAGTCACCGATCTGCTGCCCAACGGCCTGTCGGCGGTGTACACCTTCTACGAACCGAACGAAGAACGCCGCAGCCTCGGCCGTTACGCAATCCTCTGGCAAATCGCCGAGAGCCAGCGTCTGGGCCTTGAGGCCGTGTACCTGGGTTATTGGATCAAGAACTGCAAAAAGATGAATTACAAGACGCAATATCGGCCCATCGAATTGCTGATCAATCAGCGCTGGGTCATCCTGAACTGAACCTGCGGCCTAAACCCCTTGGCGTAAACACCATTTTTCGGGCACAATGCACGCCGCTTTTGCCTGGCGCAGTTGCACCGGGCCATTCATTGGATACCGAGGGCTTTACTGCATGTCGAAAGAAGACAGCTTCGAAATGGAAGGCACTGTCGTCGACACCCTGCCCAACACCATGTTTCGTGTGGAGTTGGAAAATGGGCACGTCGTAACCGCGCATATTTCCGGCAAGATGCGCAAGAACTACATTCGTATTCTTACCGGTGACAAAGTGCGCGTCGAGCTGACGCCCTATGACTTGAGCAAAGGGCGGATCACTTACCGCGCTCGTTAATCAAGTCAATACAGAACGCCCGGGTAATGCCGGGCGTTTTTGTATCTGCGTTTTGAGGTTTTGGGGCTGGCGGTTTCGCGCTTACAGCATGCAAATCAAAAGATCGCAGCCTCCGGCAGCTCCTGCGCTTGGATCGCGCGTATTAGACAGAAACGGGTTGACCTGCGGGCCGCCTTCGCGAGCAGGCTCGCTCCCACAGAAAGGCAAAAGCAAAAGATCGCAGCCTTCGGCAGCTCCTACACAATGAGCG